>NZ_CM132916.1:330000-332500 GCF_054030835.1 Stenotrophomonas sp. C-A | reverse complement strand
CCCTTCGTAGCGAGCCGCCCATTATAGCCGGCTTTTCCGCTTCGTCAACACCTTTTTTCAAGGCCGCCTCACCGGAGTGGACGTTGTTGCCGATGCTGCTTCGTCGTTGGACCCGAGGGTCTTTCGTCGTTGCGAGCCGCCTATTATGGCAGGCCTTTCAGCTTTGTCAACAACTTGTTTGAGGAACTTCAAGTTCTTCGTGAAGTTGTTGCTGCAAGTCCAGGTCGAAACCGGGTGCCTGCAAAAAAAGGAAAACCCCGCTGCGCATGCAGCGGGGTTCTCGGGTGTAAACCCTGGCGATGACCTACTCTCGCATGGCTTGAGCCACACTACCATCGGCGCAGCTGCGTTTCACTTCCGAGTTCGGGATGGGATCGGGTGGTTCCACAGCGCTAATTTCACCAGGGAGGCGGTTGGAGCGTCGCCATCCGATACAGCCGGATAAGGCGCCTGCCTCTCGTAGTTCTTGTGACGTAGCGTGCACTTGGATGCTCTTACGACGTTGTCGTAAAGCCAAGGCAACTTGAGGTTATATGGTCAAGCCTCTCGGATCATTAGTATCAGTTAGCTCAATACATTGCTGTACTTACACACCTGACCTATCAACCACGTAGTCTACATGGTTCCTTCAGGGGGCTTGTGCCCCGGGAGATCTCATCTTGAGGCGCGCTTCCCGCTTAGATGCTTTCAGCGGTTATCGCTTCCGAACATAGCTACCCGGCAATGCCACTGGCGTGACAACCGGAACACCAGAGGTTCGTCCACTCCGGTCCTCTCGTACTAGGAGCAGCCCCTCTCAAATCTCCAACGCCCATGGCAGATAGGGACCGAACTGTCTCACGACGTTCTGAACCCAGCTCGCGTACCACTTTAAATGGCGAACAGCCATACCCTTGGGACCGACTACAGCCCCAGGATGTGATGAGCCGACATCGAGGTGCCAAACACCGCCGTCGATATGAACTCTTGGGCGGTATCAGCCTGTTATCCCCGGAGTACCTTTTATCCGTTGAGCGATGGCCCTTCCATACAGAACCACCGGATCACTAAGTCCTAGTTTCCTACCTGCTTGATCCGTCGATCTTGCAGTCAAGCACGCTTATGCCTTTGCACACAGTGCGCGATGTCCGACCGCGCTGAGCGTACCTTCGAGCTCCTCCGTTACTCTTTAGGAGGAGACCGCCCCAGTCAAACTACCCACCATACACGGTCCCCGACCCAGATAATGGGCCCAGGTTAGAACGTCAAGCACGACAGGGTGGTATTTCAAGGATGGCTCCACTGCAGCTAGCGCCACAGTTTCATAGCCTCCCACCTATCCTACACAGACGAACTCAACGTTCAGTGTAAAGCTATAGTAAAGGTTCACGGGGTCTTTCCGTCTTGCCACGGGAACGCTGCATCTTCACAGCGATTTCAATTTCACTGAGTCTCGGGTGGAGACAGCGCCGCTGTCGTTACGCCATTCGTGCAGGTCGGAACTTACCCGACAAGGAATTTCGCTACCTTAGGACCGTTATAGTTACGGCCGCCGTTTACTGGGGCTTCGATCAAGAGCTTCGCCTTGCGGCTGACCCCATCAATTAACCTTCCAGCACCGGGCAGGCGTCACACCCTATACGTCCACTTTCGTGTTTGCAGAGTGCTGTGTTTTTGATAAACAGTCGCAGCGGCCTGGTTACTGCGACCCTCTTCAGCTATAGCTCGCACGAGCCACCAAAAAGGGTGCACCTTCTCCCGAAGTTACGGTGCCATGTTGCCTAGTTCCTTCACCCGAGTTCTCTCAAGCGCCTGAGAATTCTCATCCTACCCACCTGTGTCGGTTTACGGTACGGTCTGCGTAAGCTGAAGCTTAGGAGCTTTTCCTGGAAGCGTGGTATCAGTGACTTTGCCATAAAGGCTCGTCTCGGTGCTCGGTCTTAGAGGATCCCGGATTTGCCAAAGATCCAAACCTACCGCCTTTCCCCAGGACAACCAACGCCTGGTACACCTAACCTTCTCCGTCCCTCCATCGCACTTACGCGAGGTGCAGGAATATTAACCTGCTTCCCATCGACTACGACTTTCGTCCTCGCCTTAGGGGCCGACTCACCCTGCGCCGATTAACGTTGCGCAAGGAAACCTTGGGCTTTCGGCGTGCGGGTTTTTCACCCGCATTATCGTTACTCATGTCAGCATTCGCACTTCCGATACCTCCAGCAGACTTCTCAATCCACCTTCAACGGCTTACGGAACGCTCCTCTACCGCGCATACAAAGTATGCACCCCAAGCTTCGGTTCACTGCTTAGCCCCGTTAAATCTTCCCCGCAGACCGACTCGACCAGTGAGCTATTACGCTTTCTTTAAAGGGTGGCTGCTTCTAAGCCAACCTCCTGGCTGTCTGTGCCTTTCCACATGGTTTTCCACTTAGCAGTGAATTTGGGACCTTAGCTGTGGGTCTGGGTTGTTTCCCTTTTCACGACGGACGTTAGCACCCGCCGTGTGTCTCCCATACAGTCC
>NZ_CM132916.1:0-325000 GCF_054030835.1 Stenotrophomonas sp. C-A | reverse complement strand
GCTCAGGCAACATCTTCCCGCCGCCTTCAATGAGCGCTGGACCCGCCGCCATTGGATGCATGCCAGCCTGTTCGCGACCATCGGCGCGCTGGTGGCAACGATCGTCCCAGGCTTCTCGCACACCATCGACGCCCCCTTTGCCGACAGCCATACCAGCCTGGCGCTGCCGTTGCCGCCGCTGACCATGGCCCGCCAGCAGCAGGTGCCCGGTGACAGCTGGCAGGTGCTGCGCGTGCAGCGCGGCCAGACCCTGAGCGACCTGTTCGACAAGGCTGGCATCCCGGCCACCACCCTGCACCGGGTACTGGACCACCCGGGCGCGCGTGAGGCGCTGACCAAGCTGCGCCCGGGTGCCGAGATCGCCTTCGACATGCCGCTGTCCGGTGACCTGCGCAGCATCCGCTTCGACCGCGATGCCGACAACCGGGTGGAACTGAGCCTGACCGGCGACGACATCAAGGAGAAGGTGACCCAGCGCGAGACCTCCACGCGCACCGTGGTCACCAGCGGCGAGATCACCAGTTCGCTGTATGCCGCGGCCCGCCGCGCCGGGCTGTCGCCGTCAGCGATCGCGACGATGACCGACGACATCTTCAAGTACGACATCGACTTCTCGAAGGACCTGCAGCCGGGCGACCGCTTCAGCGTGGTGATGGATGAAACCTGGCGCGAAGGCGAGAAGGTGGACACCAGCAAGATCCTGGCGGCGACCTTCACCACCGGTGGCAAGACCTATTCCGGTTTCCGCTTCGACCGCAACGGCAAGTCCGAGTACTACGACATCAACGGCCGTTCGCTGAAGAAGAGCTTCATCCGCATGCCGATCCCCTTCGCACGCTTGAGCTCGACCTTTGGCGCGCGCAAGCACCCGGTGCTGGGCAAGATGCGCATGCACAAGGGCGTGGACTACGCCGCGCGCACCGGCACCCCGATCATGGCCGCCGGCGATGCCCGCGTGCAGTTCGCCGGCGTGCAGCGCGGCTACGGCAATGTGGTGATCCTCGACCACGGCCGCGGCCACACCACCCTGTACGGGCACATGTCGCGCTTTGCGAACATCAAGACCGGCCAGCGCGTGGCCCAGGGCACGGTGATCGGCTATGTCGGCTCGACCGGCCTGGCCACCGGCCCGCACCTGCACTACGAATTCCGCGTCAACGGCGAGCACCGCAACCCGCTGACCGTGACCATGCCGCCGCCGGAGCCGCTGAAGGGCGCCGAGCTGGTCGCCTTCCGCGCGCAGACCGCGCCGGCGATGGCCCGCATCCAGGGCATGGAAAAGCTGATCTACGCCGATGCCAGCCCGGCACCGACCAGCCGCGACGAGGCCGCCCCCGAGGTGGCCAGCGCCAAGGACAAGAGCAGCACCGGCCGCAAGCGCGGCTGAGCCCCTGCGTTGACGAAGAAGGACGCGGCAGCACAAGCTTGCCGCGTCCTTTTTTTATGCCCGCCATGAACACGACTGCCGACGCTGACGCCCCCCTGTACCTTGGCCTGATGTCGGGCACCAGCGCCGATGGCATCGATGCCGCGCTGGTGCAGTTCCCCGCCGGCGGCGGCTGCCGCTTCGTGCACGGGCTGACCGCCCGCTGGGAGCCGGTGCTGCGTGCGCGGCTGGTGGCGCTGGGTGAGGGCGGCCCGCTGGACTCGCTGGAGGAGCTGGGCGAGCTGGATGCGCGGATCGCGATCAACTTCGCCGAAGCCGCCAACCAGCTGCTGGCCGAGGCCGGCGTGGATCGCAGCCAGGTGCGCGCGATCGGCTCGCACGGCCAGACCGTGCGCCATCGCCCGCTGGCCGACCCCGCCTTCACCGTCCAGTTGGGCGATGGCAACCGCATCGCGGAGCTGACCGGAATCACCACGGTGTCCGACTTCCGCCGCCGCGACGTGGCGGCCGGTGGCCATGGCGCACCCCTGATGCCGGCCTTCCACCTGGGCATGCTGGGCACCGCCGATGAGGACCGCGCGGTGCTCAACCTGGGCGGCATCGCCAACCTGACCCTGATCCCGCGCGAAGGTGCGGTGCGTGGCTTCGATACCGGCCCGGCCAACGCGTTGATGGATGCCTGGTGCCAGCGCCACACCGGCCGCACCTTCGATGCCGACGGCGCCTACGCCGCCAGCGGCGCGGTGGACGAAAGCCTGCTCGCCGGCTGGCGCTCGGACCCGTGGTTCGCGCTGCCACCGCCGAAGAGCACCGGCCGTGAGCAGTTCCACCTGGCGTGGGCCGAGACGCACATGGGCGAAGGCCAATACGCTGCGGCCGATGTGCAGGCCACCCTGCTGGAGCTGACCGTGGCGACGGTGGCCGATGCGCTGCTGGCGCAGCAGCCGCAGACCCGGCGCCTGCTGGTCTGTGGCGGCGGTGTGCGCAACCGGCAGCTGATGAAGCGGCTGGCGGCGCGGCTGCCGGACGTGCAGGTGGAATCCAGCGCGGTGCTCGGGCTGGACCCGGAGTACGTGGAGGCGATGGGCTTTGCCTGGCTGGCGCAGCGGACGATGGACGGGCTGGCCGGCAACCTGCCGAGCGTGACCGGGGCCAAGGGGCCGCGGATCCTCGGGGCGATCCACCTGGCGTGAGGTGGCGTCATCGGCGCATGTAAGGCGCCGTTGTGGAGCCGAGCCATGCTCGGCTTGGCGTGGGCCGGCGAAGAGCAGCCGAGCGTGGGCTCGGCTCTACAGCATTGCGGCGCGGCCGCTAATCGAAGCCCTGCCCTGCGGGCAAGGCCTGCAGGGCGGCGATGGCGTCGGAGAGCGCGTCCACTTCGGGATCGCCGAAGCCGGAGCGAACTTCCAGTTCACTGCTGAACAGGCCCTGCTCCAGCAAAGCGGCGCAGGTCTGTTCGTGGGTCCAGCCGCGGGCGACCGCGACACGTCGGATGCGTTCCAGCAGCAGCGGGTCCAGGTCCCGCAGCACAACGTCGGCCATGCTCACTTCCCCGTTCGCAAGGCACCGCCCCCTCGGCGCGTCGGGGGCGATGATCCCGCAGACCGGGCGGGCAGGCAATCAGGTCGAGCTGGCGGCCTGGCGACGGCGCTGCTGCAGGATCAGCAGGGCGCAGAGGATCACCACCGGGATCGCCACCAGCGCGGTACCGACGAAGAACAGCGCGTAGCCTTCCAGCAGCGTCCGGCCCTGTGCGAGCGTCTGTACCGACCACCCCGAGAGCCCCTTGAGCGCCTTGCCGGGCATCGCGTAGAACGAACTCAGCAGCGCGTACTGGGTTGCGGTGTATCCGATGCTGGTCAGGCTGGACATATAGGCGATCAGCGCCGTACCGGCGAAACCGCTGGCGAAGTTGTCGATTGCCATGGCCACGGCGAAATGGGTCGTGTCCGGGCCCGAATAGGCCAGCCAGGCAAATGCCAGGTTGGAGGCCGGCCCCAGCACGGCACCCACCATCAGCGCCGCCAGCACCCCCCAGCGCACCGAGACCAGGCCTGCCGCAGCAATGCCGACGAAGGTCGCGACCAGGCCCACCGAGCCACGCACCGCGCCAACGGTGTCCTCGTCCAGGCCAAGATCGACGTAGAACGGGTTGGCCATCGGCCCCATGACGAAGTCGGCCATGCGATAGACGCTGATGGCCACCAGGATCAGGATCGCGCCGCTGCGATGCTCGCGGACGAAGGCGATGAACGGCCCCGCCACGGCGTCGAACAATCCGCGCGGCGTCCACAGGGAGGTCGCCTGTGCCTGCACGGCAGCCACTTCCCGCGCGGGTTCACGGGCCATGACCACGGCTACCACGCCAAGCGCCATCAGCACGGCCATGATCTCGTAGGAGACCTGCCAGCCAACACGGGCCGCGATGATCAGGATCAGCGCATCGGTGACCAGCAACGCAGTGCGGTAGCCCAATGCCGAGGATGAGGTCAGCAGGCCAAGCTGCTCGCTGTTGTCCGCACTTTCAATGCGCCAGGCATCGATGACGATGTCCTGGGTGGCCGAAGCAAACGCCACGATCACGGCCATCACGCCGAACACGACGATGTGCTGCCAGGCGATGCCCAGGAACTGGATCTGGCCCCCCTTGGGCTGGACCAGCGCCATGCCGACAAGGCCCACCACTACGACCAGCTGCGACAGCAGCATCCAGCCGCGGCGGCGGCCAAAACGACCGAACAGAGGCACGTCGGTCTTGTCGACGATCGGCGCCCACAGGAACTTCATGGTGTAGGCCAGCCCGACCCATGACAGGAAACCGATCGTGCTCAGCTCGATGCCTTCCTTGCGCATCCAGAAGCCGAGCGTGTTGCCCACCAGATAGATCGGCAGGCCGGAGCTGAAGCCGAGCAGCAGCATCGCCAGCACCTTGCGCTGGCTCAGGTTGGAAACCACCTGCTGCCAGGGTCGGCGCGGCTTGGCAGCCTCGGTCACAGGTCGTAGTCCACGGTGAACGGGGCGTGGTCGGAGAAGCGCTCGTCGCGGTAGATCGAGCAGCTGCGCAGGCGGTCACGCAGGCCCGGGGTGATGAACTGGTAGTCGATGCGCCAACCGACGTTGTTGGCGCGGGCGGCGCCACGGTTGCTCCACCAGGTGTAGTCCTCGCCGGTGGGGTTGAGCAGGCGGTAGGCATCGGCCCAGCCGCGGCCGGCGGCGACATCGGTGGCCTGGCCGTGGTCCGCGCACAGGGCGTTGAGCCAGTCGCGCTCTTCCGGCAGGCAGCCGGAGTTTTTCTGGTTGGACTTCCAGTTCTTGATGTCCAGCGCCGAACGCACGATGTTCCAGTCGCCGCACAGCACGTAGTCGCGGCCGCTGCGCGCCCACTCTTCGAGGATCGGCCGCAGCCATTCCATCACTTCGAACTTGAAGCCCTGGCGCAGGTCGCCCGAGCTGCCGGACGGGATATAGAAGGAGACCACACTGAGGTTGCCGTAGCGCGCCTCGATGTAGCGGCCTTCGTCGTCGAACGGGGCCCAGCCCAGCGAGGTGATGACCTGGTCCGGCTCGCGCTTGCTGTAGATCGCCACCCCGCTGTAGCCCTTCTTGGTGATGGCATCGCGGTAGAAGCAGTGGTGGCCATCCGGGCGGAACATCGGGTCGGTCAGCTGGTCTTCCTGGGCCTTGGTTTCCTGGATGCACAGGACGTCGGCGTCCTGGGCACGGAACCAGTCGAGGAAGCCCTTGGTCGCGGCGGAACGGATGCCATTGGCGTTGAAACTGATGATGCGCATGCGGGGGACCTGCGGCGGGAAACCGGGCAAGCATACCGGTTGCCCGCGGGGCTGCGCAGTCCGCCAGGCCGGGCCGCAGCACCCTTCACACGGGCCCGGACGAGCGCGAAACGCCCAGCTGGATTAGGATTTGTGCTCCAAATGAAGATGAATCGAGTTTTGATGAGCGACCACCGCCACCGTTTCCTGCAGCTGGCCCTGACCGCCGACGCCCTGCGCTTCGGCCAGTTCACCCTCAAGTCCGGCCGGCTGAGCCCCTATTTCTTCAACGCCGGTCGTTTCGACTCCGGTTCGCTGCTGTCGCAGCTCGGCGCCTGCTACGCCGATGCCATCGACGCCACCGGAATCAAGTACGACGTGGTGTTCGGCCCCGCCTACAAGGGCATTCCGCTGGCCACCGCGATGGCCTGCGAGCTGGCCCAGCGTGGCCGCGACCTGCCGCTGTCGTTCAACCGCAAGGAAGCCAAGGACCATGGCGAAGGCGGCCAGCTGATCGGCGCCGACATGAATGGCAAGCGCGTGCTGATCGTCGATGACGTGATCACCGCGGGTACCGCGATCCGCGAAGCACTGGGCATCATCCGCGCTGCCGGTGGCACCCCGGCCGGCATCGTGGTGGCGCTGGACCGCCAGGAGATCGCCTCGGAAACCGATCGCCGTTCGGCGGCGCAGTCGGTGGCCGAGGAAGCCGGCATTCCGGTGATCGCCGTGGCATCGCTGGCCGACCTGCTTGATTTCGCCTCCGGCAACCCGGAACTTGTGGGTTACCGGCAGCCGCTGGAAGCCTACCGGGCCCAGTACGGCGTCCGTTCGATCCGCTGACCGACCCAGGGGAAAGGTCATGTCCCGAGTTCCTGCTGTTCTCTTTGCTGGCCTGCTGCTGGCCGTGCCGTTCACACTGCCGGCGCAGTCGCGGGGTGGCGACAAGGTGGAGAAGAAGCTGTACTGCTGGAACGAGGGCAAGGAGCGGATCTGCAGTGATTCGCTGCCGGCCGATGCGGTCAACCATGCCCGCGAGGAATTCAACGCGAAAAGTGGCCTGCGCAATGCGCAGGTCCAGCGCGCGTTGACCGACGAAGAGCGCGCCGCCGCCAGCACGGTGGCCGCGCAGCAGCAGCTGGACCTGATGGCCGAGCAGACCCGGCAGCGCACCGAGCAGGCGATGCTGACCACCTATGGCAGCGAGGACGACCTGCGCCGGGTGTTCGCCGAGCGCCAGGAAGTGCTGGACAACAACCTGAAGACGGCCGAGTACAACGTCACCAGCCTGCGTGAGTCGCTGGTAGCCCTGTTGTCAGCGGCCGGTGACCGCGAACTGGCCGGTGCCAAGGTGGCCGACAAGCAGGCCGAGGCGATCCGCCAGCGGCACGTGCAGCTGCAGTCGCAGCAGCGCCTGCAGGCCGGGTTCCTGCAGCAGCAGCAGGCGTTGAAGGCGGAAATTGAAAGCACCCTGCAGCGCTATCGCGAGCTGAAGGGCGTGGCGCCGGCTGCCCCGGCAGGCTGACGACGCTCCTGCCGCCGGGCATGGCCCGGCGCTACCCCGGGCCCGGTTACGGGTTGGCCCACGGAATTTATGCACTCTTTACGCGTCGGCCCGGTCCGGCGCGTAGTGCGTTTATGGGGGGCAGGACGACGATGGCGGCCTGAGGTGGAGGGGTTCCACCAGGACGCTATTGCAATGTCCCCCTGGCTGTCGTTGTTGTGTGGCGTGCTGGTGCTGGTCGCCGCCGCCTATCTTCTTTATGTCGTGCTGCGGCCCGAGTCGTTCTGAGCGGAGCCGGCCATGACTGAGATGCTTGTGATTATTGCCGCCAGCCTGCTGCTGGCGTGGCCGCTGGGCCTGTACCTGGCCCGCGTGATGCGTGGCACGCCGATGAAGGTCGACGTGCTGTTCCACTGGATCGAGAAGCCGCTGTACAGGGTGTTCGGCGTCGATCCATCGCGCTCGATGTCCTGGCGCGGCTACGTGCTGGCCTTCGTCCTGAGCAACGTGGTGGTCGCGGTACTGACCCAGGCGGTGTTCATGACCCAGGCCTGGCTGCCGCTGAATCCGGATCAGATCCCGAACATGCGCTGGGACACCGCGCTGCACACGATGATCTCGTTCCTGACCAACACCAACCAGCAGCACTATTCGGGCCAGGCGCAGCTGTCCTACCTCTCGCAGATGACCGGTATCACCGGCCTGCAGGTGGTGACGCCGATGATGGGGCTGGCGCTGGCGGTGGCCACGCTGCGCGCGCTGTTCTCGCGTGCGCCGCAGGCTGCGGCCGCCACCGGTAGCGGCGATGACCGCCAGGTGGCGGTGGGCAACTACTACGTGGACGTGGTGCGCCTGTGCGTGCGCTTCCTGTTGCCGCTGTGCCTGGTGTGGACGCTGGTGCTGACCAGCCAGGGCGTGCCATCGACGATGGCCGGTGGGCCACAGGCCACGCCGATCGATGCCAGCGCCGGCATGGCCGAACAGAAGCTGCCGCTGGGCCCGGTGGCGGCGATGGTCGCGGCCAAGCAGCTGGGCGCCAACGGTGGCGGCTGGTATGGCCCGAACAGCAGCTTCCCGCTGGAGAACCCGACCCCGCTGTCGAACGCGCTGGAGATCGTCGGCATCCTGCTGGTGCCGATGGCGGTGATCTTCATGATCGGTGCGTTCACTGGCCGGCGTCGCTTCGGCGCCCTGGTGTTCACCTGCATGCTGGGCATGTCGCTGCTTTCCACCGGCGCGATGATGTGGAGCGAAGGACACAGTGCCAGCGCCGCTACGCCGCTGCTGATGGAAGGCAAGGAGGTGCGCTTCGGCGCCGATGGCACGGCGCTGTGGGCGGCGGTGACCACCCAGGTCTCCAACGGCTCGGTCAACGGCATGCACGATTCGCTGGCGCCGCTCAGTGGCGGCATCGCGATGGTCAACATGCTGGTCAGCGCGATCTGGGGCGGCATTGGCTGTGGCCTGCAGCAGTTCATCGTGTACCTGTTGCTGGGCGTGTTCCTGGCCGGGTTGATGACCGGGCGTACGCCGGAACTGTTCGGCCGCAAACTGGAGACGCCACAGGTACGCCTGCTGGCCCTGCTGGTGCTGCTGCAGCCGATCACCCTGCTGGTGTTCACCGCCATCACCCTGGCCGTGCCCGGTCTGGCCGGCACGTCCAACCCCGGTTTCCATGGCATCAGCCAGGTCTTCTACGAGTACGTCTCGGCCTACGCCAACAACGGTTCGGGCTTCGAAGGGCTGGGTGACGCCACGCTGTGGTGGAACCTGAGCTGCTCGCTGGTGCTGCTGCTGGGCCGCTTCCCGCTGCTGATCATTCCGCTGGTAGTGGCCGCACAGCTGGCCGCCAAGCGCCAGGCGCCGGAGTCTGCCGGCAGCCTGCAGATCGAAACCCCGACCTTCGCCCTGACCCTGGTCTCGGTGATCGTCATCCTGACCGTGCTGCAGTTCATGCCGGCGCTGGTACTCGGCCCGATCGCCGACCACCTGAGCCTGGGACTGCACTAAGGACACCCTGATGAGTACCCAAGCAAGTTCCACCCGCAGTTCCCTTGCACCGCGCCCTGCCCTGCTCGATGGCCCCGGCCTGCGCCGTGCGCTGGTCGACGCAGTGCGCAAGCTGTCACCGATGCACCTGGTACGCAGCCCGGTGATGGCGGTGGTGATGGCCGGCACGATCGTCGCCGCCATCGTCACCCTGACCGGCAATGCGCCGCTGGGCTTCGGTCTGGCGGTGACCGCGATCCTGCTGGTGACCGTGTTGTTCGGCAACTTCGCCGAGGCGGTGGCCGAAGCGCGCGGCCGTGGCCAGGCCGCCTCGCTGCGCCGTGCCCGCCAGGATCTGGTAGCGCGCCGGCTGGCAGCGCCGCAGCCGGGCGCTGCCGAAACCCTGGTACCCGCCGCCGAACTGCGCCCGGGCGACCATGTGATCGTCAGTGCCGGTGAGCTGGTGCCGGCCGACGGCGAGATCGTGCAGGGCCTGGCCACCATCAACGAAGCGGCGGTGACCGGCGAGTCGGCACCGGTGCTGCGCGAGGCCGGTACCGACCGCTCCGGCGTGATCGGCGGCACCAAGGTGCTGTCCGACCAGATCATCGTGCGGGTGACCGCCGAGCCGGGCCACAGCTTCCTGGACCGGATGATTGCCCTGGTGGAGGGTGCCAACCGCCAGAAGACCCCGAACGAGATCGCGCTGACCCTGCTGCTGGCGGCGATGACGCTGACCTTCCTGGTGGTGGTGGCGACGCTGCCGGCGATCGGCGCCTCCGTGGGCGTGAAGGTCGACCCGCTGCTGCTGATCGCGCTGCTGGTGTGCCTGATCCCGACCACCATCGGCGGGCTGCTGCCGGCCATCGGCATCGCTGGCATGAACCGTGCGCTGGCCGCCAACGTGCTGGCCAAGTCGGGCAAGGCGGTGGAAGTGGCGGGTGACGTGGACGTGCTGCTGCTCGACAAGACCGGCACCATCACCTACGGCGACCGCCAGGCCAGTCATTTCCATCCGCTGGCCGGCATCGACGCCAGCCAGCTGCGCGAAGCAGCGCTGCTCTCTTCGCTGGCCGACCCCACCCCGGAAGGCAAGTCGATCGTGCGCCTGGCGCGCGAACAGGGTTGTGCCACCGCCGAACCGGACCATGCCGACTACCTGGCCTTCACTGCCCAGACCCGCATGTCCGGCGTCGACCTGGAACATGGGCGGCAGATCCGCAAGGGTGCCGCCGATGCGATCCGTGCCCACGTGCAGGCGCTGGGCGGCAACGTGCCGGCCGAGCTGGCCGGTCGTGTCGAGCAGGTCGCGCGCAACGGCGCCACCCCGCTGGTGGTGGCCGAGGGCCGCCACGTGCTGGGCGTGATCGAGCTGTCGGACGTGGTCAAGCACGGCATGCGCGAGAAGTTCGCGCAGCTGCGGGCGATGGGCATCCGCACGGTGATGATCACCGGTGACAACCCGCTGACCGCCGCCGCCATCGCTGCCGAGGCCGGCGTCGACGACTACATCGCCGAAGCGCGACCGGAAGACAAGCTGGCGCGCATCCGCCAGGAGCAGGCCGGCGGCCGCCTGGTGGCGATGGTCGGCGACGGCACCAACGACGCCCCGGCATTGGCCCAGGCCGACATCGGCCTGGCGATGAACTCCGGTACGCAGGCGGCGAAGGAGGCCGGCAACATGGTCGACCTCGATTCGGACCCGGCCAAGCTGCTGGCGGTGGTGGAAGTGGGCAAGCAGCAGCTGATCACCCGCGGCGCGCTGACCACCTTCTCGCTGGCCAACGACGTCTCCAAGTACTTTGCGATCCTGCCGGCGCTGTTCGCCGCTGCCGTTCCGACCATGGCCGCACTGAACGTGATGCAGCTGTCGAGCCCGCGCAACGCGGTGCTGGCGGCGCTGATCTTCAACGCCCTGGTGATTCCCGCCCTGATTCCGCTCGCCCTGCGTGGCGTGCGCTTCCGCCCGGCCACCGCAACGGCGCTGCTGCGCCGGAACATGCTGGTGTACGGCCTCGGCGGCGTGCTGCTGCCGTTCGCGGCAATCAAGGCGATCGACCTCCTTCTTGTCCTGGTATTCGGCGCATGAACCGTACTGTTTCCACTTCGTCTTCCCTTCCGCGCGAACAGAAGGCCGAGGCCCGCGTGGCCAGCCTGCAGGATGGCGCAAGCTGGCGCCCGGCGATCGGCCTGGGCCTGGCCACCCTGCTGCTGGCCGGCGCGGTCTACGCCGGGATCGCCACCGGCTTCGCCGGCCTGGCCTACCCGACCCAGGCCGAGGGCAGCCTGCTGCGCGATGGCAACGGCCAGGTACGCGGCTCGGCATGGCTGTCGCAGCCGTTCACCGGTGATGGCTACTTCCAGGCGCGCCCGTCGGCCGCCAACTACGACCCGATGGCCGCGGCCGGTTCCAACATGGCGCGCAGCAACCCGGCTCTGGCCGAGCGCGTGGCCGCCAGCACGGCTGCGGTCGCCGCACGCGAAGGTGTCGCGCCGCCGCAGGTGCCTGCGGATCTGGTCACCCAGTCCGCAGGCGGCCTGGATCCGCAGCTGTCGCCGGCGGCGGCTCAGCTGCAGGTGGCACGCGTAGCGCGTGCCCGTGGCCTGCCGGTGGAGCGCGTACAAGCGCTGGTGCAGGCGCATACCGAAGGCCGCCAGTGGGGCCTGTTCGGCCAGCCGCGGGTGAACGTGGTGACGCTGAACTTCGCGCTGGACCACGCGGCCAAGGCGCCGTGATGCCGGCCTGCACCGGCTGCGCGCACAATGGCGGGCATGACAGCGGCACCCATGACTGATGCGCGTACCCGCCAGGCCGATGCCCTGGTCGAAGGCCTGCAACGCGAAGCCGGCGGCAAGCTGACCGTATTCCTCGGCGCGGCGCCGGGCGTGGGCAAGACCTACACCATGCTGACCCGCGCGCAGGAACAGCTGCGCCGTGGCGTTGACCTGGTGGTGGGGCTGGTGGAAACCCACGGCCGCGCCGATACCGAGGCGCTGCTGGAGGGCCTGCCGCAGCTGCCGCTGAAGGCAGTGGCCTACCACGGCCACACCCTGCAGGAGATGGACCTGGATGCCGTGCTGGCACGGCACCCGGCGCTGGTGCTGGTGGATGAACTGGCCCATCGCAACGCGCCGGGCAGCCGCCATGAGCGGCGCTGGCAGGATGTGATGGAGCTGCTGGACGCCGGCATCGATGTCTGGACCACGGTCAACATCCAGCACCTGGAAAGCCTCAACGATGTGGTGATGCGCATCACCGGCGTGCGCGTCAGCGAGACCGTGCCGGACGGTGTGCTCGACCGACTGCACGACATCGTGCTGGTGGACCTGCCGCCGCGCGAACTGATCGCGCGCCTGCAGCAGGGCAAGGTCTATGTGCCGGAACAGGCCGCGCAGGCACTGCAGGCGTTCTTCTCGCCGGCCAACCTGACCGCGCTGCGCGAACTGGCCATGCAGGAAGCGGCCGACCGCGTCGACAGCAGCCTGCGCGAAGCACGCGCCGCGCGTGGCGAGAGCAACCTGCCGCTGCGTCGCGGCGTGCTGGTGGCCATTGATGGCGGCGGTCAGAGTGAATACCTGGTGCGCGTGGCGAGGCGCATCGCCGAGCGCCGCGACGCACCGTGGACGGTGGTGACCGTGCAGGGGCGACGCCAAGACGAGGCGACCCGGCGCGAGATCGATGCTGCCTTCGCGCTGGCACGGCGGCTGGGCGGCGACGCTGAGCTGTTGCACGGCTCGAGCATCGCCGACGCCCTGCTCGACCACGCCGCGCACAACGGCGTGTCGACCCTGGTGTTGGGGCGGACCCGCGAACGTCCGCTGGCGCGGATGTTCAACCGAACGTTGACCCAGCAGCTGATCCAGCGCGGCGCGCATTACGAGATCACCATCATCAGCACCCCGCAGGCCCGTGCGCGCTCGCGCCGCGAGGGCCTGCTGCCGCCGGTACGCGGCATCAGCTACGAGCCGGCACAGGCACTGATCGCCACTGCACTGGCCTGTGCGGTGGCATGGCTGGCCGAACGCTGGGTGGGCATGGCCGACCTGTCGATGGTGTTCATCGTCGCGGTGGTGCTGGTGGCCGCACGAACCCGTGCCAGCGTGGCGGTGATGGCGGCAATCCTGTGCTTCCTCGCCTACAACTTCCTGTTCATTGCGCCACGCTTCACCTTCGCCATCGGCGCGCGCCAGGGCGTGATCACCGTGTTCCTGTTCCTGGCCGCCGCGCTGGTGGCCGGACGCCTGGCCTCGCGCCTGCGCATGCAGGTGATTGCGCTGCGTGCCGCCAACCGCCATGCGCGTGCGCGCCAGCAGCTGGGCCGCCAGCTGGCCAGTGCCGCCGGCAACGGCGAGGTGGCGCAGGCGGGTCGGCATGCACTGGAACAGGCCATGGACGTGCCGGCGTGGCTGCGGATCGGCGCCGATACCGCAACCGGTGGCCGCAGCCAGCCTGGCGATACCGATCTGGCCGCCGCCGACTGGGCGCTGCGCCACGGCCAGCCCAGCGGCCGCTTCACCGACACGCTGGCCGGCGCGCAATGGTGGTTCCTGCCGCTGCTGGATGGCGAAGACCGCGCGATCGGCGTGGCCGGCCTGTACCTGCCCGGCGCGCAGGCGCGCCTGCTGCCCGAGCAGCGGCAGCTGGCCGAAGCGATGGTGGATGACATCGCGCAGGCCGCGCTGCGCACGCGGCTGGTGGCCGAACTGGAACAGGCCCACGTCAGCAACGAGACCGAGCGATTGCGCTCGGCCCTGCTCTCTTCGGTATCGCACGATCTGCGCTCGCCGCTGGCGGCGATGATCGGTTCGGCCGACAGCCTGGCCAGCTACGGTGCGGCGATGGATACAGCCGATCGCCGTGCCCTGCTGGACACCATCCTGGTCGAGGGCGAACGGCTGGACCGCTACATCCAGAACCTGCTGGACATGACCCGCCTCGGCCACGAAGGATTGAAGATCAACCGCGACTGGATCGGCGTGGACGAACTGATCGGCTCGGCGGCGCGGCGCCTGCAGCGCTACCAGCCCAAGGTACGGCTGGAGCTGGATATTCCCTCCACGCTGGCGCCGATCTGGGTGCACCCGGCGCTGGTCGAGCAGGCCGTGTTCAATGTGATGGAAAACGCGGCCAAGTTCTCGCCGCCCGATGCCGCCGTGCAGGTGCAGGCGCGCGAGCTGGACGGCCAGCTGCGCATCGACGTGATCGATGCCGGCCCCGGCATTCCCGATGACGAGCGTGCGCGCATCTTCGACATGTTCTACAGCGTCGAGCGCGGCGACCGCGGCCGCCACGGCACCGGCCTGGGCCTGACCATCTGCCAGGGCATGATCGGCGCGCATGGCGGCAGCGTGCAGGCGCTGCCCGGACGCGACGGTCGCGGTACCCTGATCCGCATCACCCTGCCCCTGCTCAAGCCAGCCTCCCACGATGAGCCCGACCCCGATTGATGCCAGCGTGCCGGCCGCGCGCGTGCTGGTGATCGATGATGAAACCCAGATCCGCCGGTTCCTGGATATCAGCCTGCGCGCGCAGGGCTACCAGGTACGGCAGGCCGCGACCGGCCAGGAAGGCCTGGAGATGGCCGCCAGCGAAGACATGGACCTGGTGATCCTGGACATCGGCCTGCCGGACATGGAAGGCCACGAGGTGCTGGAGCAGCTGCGGCAATGGAGCCAGGTGCCGGTGATCATGCTGACCGTTCGCGCCGGCGAAACCGAGAAGGTGCGGGCGCTGGACAACGGCGCCAACGACTACGTGACCAAACCCTTCGGTACCCAGGAGCTGATGGCGCGGGTACGGGCGCTGCTGCGCACGCGCAGCGTGCCCAGCGACGGCACCCCGCCGGTGTTCGACGATGGCCATCTGCATGTGGACCTGGTGCGCCGTGAAGTGGCACTCGATGGTGAACCGGTGGCGCTGACCCGCAAGGAATACGCGCTGCTGTCGCTGCTGCTGCGCAATGCCGGGCGCGTGGTGACCCAGCCGCAGATCCTGCAGGAGATCTGGGGGCCGACCCACCAGCACGACACCCATTACCTGCGCATCCTGGTCGGCAAGCTGCGGCACAAGCTGGGTGATTCGGCGCTGGATTCGCGCTACCTGTTCACCGAACCGGGCGTGGGGCTGCGGTTCAAGGGGTGAAAGCGTGCCGACCAACGGTCGGCACCCACCAGGATCGATCAGAACTCCAGTGGGGTCTCGCCCAGCACCGGTTGCAGCTGGCTGCGGAACAGCGCCTGGATGCGTTCCAGTGCCGCCTCGTCGTTGCCCTCGAAGCGCAGCACCAGCACCGGCGTCGTATTGGAGGCACGCACCAGGCCCCAGCCATCGGGGAAGTCCACACGCAGGCCGTCGATGGTCGACAGGCGGCCGCCCACATACGGGTTGTCCGGCGACTGCGCCGCCGCCACCAGCATCGCCACCAGCGCATGTGGCGTACCGTCGGCCACCGGCACCTTCAGTTCCGGCGTGGCCACCATCTCCGGCAGCTCTGCCAGTACCTCATCCGGGGTCTCCTCGCGCTGGGCCAGGATCTCCAGCAGGCGCGCCGCCGCATACAGGCCATCGTCGAAACCGAACCAGCGCTCCTTGAAGAAGAAGTGGCCGCTCATCTCGCCGGCCAGCTCGGCGTCGGTCTCGCGCATCTTCGCCTTCATCAGCGAATGCCCGGTCTTCCACATCAGCGGACTGCCACCATTGCGCAGCACGTGGTCGGACAGCTTGCCGGTGCACTTCACGTCGTAGATCACCATCGCGCCGGGGTTGCGCATCAGCACATCGGCGGCAAACAGCATCAGCAGGCGGTCGGCATAGATGATCCTGCCTTCGCCGGTGACCACGCCCAGCCGGTCGCCATCGCCATCGAAGGCGACGCCGAGGTCGGCGCCGAAGCGCTTGACCGTCTGCACCAGGTCTTCCAGGTTGGCCGGTTCGCTCGGGTCGGGATGATGGTTGGGGAAGGTACCGTCGACATCGCAGTACAGCGGAATGACTTCAGCACCGATCGCTTCCAGCAGCTGCGGTGCGAGCGCACCGGCGACGCCGTTGCCGGCATCGGCCACGACCTTCAACGGGCGGTCCAGCTGCACGTCGTCGGCGATGCGCTGGATGTAGTCGGCACTGACATCACGCTGCTGGTAATCGCCCGGCTCGGCGGCCTGTACCAGGCGGCCTTCGATGATGCGCTGGTAGAGATCGGTGATGGCGTCGCCGGACAGCGTCTCGCCGCCGATGACCACCTTGAAGCCGTTGTACTCGGGCGGGTTATGACTGCCGGTGACCGCCACGCAGGTGCCGGTGCGCAGATGGAAGGCGGCGTAGTACACGACCGGGGTCGGTGCCAGGCCGATGTCGATCACCGCGCAACCGGCGCGCCTCAGACCCTCGGCCAACCCTGCGGCCAGTTCCGGGCCGGACAGGCGGCCGTCGCGGCCGATCACCACCTCGCGCAGCCCCTGCTCCAGTGCCACGGTACCGATGGCCTGGCCGATCAGCGCCGCCGTCTTCGGCGTCAGTTGGCTGCCCACCACACCGCGAATGTCGTAGGCGCGGAAGATACCGGCCGCCAGTTCCTCGGCCGGAACCGGCGGCGGGGGCGGCGGTGCACTTTCAGTTGTGCTGGCCTCGGCCACCGGCGGCGGCGCCATCTGCAGGCTCTCGCTCAGGGTCGGGCCATGATCCGCTTCCGCCACGGCCGCACGGCGCGGCAGCGGCAGCGCCTTCGGCAGGCGGCCGCGACCCACCACCAGCAGCACGGCGATGAACGCCAGCAGCAGCGCGACGATGGCGCTGGCCAGCGAACCCAGGCCCAGCGGACCGGGTTCGACATTGGGTACCGCGGCCACCAGCCGCAACGGCGTACCCGGAATCGGCCGCGCCAATGCTTCGGCACTTTCGGCCAGGCTGGCATCGCCCTGGGCGACGAGGTCATGCGCGCCCTGGCGCAGGCCAAGGAAACCGGCCGATGGCGCACTCACCTGGTCCAGCGGCGAGGTCAGTCGCAGCAATGGCTGGCGCACGTAGAGCACTGCCGGGCCCAGGCTGCCCAGCGGCACCGGTGCCGCCAGGCCAAGACGATTGCCGCCCCCATCGCGGACCACGCGCAGGCTGGGGCCGGTCTCGGCCAATGCGGCTTCCAGCAGCGCCAACCGGGCATAGCCGAAGGTCGCCGGGTCGGCATAGGCGTTGGCCAGATCGGCGGTCAGCACTTCGGCGTGCTCGACGCCGGTCCAGCTCTCGCGGACCGCGAGTGCCGCCGCAGCGGCATCGCCGGCCTGCAGCGCCTGCTGCACGCGCTCGTTCTTCAGCTGCTGCTGCAGCTGCTTCAGCTGGCCGGCAGCGGCCTCCTGCAGGCCTTGCACGGCCTGGTCACGCGCAGCTTCCAGCGCCTGGCCGTTGGCCTCCTGGCGCCATTGCTGCACCGCGCTCCATCCGAACCAGCCAGCCAGCAGAACCAGCAGCACCCCCAGTAGTGGCGCACTGCGTCCCAACGACCGTCCCCGCTGTCCTTCCCCGATGCCGCTCATCGATGTCCCCTGTCAACGCACCCCGGTATGGCCGAATCCACCCGTTCCCCGCACGCTGTCGGTGAAAGTATCCACCACCTGCAGGCTGACGCGGGCAATCGGCACGACCACCAGCTGCGCGATGCGATCGCCCGGCTCGATGGTGAAGGCCTCGCGGCCACGGTTCCAGACACTGATCAGCAGCGGGCCCTGGTAATCGGCGTCGATCAGGCCGGTGCCGTTGCCGAGCACGATGCCGTGGCGGTGACCCAGCCCGGAACGCGGCAGGATCACCGCGCACAGGTTCGGATCGGCGATATGGATGGCCAGGCCGCTGGGCACCAGCGCGGTGTCGCCCGGCTGCAGGGTCAGCGCGGTATCCAGCGCCGCGCGCAGGTCCATGCCGGCGCTGGCTTCGGTGGCGTAGGCCGGCAGCGGCCAGCTGTCGCCGAAGCGCGGATCGAGCAGCTTGACCTGCAGCGGTTGGGAAGTGAAAGCCTGGGTCATGCCTGGAGTCTCCGCGCGATCAGCGCCAGCAGTTGTTCGGCCAGCTCGCGCTTGGAGGTGGCCGGGAATACCTGTTCACCGTCCTGCCAGAAGGCAGTGGCGGCGTTGTTGTCGCTCTCGAAACCGCCGCCGCTGATGCCGACCTGGTTGGCGATCACCAGGTCCAGGCGCTTGTCGACCAGCTTGCCACGCGCATATTTCTCCACGTCGTGGGTTTCGGCGGCAAAGCCGACCACCAGCTTCAGCGACTGCGTCTGCGCGGCAACTTCGGCAAGGATGTCCGGCGTGCGCACCAGCTCGATCACCAGCGACTGGCTCTCGGCGGTCTTCTTCAGCTTCTGCGGAGCCACCTGGCGCGGCGTGTAGTCGGACACCGCGGCGGCGCCGATATAGATGTCGGCCGGCAGCGACTTCAGCACGGCATCGCGCATCTGCGCGGCCGAGCGCACGTCGACCCGTTGCACGCCGGGTGGCGTCGGCAGCTGTACCGGGCCGCTGACCAGCACCACCTGGGCGCCCATCGTCGCGGCAGCCGCGGCCAGGGCGAAGCCCATCTTGCCGCTGCTGCGGTTGCCGACGTAGCGCACCGGATCGATGTCTTCATAGGTCGGACCGGCGCTGATCAGCAGGCGCAGGCCCTGCAGCGCGCGGATTTCCGGCGCGGCAACGGTCGCGGCGCTGCTGCCATTGGCGGCCAGCGCGGCCACGATGTCGCCGGGCTCGGCCAGACGACCCGGACCGGACTCACCTTCGGCCAGCGGACCGTCGACCGGACCGATCACCTGCGCGCCGCGCTGGCGCAGCAGGGCGATGTTGGCCTGGGTGGCCGGATGCAGCCACATGCGGTGGTTCATCGCCGGGCAGATCGTCAACGGCGCAGTGCTGGCCAGGCACAACGTGCTGACCAGGTCATCGGCGTGGCCCTGGGCCAGCCGTGCCAGCAGATCGGCGGTGCCCGGGGCGACCACGATGCGGTCGGCCCAGCGGGCCAGCTCGATGTGGCCCATGGCCTGTTCGGCGGCGCTGTCCCACAGCGTGGTGCGGGTCGGCTGCCCGGACAGGGCCTGGAAGCTGAGCGGAGTGACGAACTGCTGGGCTCCGGCGGTCATCGCCACCTGCACCTGGGCACCGGCGTCGCGCAGGCGCCGCACCAGTTCCAGCGCCTTGTACGCCGCGATCCCGCCTCCGACGCACAACAGCAGTTTCTGACCTTCCAGCGCGCGCGCCGGCGCGGGGGAAGCGTTGGGGGAGTCAGCCACCTGGAATTCCTGTGCAAACGAGGGCGCTAGCTTACCCGATGGTCGGTAATGTCCCGGTGCAGGGCGCACATAGCGGGCGGCTATCAGCAGATGGAATCCGCCTGCGTTGACCCGGGATTCACCCGGTAACAGTTTCGGACCTTTCCTATACCCCTACGTCTCTGTGCTTTTGCAGAATCAGGCATTGGCTGCCGCCCGCCGTGGCCTGTTCGACCTTCGAGGAGCCGCGTGCATCCACGCATCATCATCGCCGACGACCATCCCGTGGTCCTGCATGGCATCCGTGTCGTGCTGCAGACCTACCTGATGGACATCGTCGGCAGTGCGCGTGACGGCGCCCAGCTGCTGGAGCTGGTGGACCAGCACGACTGCGATGCAGTGCTGACCGACCTCTCGATGCCGGGTGCCGGCCCGGACGGTCCGGAGCTGATCGACGCGCTGCGCATGCGCCGACCTGGCCTGCCGGTGGTGGTGCTGACCGGCGCCCGCCATCCCGGCCTGCTGGACGGACTGCTGCGGGAGGGCATCAGTGGCCTGGTCGACAAGTGCGCCGATTTCGCCGAACTGCCCCAGGCGCTGAACGCCGCGATGGCGGGGCAGGTATTCGTCTCCCAGCAGCTGCGCCACCACCTGCAGGCACGCGACCTGCTGTTTCCGCGCGAGCCGGCGCCGCTGTCGGCACGCGAACAGGAAGTGCTGGAACTGCTGGCGGCCGGTCTCAACGTGAACCAGGTCGCCGAGCGCTGTGGGCGCAGCCCGAAGACCATCAGCCGGCAGAAGGCCGAAGCCAAGCGCAAGCTGGGCCTGCAGAACAACCAGGAACTGTTCGACTACCTGCAGACCCGACGCGACTGAGGCATCGACCGACCCGGGCCCGCGGCAAGCCCCGATGGGAGATGCCGCCGAAGCTGGCGATGATGCAGGCATGCCCATCCATGACTGGCCCGAACAGGAACGCCCCCGCGAGAAGCTGATCGCGCGCGGGCCCACGTCACTTTCCGACGCCGAACTGCTGGCCCTGTTTCTCGGCTCCGGGTTCGGTGGCCGCGATGCCGTGCAGACCGCGCGCGACCTGCTGCAGGCGCATGGCCCGTTACGGGTGCTGCTCGATCGCCCCGCGCGGGAGCTGGCGCGCCTGCCCGGGCTGGGTCCGGCGCGTAGCTGTACCCTGGCTGCCGGGCTGGAACTGGCCCACCGCTACCTGGCCGCCGAGCTGGAACACGGCGAAGCGGTCGGCAACAACCCGGCCGCGGTCGGACGCTATCTGCAGCACCGCCTGCGAGGGCAGTCACGGGAGATCTTCATGGCCCTGTTCCTGGACAATCGCCACCGCCTGATCGCCTGCGAGGAACTGTTCCACGGCACCATCAACGCCGCACCGGTCTACCCCCGCGAAGTGGTGCGGCGGGCCCTGCTGCACAACGCGGCGGCGGTGATCCTCAGCCACAACCACCCTTCCGGCGACCCGGAACCCTCCAGCGCCGATACCCGCATCACCGACGAACTGCAACAGGCACTGGCGATGGTGGACGTGCGCCTGCTGGACCACTTCGTGGTGGGCGAGGGCCGTCCCGTTTCATTTGCTGAACGGGGCCTGCTATCCACGCCCCAGCCGCGCCTGTTCGGCTGAGCGCGGCCCCTTCAGGCGCCATCGGCCGCCCCCACAGGCATGTTCTGGTCAGCGTGGGCGCGGGTATCTGCGCTAAAATGGGCGATTCCGCCGCTCATTCTCACAGCAGGCCTCGTGAAAAATCTCCTCCGCGCCCTGATCAGCCAAGGCATCGAAGCCTTGCGCGCCAATGGCACCCTGCCCGCCGACTCCCTGCCGCCGGACTTCGTGGTCGAGCGCCCGAAGACCCGCGACCACGGCGACTTCGCCACCAACGCCGCGATGCTGCTGGCCAAGGCCGCGCGCAGCAATCCGCGCGCACTGGCACAGGCATTGGTCGAGGCGCTGCCGCGCAGCGAGGACGTCAGCAAGGTCGAGATCGCCGGCCCCGGCTTCATCAACTTCCACCTGGCCCCGGCCGCGTACCAGCGCGAAGCCGCCTCGGTCATCAAGGAAGCCCACGACTACGGCCGCAACCTGTCCGGCAATGGCCGCACGGTGGGCGTGGAGTACGTGTCGGCCAACCCGACAGGCCCGCTGCATGTCGGCCATGGCCGCGCGGCGGCCATCGGCGACTGCGTGGCACGTGTGCTCGATGCCAACGGCTGGAACGCCAAGCGTGAGTTCTACTACAACGACGCCGGCGTGCAGATCGAGAACCTGGCGCTGTCCACCCAGGCGCGGATCAAGGGCATCGCGCCGGACCAGGACGGCTGGCCGGAAGGTGGCTACCGCGGCGAATACATCGCCGACGTCGCCCGCGCCTACATGGCCGGCGCCAGCGTCGACCTGGAAGGCAGCACCGTGGTCGGCGCCAGGGACCCGGACGACATGCAGGCGATCCGCCGCTTCGCGGTGGCCTACCTGCGCAACGAGCAGAATCTGGACCTGGCCGCATTCGGCGTCGACTTCGACATCTATTTCCTGGAAAGCTCGCTGTACGCCGACGGCAAGGTGGCCGAAGCAGTGGCCAAGCTGCAGGCGTCGGGCCATACCTATGAAGAAGGTGGCGCGCTGTGGCTGCGCAGCACCGACTTCGGTGACGACAAGGACCGCGTGATGCGCAAGTCCGACGGCACCTTCACCTACTTCGTGCCGGATGTGGCCTACCACCTGTCCAAGTGGCAGCGCGGCTACGAGCGCGCGATCACCGAACTGGGTGCCGACCACCACGGCTCGCTGGCGCGCGTGCGCGCCGGCCTGCAGGCGATGGAAGTGGGCATTCCGCAGGGCTGGCCGGAGTACGTGCTGCACCAGATGGTCACCGTCATGCGCGGCGGCGAGGAAGTGAAGCTGTCCAAGCGTGCCGGCAGCTACTTCACCCTGCGCGACCTGATCGAGGAAGCCGGCCGTGATGCCACCCGCTGGTTCCTGATCGCGCGCAAGCCCGATTCGCAGCTGACCTTCGACATCGACCTGGCCCGCCAGCAGAGCAACGACAACCCGGTGTTCTACGTGCAGTACGCGCATGCGCGCGTCTGCAGCCTGCTGCGCCAGGCGCAGGAGAAGGGCCTGGTGTACGAACAGGGCAATGGCCTGGCCAACCTCGGCCGCCTGGCCGACGACGCTTCGCTGCTGCTGATGAACGAGATCTCGCGGTACCCGGAAGTGGTGGAGGCGGCCGGCGTGGCGCTGGAACCGCATCTGGTGGCGCAGTACCTGCGTGAATTGGCGCACGCGTTCCACACGTGGTATCACGGGACGCCGGTGCTGGTGGAAGACGCCGCCGACCGCAACGCCAAGCTGACCCTGGCCTGCGCCGCGCGCCAGGTGCTGGCCAACGGCCTCGAACTCCTGGGCGTCAGCGCCCCGGAAAAAATGTAAGCATCAGGAGACGCAGTACACATGGCAGCACGACGCGGCAAAAACCAGGCACGACGTAACAGCAGCAGCCAGGGAACACCCGGATGGGTGTGGCTGGTCGCTGGCGTGGCGATTGCAGCCGTGGTGTTCCTGGCGGCGCCGAACCTGTTCAAGGGCGAAGGCGATGGCTTCCTTCGCGCCGGTCCGCAGCCGAACCCGAACGCGCAGCCGGCCCCGGTCGCGGATGCCGACAGCGATGTCGGCGCCCAGCCGGCCGCGCAGCCGGCCACGCCGAAGCCGGCCGAACCGGAGAAGCCGGCCGCCACCCAGTACGACTTCTACACCCTGCTGCCGGGCAAGGAAGTTGAAATGTCCGACGCCGAACTGGCCGCCAGCGCGCGTGCCGAAGACCAGCGCCGGGCCAAGGCCGAAGCGCAGCGCGCGCAGGCGGCACTGGAAGGCAAGCCGGTTCCGGCCGCCGCCGCTGCGCCGGCACCGACAGCAACCGCCAGCGTGGCCAGCACCGCACCGGTAACCGGCACCAGCCGTCCGCTGCCGGCACCGCTGAGCGAACGCCCGGCTGCGGCAACGCCTCCGGCCAGCACGCCGACGGCGTCGACCAGCACCGCCGCCGCCACTCCGGCAGCGCGCGCGGAAACCGCGCCGACCACGGCCAGTACCCCGGCCGCTGCCGCACCGGCCGCCGCCGACAACGCCCGCTACATCCTGCAGGCGGGTGCGTTCGGTGCCTCCGGCGATGCCGAAGCGACCAAGGCCAAGCTGGCGATGATGGGCCTGGCGGCACGCGTGGAATCGGCGCAGATCAACGGCAAGACCGTGTACCGCGTGCGCATGGGGCCGTATGGCAGTGCCGGCGAGTTGTCCGAAGCCAAGCAGAAGCTGGATGGCACCGGCCTGCAGGCGATGGCGATCAAGGCGCAGTAAGCCTGCCGCTGTGAATGAAAAAGCCGGGCATTGCCCGGCTTTTTCGTTTCTGTAGAGTCGAGCCATGCTCGACTGCTCGACTCTACGGAAGGCGAACGGCAGTCGAGCAAGCTCGACTCTACAAACGACCGTCAGCCTTCGCGGGCGACCTGGAAACCGGCGAAGGACTGGCTGACCGGCATCAGTTCAAGGCGATTGATGTTCAGGTGCGGCGGCAGGCTGGCCACCCAGAAGATCTGTTCGGCGATGTCTTCAGCGGTCATCGGGTTGGCGCCGGTATAGAGCTTGTCCGACGCTGCCTGGTCGCCATGGGTACGCACCACCGTGAACTCGGTTTCGGCCATGCCCGGCTCGATCGTGGTCACGCGCACGCCGGTGCCATGCAGGTCCGAACGCAGTCCCAGCGAGAACTGGCTGACGAAGGCCTTGGTGCCACCGTAGGCGTTGCCGCCCGGGTACGGGTAGACGCCGGCCACCGAGGAAATGTTGATGATCGCGCCCTTGCGCTCCACCAGCTGCGGCAGCAGGCGGTGGGTCAGGGTCACCAGCGCGGTGATGTTGGTGTCGATCATCGTGGTCCAGTCCGACAGCTTGGCGCTCTGTGCCGGCGCGGTGCCCTGCGCCAGGCCGGCATTGTTGACCAGCAGATCGATCTCGCCGAAGGCCGGCGGCAGTGCCAGCAACGCGGCTTCCATCGCCACCGGATCGCGGATGTCGAAGGCAGCCGCGTGCACCACGTCCTTGCCGTAGCGCTCGACCAGCGGCTGCAGACGTTCACCGCGGCGGCCGGTGGCGATCACCTTCCAGCCCGCCTGGGCGAAGCGGTGGACGGCGGCGGCGCCGAAGCCGGACGTGGCGCCGGTAATCAGGACAGTGCGGGTCATCAGGCAACTCCAGGGGGAAAAACCAGACCCCCATTCTGGCACCGTCGGCGGGGGGTTGCGTTGCCTGATCGGCCGGATCCGGCCCCTCCTGCCGGGGTGACCGGTACAATTGGGCCATGATCAACAACGATGTCCTGCGCAGCGTGCGCTACTCCCTGGATCTGGGCGACCACCACGTGGTGACCTTGTGCCAGATGGCCGACCCGGCCTTCGCCGTGGATCCCGAGCAGGTGAAGGCCTGGCTGCGCCGCGAGGACGAAGCCGGTTTCGAGGCGATGAGCGACAGCGCGCTGGCCCACTTCCTCGACGGACTGATCGTGCACCTGCGCGGTCGCGACGAGAGCCAGCCGCAGCGCGCGGTGGAAACCCGCATCGACAACAACCTGGTGCTGAAGAAGCTGCGCGTGGCCTTCCAGCTGCGCGACGTGGACCTGATGGAGATCTTCGCCAGCGCCGGTTTCAACGTGTCCAAGTCGGAAGTGGGCGCGCTGTTCCGCCAGCCCGGCCACACCAACTACCGGCGTTGCCTGGACCAGATGCTGCGCAATTTCCTCAAGGGCCTGAGCCTGCGCCTGCGCGGCTGAGCACGGCCTCGACGAACGCCCGCGCCGCCGGTGTCGGCAGCCGCTGCCAGACCAGGTGCACGCGGCGGGTCGGGGTCGGCTGCAGCGGAATCCGCACCACGCCCTGGAAGCCTTCGGCAATCAACGTCGGCACGATGCCAACCGCCAGCCCATGGCGGACGAAGCGCTCGATCAGTTCCATCAGATTGACCTCGAAGCGCACCGCATGCGGCAGGCCAGCGGCGGCGAAGGCATCGTCGGTCTGCCGCCGCGCACCAGTGCCGCGCGGGAAGTCGACCAGCGCCTCGTCCTGCAATTCGGTCAATGGCAGCCGCTTGCGCCGGGCCAAGCGGTGCGACGGCGCCAGCACCGCCACCAGGTCTTCTTCCTGCAGCATCTGGTGGCAGACCCCGTCCAGGCCGGCCGAGGGTGACAACCCGACCAGCGCCACATCCAGGTCGCGCGACTGCACCTGCGCGATCAGGTCCTCGCTCTTGTCCACCCGCAATTGGAATTCCACCTGCGGGTGCACCTGCTGGAAGGCGGCCAGCATCGCCACCACGTCGATGCCGGTCAGCGAGGAAATCTGCCCGATCGCCAGCAGCCCGCGCACCTCGCCACTCACCGCCGCCACGTCGGCACGCAGATGGCGCAGGCTGGCCAAGGCCTGCCGCGCATGCACCAGCATGGCCTCACCGGCGGCGGTGGCCCGCACCTGGCGCGGCAGGCGTTCAAACAGCGGCGTGCCCAGTTCCTGCTCCAGTGCGGCGATCTGGTGGCTGAGTGCGGACTGCACCACATGGCAGCGTTCGGCGGCGCGGGTGAAGTTGCCTTCCTCGGCCAGGGCGACGGCAAACTCGAGCTGCTTGAGGTTCACCCTGCTATCTCGTTTCCAGATGACAGGGATGATGATGATTCATTTCCATCATGGCTGCAGCAGGCGGACACTGTGCACCCCGCTTTGTGGAATACCGCGTGAGTCCGTCCCTCCCCCCTCTGCACCGCTGGCAGGTGCTGCTGATGTCAGTGGCTACCGGCGTGGCCGTGGCCAGCAACTACTATGCGCAGCCGCTGCTGCACACCATTGCCGATGCCTTCGGTGTGCCGTTCGGCCAGGTTGGCATGGTGGTCACTGCCGCACAGCTGAGCTATGCCGCCGGACTGATCCTGCTGGTGCCGCTGGGAGACCTGTTCGAACGCCGTCGCCTGATCGTGGTAATGAGCCTGCTGTCGGCGGGCGGGTTGGTGATCAGTGCCTGTGCGCCGTCGCTGGCCTGGCTGCTGGTGGGCACCGCGATCACCGGCCTGTTCTCGGTGGTGGCCCAGGTGCTGGTGCCGTTCGCCGCTACGCTGGCCGCGCCGGAACATCGCGGTCGCGTGGTCGGCACGTTGATGAGCGGCCTGCTGCTGGGCATCCTGCTGGCACGTACCGTGGCCGGCCTGCTTTCCAGCCTGGGCGACTGGCGGCTGGTGTACGCGATCGCCGCCGGCACCCTGGTGCTGACCGCGCTGGCACTGCAGCGCGGCCTGCCGCGCTTCCACCAGAGCGCCGGCCTTGGCTACTTCGCGTTGCTGCGCTCGATCGGTGTGTTGTTCGTACAGGAACCGGTGCTGCGCCAGCGCACGCTGCTGGGCGCCTGCAGCTTCGCCATGTTCGCGATCTTCTGGACGCCACTGGCGTTCCTGCTGGCACAACCGCCCTACACCTACAGCGACGCCACCATCGGCCTGTTCGGACTGGTCGGCGCCGCCGGCACGCTGGCGGCCGGCCTGGCCGGCCGCATGTCCGACCGCGGGCAGACCGGCCGCGCCACCGCCATCGCGCTGGCGCTGTTGCTGCTCTCGTGGCTGCCACTGGGGCTGTCGGCACACTCGCTGCTGGCGCTGCTGGTCGGCGTAGTGGTGCTGGACCTGGCCGCGCAGCTGCTGCACGTCAGCAACCAGAACCTGATCTATGCACTGCAACCGGCAGCGCGCAACCGCCTCAATGCCGGCTACATGACCGGCTACTTCATCGGGGGTTCGCTGGGGTCGCTGCTGTCGGCGCAGGTCTACCAGCGCTTTGGCTGGACCGGCGTCTGCGTGGCCGGTGCTGCGGTGGCCGTGCTGGCCCTGCTGCTGTGGCTGCCCGGCGCGCTGCGCGCGCGCCAGGCCTCGGTGGCCAGCTAGAAACTGCCCTGCAGTGCCAGCTCCCAACGCCCCCCGGCGTTGCCCGGAAACAGGCGCTTGGCCGCGCTATCGGTGTCATGCACGGTGGCGCGCAGTTCCCATGCCGGGGTCAGCGAGGCGACGGCACTGAGCTGGCCATGCAGGTAATCCGGGCCCTGCGCGGTGGCCAGCCAATACTGGCCCACCGCGGCTTCCAGGCGGAACCGCTCGTGCAGCGGTACCCGCACCCCCAACTGGGCATAGGTGCCGCGATGGCCGCCGGCCAATGCATCGCTGGAATGGGCGACCTGCAACCAGGCGCGCTGCTTCCAGGTCACGGTGGTATTGAGTTCGGTCCAGTCCAGCGCGCGGCCGGTGCCCGGGTACATGTAGCGGGTCAGGTTGGCATCCAGTGTCCAGTCCGGGGCCAGCGCACCGGACCAGCCCGCCACCAGGTCGAACTCGCTGCGCGCGCCGTTGTCCGGCTTGAACGAAACGTTGGAGCCCCACACGCTGGCGTACCAACCCGATGGGATCGAAACCTTCGCGCCCGCCTGCACCGCCGGGTCGCCGTCGCTCTGCGAGCTGCCACGCCACACGTAGTCACTGGTCAACGCCGCACTGCCACTGACCTGTACCTGTGCCTGCGCGCTGCCGATCCCGAGCAGCCCTGCCAGGGCGGCCACCACCGCCGCCATCATCCCCTTGCTGTTCACTGCACTGTGTTCCTCGTTGAAGGCGGTTGCGCCGCCGGGAGCGCAGTGTCGAGGTGGTGGCCGTAACGGATCGAGGGTGCTGCCGGGCCTGTGGCGCAAATTCGGCGTAAATCCCGTGGATCGGGGCCACATGCCAGCAGCGCGGTATCATGGCGCCCTGTTTCCAGGAACCAACCGCGTGGACGCCATCCTGACCCCGGTATCGATCGGCGAGCTGATCGACAAGATCACCATTCTCGAGATCAAGGCCGAGCGCATCGACGATGCGGCCAAGCTGAGCAACGTGCGCACTGAGCTGGACGGCCTGCTGCCGTTGCTGCAGCAGCAGCTGCAGGCACAGCCGGCGCTGGCCGTGCTGAAGCAGCAGCTGAAGGTGATCAACGAGCGCATGTGGGACATCCAGGACCAGCTGCGCGACAAGGAAGCGGCCCAGGTGTTCGACGATGCCTTCATCCAGCTGGCACGCGGTGTCTATGGCACCAATGGCGAGCGCGTGCAGGTGAAGAACGAGATCAACCGCGTGGCCGGTTCGGCCCTGGTGGAAGAGAAGCAGTACCAGGGCGAATAAGCCCGCTCATCCGCATTCGAGCAGGTGCCGGATGCGGAACAGCTCACCATCGCTGTGGATGCCCAGCTTCTCGTAGGCGGTCCGCTTCTGCGTGCTGACCGTACTGGCCGTGCGCCCGAAGCGCCGCGCCACCTCCCCGGTGGTGCAGCCCTGCAGGACCAGCCGCAGTACCTCGCGCTCGCGTCGGCTCAAGGGCGTCAGCACCGGCGCCGGTGTGCGCCGCATGCGCGATCGGCTCAACTGCGTGCGCAACTCCGGGGGCACAAAGCGGCCGCCACGGGCCAGTACGTCAACTGCGCGCCGCAGCATCTCCGGCGTGGTTCCCTTGGACAGGAAGCCGCGCGCGCCGGCCTGCATCGCCATGGTCACCGTGCTGGCATTGCAGTGCGCAGACAGCACCAGCACCGGCAGCAGCGGCCAGCGCCGCGACAACAGCCGCAACAGGGCCAGGCCCTGTTCGGGTCCACACGGCGCCAACAGGTCGATCAGCAACAGGTCGATCCCATCCGGCTGGCGCTGCAGCAGATCGAGCAGATCACCTTCGCGGGTGAAGCTGCCACAGACCTGCACGCCACCGTGCTGGCAAAGCACCACCTCCACCCCCAGGCGCAGCACGGGATGCGGCGCCAGCAGTGCCAGGCGGCGGGGCCGATCGAGGGGCAAAGCGGGAACGGCAGGCGGCATCACATGGATCCGACGGTACGAAGTGCCCACCGTAGGCCCGCGCCGGGAGCAGCGGAATCCAATTTATTGCAACGCAGCAACTCTGCCCGACCACGCTCAGCTGCGGTTTCGGGTCGTCACAACGCAACAGGCCCGGCATGGGCCGGGCCTGTCGAGGCATCTTCAGCGCGCAGGCGCGCCGAGGAAGCAATTACCAGCTGAAACGCGGGCCGACGGTGTATTCCTTGTCGCCGTCGCGGTTCATCTTCAGCTCGCCATTGATGCCCCAGTTCTGGTTCAGCTTGACCTGACCACCCAGGCGGCCGTACCACTGGCCTTCCGGATTGATGCCGTGCTTCTTCGAGAAATCTTCGTAGCCGACCATGCCGTAGACTTCGGCGTGGGCACCGAAGGCGGTGCGGATACCCGCTTCAGCGCTGTAGCCGTTGAAGTCCAGGCCGTGCTTCTGGTCGCGCTTCTGATAAGCAACGCGGGCAACGAAGTCGGTGGTCGGAGCGATTTCAACGTTGTAGCCGGCACCGATCTTCCACTGGTCCAGCTTGATGTTGGTGTGGTCGATTTCCTGGCGGCTGTACTCACCGAAAGCGTGGAAGTTCGGCAGGAAGCCGTACGAACCCTTCACGCCCCAGCCGTCGGCCTTGAACGCGTCGATGTCGGTCTTGGCGTAGTCGGCTTCGGCGTAGTTGTAGGACAGGTTCTCAGCAGCCGAGGCGGTGAACGGCAGGGCAGCGGCCAGGGCCAGAGCAATCAGCGAATTCTTCATGGGGGTACACCTTTACTTTCTTATGGTGTGCAGCAGCGCCAAGGCGCCATCGCATCGGGAATGTAAATTCTCCGTTATTCGCCACAACGCTCCCTGAAAACAGCGGTCTTCGCATTGCTGAATTTTTTGGCTTGATTCAGGCTGTCTCTGGCATACGCGCGCGGCGCGGGTGCATCTGTGATCCTTCGTCGATTGCAACAGGAGGTTGCCTTGCACGTTTCCGATCCGCTGCTGATGCCTGTTCGCGCTGCCCTCCTGGCCTGCGCTTCCCTGTTTCCGATCCATGCTGCGCACGCGCTGCAGGCGGCTGACTACCAGCGCGCCGAACGCGTGCATGACAGTCATCTGCGCGGTGCGCTGCGCAATGCTTCGGTCCTGCCCCACTGGCTGGCCGATGGGCGCTTCTGGTATGAACGCGAAGACACACAGGGCCGGCGCCAGGCGATACTGGTCGATCCAATCCAGGCTACGCGCCAGATCCTGTTCGAACCCGATGCGCTGGACGCCGCAGTTGCACCTCTGGGTGACAGCGGGCCACGCCTGCGCTTGAACAGCGTGCAGGTACTGGATGATGGCTTGCGCCTGCAGTTCAACGGCGAGGCGGCGATCAACTGCCAATGGCCACGCCTGCAGTGCACGACCGCACAACAGGCGTTGCCGCCGGCTGATGCACTGCCGTCGCCCGGTGGTGATGCCTGGCTGCAGGTACGCGACCACAACCTGTGGCTGCAGCACTCTGGAGCGGCGCCGCAGCTACTGACCCAGGGCGGTGAAGCTGGGCATGGCTATGGCGTACTGCCGGACTTCACCCTGCGCGGTACTCCACGCCGTCAGGGCCGGATGCCGGCACGACCGTTCGCGGTGAGCTGGTCACCCGATGGCCGTTACGCAGCCGGCATCCGCTACGACGAACGCGCGCTGCAGGACTATCCCTATCTGGAAAGCAGCCCGACCAACAGCGCGCGGCCGCGCGTGCATACCGTGAAGCTGGGGGTACTGGGCGATGCACAGCAGGTACGCGACAGCCTGTATGTGATCGATATCCCCAGCGGCAGGCAGCATGACATCGCGCTGCCCGAGGGCTGGAACACGCTCAGTGAGGCCGGCATCCTGGGTTGGGACGGCGATCGGTTGTATGCCGTGATCGCGCACTTCGGCACGCCGCGCAGGCTGCGCCTGGTGGAGATCGATGCCAACAGCGGTGCATTGCGCACGGTTGTGGAAGAAGCCAGCGACACTCGCCTGCAGCTCAACGTGTATTCCTACAACCGGCCAGCGGTGGCCATCCTGCCTGGGCAGGACACCGCCGTGTGGTTCTCGCAGCGCGATGGCTGGGGCCATCTGTACCGGGTGCGCCTGTCCGATGGCAAGGTGCTGCGCCAGCTCACCCGCGGCAAATGGGTGGTGCGTGACCTGCTGGGTGTGGACGCTGCGGGTGGCTGGGCGTACTTCAGCGCCGGTGGCGTCGACGGTGGCGACCCCTACGTGCGCGGCCTGTACCGGGTATCGCTGCAGGGCGGTCCGATCCAGCGCCTGGCCGCCGATGGCAACGACCACATGGCCGATGCCGGTACCGGCGCGCTGTTCGGGGGGCGCGCTCCCCAGGCGCTGTCGCCTGGCGGTGGGTATCTAGTGGATACCGTTTCCCGTCTCGACCAGCCACCACGCACCGTGCTGCGGGCCAGCGATGACGGCCGTGAAGTGATGCTGCTGGAAACAGCCGATGACAGCGCGATCGTTGCTGCCGGCTGGCGGCCGCCGCGGCGCGAACGGCTGCTGGCCGCCGATGGGCGCACACCGATCTTCGCCACCGTCTACCTGCCCCGTGACTATCGCGATGATGGCAGCTTCCCGGTGATCGACGCGATGTACGGTGGTTCCTTCATCAGCAATGCGCCGGTGACCTACGCCGAGGCGGTGTCTGCCTTGAACCCGGTGTCACGCGCCAGCCTGGCCGAACTCGGCTTCATGGTGGTCAGCATCGATGCGCGCGGCACCGGTGGCCGCGACAAGGCGTTCCATGACAGCAGCTTCCTGCGCGCTGCCGATGTGCAGCTGGATGACCATGTGGCTGCGCTGCGCCAGCTGGGCGAACGCTACCCGGGCATCGACCTGCAGCGGGTCGGCATCTACGGGCATTCGTTCGGTGGTTACAGTGCAGCGCGTGCCCTGCTGCGCTATCCCGCGGTCTACAAGGTGGGCGTGGCCTCGGCCGGCAGCCACAATTTCCAGGGCATGTACGGCGGCGCCCTGCACGGCATGGACCGGCTGTTCGGTGGCGTGCTGCCGGCCACGCCCACTGACGAAGGCGTGCCGGCGCCCTTTGCCGGGCTCGACAATGCGGCACTGGCCGGCAACCTGCGCGGGCATCTGCTGCTGGTCTATGGCGAACTGGACGAGAACGCGCCACCGGCGCTGACCCTGCAGTTGGCCGCCGCCCTGAACAAGGCCCAGCGCAGCTACGACCTGCTGTACCTGGCCCGGCAGGACCACGAACTGTTCCGCAACGACGCCACCTACACGCACCGCATGTGGGACTACTTCGTGCGCCACCTGGCCGGCCAGCAGCCACCGGATACGGTGCTGGCGCCGCTGCCCGGTGGCCCGGGCTGAACAGGCGCGCACAGGATGTCGATCCACGACGCCCTGGTTCGTCGGGTACTTGAAGGCCGTGCATGCGGCACGGTCCATCTGGAGGCAGGCAATGAGCTACATCGATGGTTTCGTCCTGGCGGTGCCCACCGCCAACAAGGAGAAGTTCCTCGCCCACGCACGCACAGGGGATCCGGTTTTCATCGAGTACGGCGCGCTGCGCGTGGTCGAGTGCTGGGGCGATGACGTGCCGCACGGCAAGACCACCGACTTCTTCGGCGCAGTGAAAGCCACGCCGGATGAGACGGTGGTGTTTTCCTGGATCGAATGGCCGGACAAGCCGACCCGCGACGCCGGCATGAAGAAGATGATGGAAGACCCAAGGTTTGATCCGGCGACGAATCCGATGCCGTTCGACGGCGCGCGGATGATCTACGGCGGCTTCGTGCCGATCTACGAACTGACGCGCTGAAACGGGCGGACGTGCTCAGCGCGCGTCCGTTTCATCGCTGGCAGAGGCATGGCCGGCGCCCAGTGCGGCGCCGGCGCCGAGGCCCACACCGCCCATGCCAGCGCCCATTCCGCCACCGCCACCTCCTCCACCCGCACGACCGCCCTTGGCATCGCCCTCGTTGCGGCCCTTGCCACCGCCACTGGCGCCACCCGGCCGGGTCGGCCCCTGCGGCGGTATCTGCAGGTCGGCCGGAATCGGCGCCAGATCCAGCGCTTCGCGCACGAAGTCGCGCAGCGAGACCACCAGTTCGTGGGTGTGCACCGGTCGCCCCTGTGCAAGATCATTGGCAGCGCGCGCAGCCAGCCGCACCTGTTCGTCGGTGCCCAGCAGCAGGATGTCCGACAGCGCCGCTTCAACGGCATCGCGGATGCGGCGCGCGCGATCCGAGCGGGGTTCGGCAATGCCTTCGGCATCCTCGCGCTGGCGCAGGTCACGGCGGTGGCTGGGATCCACGCCCAGTTCGCCGGTGAACGAACCGCCCAGGGTCTTGTAGGCCGCCATCAGCGTGCGCAGCCGTTCGTTGATCTGCCGGTTCTCGCGCTCGCGGCGCTGTTGCAGGGTCTGCATCACCAGCAGGCGGATGCCCACGCCCAGCAGGGTGATCAGGACCAGGCCGGCCAAGGTGGACAGCACGCCCTGCCAGGAACTGAAGTCGATACCGCGCATGCCCGGGGCTCCGGCGGGAAGAACCTGCATCTTGCCCCAGACCGCGTCCCAGAAACGCGAAAGGCCCCACCACCCGGGGGGTGGCAGGGCCTTCGGTCACGGCGCGATTACTTGCGCTTGGCGACCTTGCGCACGGCCTTCTTGGCCGGAGCCTTCTTGGCGGCGACCTTCTTCAGCGGCGCAGCCTTCTTGGCGACCGTCTTGCGGGTGGCGGCAACCTTCTTGCCAACTGCCTTCTTGGCAACGGCGGTCTTCTTGCCGACAACCTTCTTGGCAGCAGCGGTCTTCTTGCCGACGGCCTTCTTGGCGACAGCAGCCTTCTTGCCGACAACCTTCTTGGCGGCAGCGGTCTTCCTGGTGGCGACCTTCTTGGTGGCGGCAACCTTCTTGCCGACAACCTTCTTCGCAGCCACGGCCTTCTTGCCAGCGACCTTCTTGGCGGCGACGGTCTTCTTGGCCACGGCCTTCTTGGCGGTAGCGACCTTCTTGCCGACAACCTTCTTGGCGGCCGCGGTCTTCTTGGCAACGGTCTTCTTCGCGACGGCAGCCTTCTTGGTGGCGGCCTTCTTCACGGTGGCGACCTTCTTGCCGGCAGCCTTGGTGGCGGCCTTGGTGGTCTTCTTGGCAGCAGCGGCCTTCTTGGTCACAGCCTTGCCTGCAGCGGCCTTCTTCTTGGCCACTTCCTTCTTCAGGGCAGCGGCTTCGGCCTTGGCGTTCTTCTTGGCGGCTTCCAGCTTCTTCTTGGCGTTGGCAACAGTCTTGCCGACCGACTTGGCAGCCTTCTCGGCCTTCTTGGCAACGGTCTTCTCGACCTTGGCCACGGCCTTCTTGGCCTTGGCAACGCGGGTACCGGCAGCCTTGGTGGCGCGCTTGACGGTCTTCTTGACCGACTTCACTGCGTCTTCGGCAGCGTGGGCGATGGTCTCGCCAACGTTGGTGGCGGTTTCTTTGACGTTCTCGACGGCGTCGGTCACGACCGACACACCATTACCGTTGCTCATGTTGCCCTCCTGGGGGCCTTAAGTATCAAAACGGGGCGATGCTATACCGACATTGACGATCGTGGAACGGGGCATGCACCAGCAATCGCATCTGCTGCGACGGCAATGGTGTAGCCGGGCACCCTCGCGAGCACAGTGGGTTGACAGGAAACCCCTTTTTTTCAGTGCTGCGCCGCACGATCCGGGTAGCGGCAGGTGCTGCCTGCGTGCACCAGTCCGAATACAGCGAAAGGCATGCGATATGGCGCATCGCGGCACCAGGATGCGCAGAACTGCGCAAGTATCGGCCTGTATCCACATGCGCTTCGGCAGACGTCGGCACGTTGAGAAGCACGCCCGATGTTGTCGGTACCGCCCCACAGATGGCGATGCCGACCCGCGTTCCGGGCGCCGGGTTTTCATGGCGCATTTATCCAGATCGCGACACACTCATTCAGCTTGTTTTACCGTAGGGCCGAACCGCCCCCACCCACGCCAGCGAACCGACTCCCATGCGACCGCTTCCCACCCTGCTCACGCTCGCAATCGCCGCCGCCTTCGGTGGCTTCGTTGCCACCGGCATCAATGCCCACCTGGACAACCGTGCCGATGCCGCGCCGCTGCCAGCGGTGCTGCCGACCACGGCGGCATTGCCCGCCTCGGTAGCCGGACAGGCAGTGCCGTCGCTGGCACCCATGCTGGAGAAGGCGATGCCGGCAGTGGTCAGCGTCAACACCAAGCAGGTGGTTCGCGTGCGCAACCCCTTCTTCAACGACCCGTTCTTCCGCCGCCTGTTCCCGGACATCCCGCAGGAACGCATCAACGAATCGCTGGGCTCGGGCGTGATCATCGACGCCAAGGAGGGCCTGGTGCTGACCAACCACCATGTCATCGACAACGCCGATGACGTACAGGTGACACTGGCCGACGGGCGCACGGTCAAGGCCGAGTTCCTCGGTTCGGACCGCGATACCGACATCGCGCTGATCCGCATTCCGGCGCAGAACCTGACCGACATCAAGCTCGGCAACAGCGACCAGCTGCGCGTGGGCGACTTCGTGGTGGCCATCGGCAATCCGTTCGGCTTCAGCCAGACGGTCACCTCAGGCATCGTCTCGGCGGTGGGCCGCAGCGGTATCCGCGGGCTGGGCTACCAGAACTTCATCCAGACCGATGCGTCGATCAACCCGGGCAACTCGGGTGGCGCACTGGTCGATCTGCAGGGCCAGCTGGTCGGCATCAATACCGCCAGCTTCAACCCGCAGGGCAGCATGGCCGGCAACATCGGCCTGGGCCTGGCGATTCCCTCCAACCTGGCACGCAGCGTGGTCGACCAACTGGTCAAGCACGGCGTGGTGGTGCGCGGCACGCTGGGCGTGGAAAGCCAGAACCTGACCGCGCAGATCGCGCAGGGCCTTGGCCTGGGCGAAACCCGCGGTGCGCTGATCACGCGCGTGCTGGCCGGTTCGTCCGCCGCCGCTGCCGGGCTGAAGCCGGGCGACGTGGTGGTCTCGGCCAATGGCCAACGCGTGGACAGCGCCGAAGCCCTACACAACGTGGAAGGCCTGGCCGCGGTCGGCAGTGCATTGACGCTGGACGTGCGCCGCGAGGGCAAGCCGCTGCAGATCAAGGCAACGTTGAAGGAACAGGCGCGCGCGGTCACCGGCGAGAGCCTGGACCCGCGCCTGACCGGGGCCACCTTCGTCGATCTGCCCGAGTCATTGCGCCAGTCCGGTGTCGGCGGCGTGCTGGTCAGCGAGGTCAAGCGCGGCAGCCGCGCGGCCAGCAACGGCCTGCAGCAGGGCGACATCATCACCGATGCCACGGTGGGCGAATTCGCCGACCTGGCCAGCTGGCGCGCCAACTTCCAGCAGCGCCCGCCGACCCTGGTGATACGCGTGCTGCGCAACAATGGCCAGCAGCAGGGCCAGCTCGTGATGCGCTGATCGCCCTGCCGTAACACCCCCTATACCCCGGCAATGCTATTGCTGTCAGTCCAGGTCGGCACCGCCGACACCCGTTCCCCCATCGCAACAGGAGTGATTCGATGAGCCCCACCAATACCGAGAACCTGAAGGAACACCTGGGTGAAGCCGGTTCCCACCTGAAGCAGGCCGCGTCGGCCGCCGGCGGTGCGATCAAGGGTGCAACCGGCGCAGCCGGCGACGAACTGCGTATCGGCAAGGCCAACGTCAAGGCTGAACTGTCCGACAGCGCACTGTCCGGCCTGGCCGCCGCCGAGTTCGGTGGTGCCGCCGCCAAGGAGCAGGTGGATGCGCTGATGGACAAGGGCAAGGACCTGATCGACAGCGCCGCTGAGCTGATCCGTGAACGTCCGCTGGCCTCGTTCGGTGTTGCCTTCGCTGCCGGCTGGATCATCGCCAAGCTGGCCCGCGGCAGCAGCGACAAGTAAGCCGCGGCGTGAGCGAAGACAACGCGCAAGCCCCTGATCCAGCGGCCACCCCGCCGCTGGATGAGAGCATCCGCCAGGTCGGTGCGGCCGGTCGTGCCGCTGCCGATTCGGCCAAGCACACGCTGCGCTCGCTGCGCCGGTTGGCCTCGGCCGACTTCGCGATGGCACGCAGTGCGTTCGGTCGTGCGCTGGCCTGGGCCGGCGTGGCGATCGTGTTCGGTGCCTCGGCCTGGCTGCTGATGGCCGCCACCCTCATCGCCCTGCTGCAGAGCTGGGGCCTGAGCTGGCTGCAGGCCCTGCTGATCACCTCGCTGCTGAGCCTGGCCGTCACCGGTTATGCAATCTGGCGGGTGTCCTACTTCTTCCACCACACCGGCATGCACGCTACCCGGCGCCAGCTGTCACGCCTGGGCCTGTTCGACGAACCCAGCGAAGACGATCCCGATGCCGAGGTGCAGCTGCCCGAGGGCAAGCCATGAAGTTCGGCGCGCTGCAACGGCGGGTGAAACGCTGCGAACAGGTGGTGACCGTGCGCCTGGGCGAGACCCAGGACCACTGGACCACGCTCAGCGACGTCTGGCGAAAAGGCTGGTCGCCGCTGCGCATCGTGGTGGTCGGCCTGGCCGGTGGCTTCATCGCCGGCAAGCTGGAAGTGCCGGGCAAGGTCAACGGTGCCCGCTGGCTGCAGATGGTGGGCTCGGTCTCGAACCTGTTCGCCAGTGCACAGGCGGCGTTCGCCACGGCGATGGCGGCGCAGGCCGCAGCCACCGCCGACGACGCGGCCGAAGAAGCCGACGAGGCCAGCGAACAGGCACAGGCGGCGGCCTCCGCTGCCGAAGCACGGCCGGCACCGGCACCGCGCTCCGTGCCGGAGCCAGGACCGGAACCGGACCTGCGCGGACCGCGTCCGGCCGAAGCGGCCACCGAGCTGTCCGAACGTTGAACCATGGAATCCGCCGCGCCGATCGCGGCCGGCGGATAATGCGCTCCCCTTCCCGGTTGGTGCGTCGATGAGCGAGTCCCTCCTGTCCCCGTCACCGGCCGGCCCCGAACAGCCCGACGTTCCGCTGCCGCCCGCATCGCGCCCGCGCGGACCGATGTCGCTGGTGGTGCTGGCCACCCTGGCGGTGGGCTACACCCTGTGGGCGGCACAGGACATCATCCTGCCGGTGCTGCTGGCGATGTTCTTCGCGCTGGTCGGCAATCCGATCCTGCGCCTGCTGCAGAAGCTGTGGATTCCACGCGCACTCGGCGCACTGCTGATCCTCGGCGCCGGCCTGGGCGTGACCGGTTCGCTGGCGGTGCAGCTGATCGGCCCGGCCATGGAATGGGCGCAGGAAGCGCCGCAGCAGCTGCGCAAGGTCGCCCGCCAGGTGCAGGACCTGACCAAGCCGGTGCAGCAGGCCAACCAGGCGGCGGAAAACTTCGCCCGCGTGGCCGGCGGTGACAGCAACCACAAGGTGCAGGTGATCCGCACCCAGATGGACGACCCCTATCGCATGCTGACCCGCGCGCCGCGGCTGGCCGCCTCGGTGCTGGCGGTGGTGCTGCTCACGCTGTTCTTCATGATCTATGGGCAGAGCCTGCAGCGCGCGGCCATCGCCCTGTTCCCGAACCGCCAGCAGCAGCGATTCACCAGTGACATCCTGCGCTCGATCGAGCGCGAGGTTTCGCGCTATGTGCTGACCATCAGCGTGATCAATACGCTGGTCGGATTGGTGTTCGCTGGCGTGCTGATGCTGTTCGGCATCGGCCTGCAGGAGGCGCTGCTGTGGGGCACGGTAGCGGCATTGCTGAATTTCGCCCCGTATGTCGGCCCCCTGATCGGCGTAGCACTGATGCTGCTGATGGGCTTCGTTGAATTCCGCGACCCGCTGCAGGCGCTGCTGCCAGCCGCCGCCTACCTGGCCCTGCATACCCTGGAAGGGCAGATGGTGACCCCGATCGTGCTGGGCCGGCGCATGAAGCTATCACCGCTGGTGCTGATCCTGGCGCTGATGGTGTTCGGTTGGGCCTGGGGCATGATCGGGTTGCTGCTGGCGGTGCCGCTGCTGGTCTGCATCAAGCTGGTGCTGGCACGGCTGGACGGTATGCAGGGCTGGGCACGCCTGCTGGAATAACGGCATCAGTAAATGAAGGACGCAGATGGCGGAACCCGAAACTGGGACGAAGTGGCAGACTATGGCCCCCTTTTTTCGGATGGATCCGTTCGGATGATCGCTTTCGCTATGCGTTGCCTCGCCCTGGCCAGCCTTGCCGCTCCCGCCTTCGCTGCGGCGTCACCCACTGTCGACCAGGCGCGTACCCAGCTTGTTGAGGCGGTTACCTGCAAACGGCACCTTGCGCCCAAGCAGTTCGACGCCATGGCCCGGCTGCTGGCACCGGCCCCGGCGCGGGCGCAGAACGGCGAATCCAGCGGCGAGTTCCGGTTGACCACGCCGCTGATGGTGCTGGGCCAGCCCGTGAACCGTCTGCAATCCTATGACGGCGACAGCGGCGAGGACGGCATCGACAGTTTCACTGCGTACTTCAGCTCAGCGAGCGTCGAACAGATCGCGGCACTGGCGAAGATGTCCGACCCGGTGGCGGGCACCTATACGAAGGAAGTGGGCCGGCACAACCTGGACGTGCAGCAGTTCGACGGCCAGACCACCATCGCCTGCTCGTACAACCTGCGCTGACCCCGTCCTGCCCCAGCGCCCCCCGCCCGCCGCGCCGCATGAAAGCCCGCGCGGGCAGGGGTAGAATGGCGGGGTGAATTTCCCCGTCCAAGCCATCACCCTCGACCTTGACGACACGCTGTGGCCGTTCGCTCCGATCGGCGCCCGCATCGACCTGGTCCTGCACGAGTGGATGCGTGAACACAGCCCCGCCACGGCCGAGATGTATCCGGTGGCGGCAATGCGCGAACTGCGCGAGCGCCTGTACCACGCCCATCCGCACCTCCATCACGACCTGAGCGCACTGCGCCGGCTGACCCTGCACGAAGCGCTGCACACCAGTGGCGCCAGCCTGGATCTGCTGGAGCCGGCGTATGAAGTGTTCTTCGCCGCGCGCAATCAGGTCGAGTGCTACCCCGATGCGATCGACGCGCTGGCGCGGATTGCCGCGCGGGTACCGGTCGCAGCGCTGAGCAACGGCAATGCCGATCTGGAGCGGATCGGCCTGGCCCATCATTTCGCCTTCCAGCTGGGCGCGCGCGAGCACGGCGCGGCCAAGCCGGAGGCGAGCATCTTCCACGCCGCCTGCACCCGACTGGGTGTTGCGCCGGCACAGGTACTGCACGTCGGCGACCACGCCGAAATGGATGTGGCCGGGGCGATCGCCGCCGGCCTGCGCGGCTGCTGGATCAACCGCGACGCAGCCACCTGGACCCATCCGCAGCTGCAGCCGGACCTGCAGTTCGACACCCTCACCGGCCTGGCCGACTGGTTGGATGCCAACCTCGACGCTGCCGCACCCCGGAGTACCTGACGCATGAGCGAGATCACTGGTTTCACTGCCGACACCGCCGCAGCACTGCCGCTATATGTGCTGGACCGCGAGCAGTTCGCGGCCTGGAAGGACGGCCAGCCGGCTGCCACCCAGGCATGGCTGGCGTCGCAGGGCTTCACCGCCGGTGCCTTCACGACGGCGTTGCTGCCCGGCACCGATGGCCTGGCCGGAGCGGTGATCGGTGTCGGTGATCGTGCCGATGCCTACAGCTATTCGCATGCCCCGCATGCCCTGCCGGAAGGCAGCGTGTGGCAGCTGGCCAGCGAACTGCCGGCCGCCGAACTGGCGCTGCTGCAGCTGGGCTGGGGCCTGGGCAGCTACCGCTTCGACCGCTATCGCAAGCGCCACCGTGCGCCGGCGCGCCTGGTGGCCGAGCCGACCGGCGAAGTGGCTGACCTGATCGCCGCCAGCCTGCGCGTGCGTGACTGGGTCAACACCCCGACCGAAGACATGGGTCCGCAGCAGCTGGAAGACGCCGCGCGCGCGCTGGCCGACGCGCACGGCGCGCAGGTCGAGGCGATTACCGGCGACGAACTGCTGAAGCAGAACTTCCCGGCCATCCACGCGGTGGGCCGCGCCTCGCACCGCGCACCGCGCCTGGTCGTGCTGCGCTGGGGCAAGGACACCGATCCGGCACTGGTGCTGGTCGGCAAGGGCGTGTGCTTCGATACCGGCGGCCTGGACATCAAGCCGGCCGACGGCATGCGCAACATGAAGAAGGACATGGGCGGCGCCGCGCACGCACTGGCCCTGGCCGGCCTGGTGATGGCACGCGGGCTGCCGGTACGCCTGACCCTGCTGGTGCCGGCGGTGGAAAACGCGATCGGTCCGGACGCCTTCCGCCCGGGCGAAGTGATCGCCACCCGCAAGGGCCTGAGCGTGGAGATCGACAACACCGACGCCGAAGGCCGCGTGATCCTCTGCGATGCACTGACCTTCGCCAGCGAGCAGAAACCCGACCTGGTGCTGGACTTTGCCACCCTCACCGGCGCCGCGCGCATCGCGCTGGGCCCGGATCTGCCGGCGCTCTTCAGCAATGACGACAATGTGGCGCAGCAGTGGCTGCAGGCCGGTGATGCGACCCGCGACCCGGTCTGGCGCATGCCGCTGTGGCGCCCTTACCTGCGTTACCTGAGCAGCGGCATCGCCGATCTGGCCAACGCCGGCTCGCGCATGGCCGGCTCGGTCACCGCCGCGCTGTACCTGGAGCGTTTCCTGGAAGACGGCCAGCGCTGGGCGCATCTGGATGTGTATGCCTGGAACGACGGTGAGCGCCCGGGCCGTCCGGCCGGTGGCGAAGCGCTGGCGCTGCGTTCGGCGTGGGCGATGCTGAAGGCGCGTTACAGCTGATCGGGTGGGTGCCGACCTTGGTCGGCACGCCGTCCCCGGCAAACTTGACGAAAATTTGAATACCGGGCCTGGAAGGGTTCTGCGAGGATGTGTGGGTCGACCACCCACACGCTCCGTGAAGGCAGGACTCCGACCATGTCGCTCTTCCGCTACACCCGCGCTGGCCAGACGCCGGGCGCACCACGCAAGCATTCCCCCCTGCCCTGGATTGCACTGATCGCACTCATTCTGGGTGCCATCGCGCTGGCCTTCGCCTGGCTGGCCGGCTGGATCGGCAACCGCCTGACCGCGCAGCGCTTCACCGACACCATCGAGGCCACCGGCCCGGCCCATCCGGGCTTCCGACGCGCGCACAGCAAGGGCGTGTGCGTGAGCGGCTGGTTCGAACCGAGCGCGCAGGCGCCCACCCTGTCCAGTGCACGGGTGTTCTCGCAGCGCCGCGTGCCGGTGATGGGCCGCCTTTCGATCGGCGGCGGTGACCCCTACGGCGCCGACAACACCGCACGCGTGCGCAGCCTGGCGGTGCAGATGGTCAGCGATGACGGCCAGGAATGGCGGATGGCGATGAACAGCTTCCCGTTCTTCGCCGTGCCCGATGCCGAGGCGTTCTACGCGCAGACACGCGCCTCCATTCCGGACCCCGCCACCGGCAAGCCCGACCCGCAGAAGATGGCCGCCGTACTGGCCAGGTACCCCAGTGCGCAGGCGTTCCAGCAGTGGGCCAAGACGGCGCCGTGGACCAGCAGCTGGGCCGACACCACCTTCAACAGCGTCAACAGCTTCTGGTTCACCAACGCGCAGGGCCAGAAGCGTGCCGTGCGCTGGCGCTGGCAGCCACAGGCGCCGGTGGTGGAGATGGATGCGGAAACGCGCAAGCAGGCCAGTGTCGATTTCCTCAGCCAGGAACTGCAGCAGCGCCTGGCCAGCGGCCCGGTGCGCTGGAACCTGGTGGTTACTACCGCCGAGCCTGGCGATGCCATCGATGATCCGTCAGTACCGTGGCCCGAGTCGCGTGATCAGGTAGTGGCCGGCGTACTCAGCCTGGACCGCATGCAGTCGCAGGAACAGGGCGCCTGCGGGCAGATCAACTTCGATCCGCTGATCCTGCCCAGTGGCGTGCGCGGCAGTGATGATCCGATCCTGGCTGCCCGCTCGGCGGTGTATTCACAGTCCTTCAACCGCCGCGAACGCGAGCGCGCCTCCGGCAACGTCGAGCAACCGAAGGAGGCCGCACGATGAGCACCGGCAACGGCCACTTCAACCTGCTGGCGCGGGTGCTGCACTGGACCATGGCGCTGATGATCATCGCCATGCTGTTCGTCGGCGTGACCATGGTCGCCTCGCTGCACCTGCGGCCGATGCTGATCGACCTGCACCGCCCACTGGGCATCGCCATCGGCGTACTGGTGCTGCTGCGCCTGTACAACCGGCTGCGCCATCGCCCGCCGCCGCTGCCTTCCGACCTGCCCGCCTGGCAGGTGCTGGCAGCGAAGGCCTCGCACTGGATGTTGTACGCGCTGATGCTGGCGATGCCGCTGATCGGCTGGGCGATGCTGTCGGCCGGCGGCTACCCGATCGTGCTGTGGGGTGGCCTGCACCTGCCGCCGATCGTGCCGCACACCCCGGCGCTGTATGCCGCGTTGCGCAATGCGCACAGCCTGCTGGCGTATGTGTTGTTCGCCACGGTGCTGATGCATGTGGGGGCTGCGCTGTTCCACCTGTGGGTGCGGCGCGATGGGGTGTTCCAGGCGATGGCGCGCGGGAAGGATTGAAAGGGTTCGCCGGTTGTTCCCGGCGGATCGTTTCCGCGACTTCGGAGGGGTGTCACTTTCTTTGCGCGCAAAGAAAGTAACCAAAGAAACGCTCCGCCGGCCGCGAGCCGACGTGCTTCGCACGCCGGTGCCCTGCGCTCCTCGGTCCGTCGAGGGACGGCGCGGGAACTCGCTGCGCTCAGACACCCGCGCCTCTTCGCCCTCGCCGGACCTGCGGTGCGCGGCTCGCTTGAAGGCGGACTCAAGATCAAAGGCGAAAGCGGCCGCTTCACTCGTCGGACACGGCCCGGCGCTACCAAATATCGTCGTGCAGCTGTGGTTCTTGACCTTGGGTCCGCCTTGAGCGAGCCGAGCATCGCAGGGGAATCAGGGGCGAAGAGGCGCCGATGTCTGAGCGCAGCGAGTTCGGCGTCGTCCCCTGATTCACCGAGAAGCGCAGGGCACCGGCGCTCAGCGCCGGCTCGCGATCTGGCGGCGTGTTTCTTTGGTTACTTTCTTTGCACGAGCAAAGAAAGTGACACCTCTCCGCAGGCGCGGAAATGATTCCCTACAACCACCCCTTCTGCCGCGCCAGCCGGTACGCCTCGATCCGGTTGGCCACACCCAGCTTGCCGATGCACTCGGACAGGTAATTGCGCACCGTGCCATGCGACAACCCCAACTGCTCGGCGATCTCGCTGGCGGTGCGGCCCTCCCCTGCCAGCCGTAGCACGCGGCGCTCGCGGTCGGTCAGCGGATCGGCCTGCGACCACGCATCCAGCGCCAGCTGCGGGTCGATCGCACGAATGCCCTGTTTCACCTTGCGCAGGGCATCGGCCAGGTTCTCGGCCGGTGCGTCCTTCAGCAGGTAACCCAGCACGCCGGCTTCCAGCGCGCGGCGCAGGAAACCGGCACGGGCGAAGGTGGTCACGATCACGACCTTGATCGGCAGTTCGTGGCGGGCGATGCGCTGTGCCAGCTCCAGCCCGGACAGGCCGGGCATTTCGATGTCGGTGACCAGGATGTCCGGCTGCAGCTGCTGCAGCATGCGCCACGCAGCTTCGCCGTCGGCGGCGCTGCCCAGCACCTCGATATCCGGCTCCAGGCCCAGCAGCGCCGACAGTGCGCCACGCACCATCGCCTGATCTTCGGCAAGCAGAATGCGGATCATGCAGCACCATCCTGCGCCAGTGACGCTGGCGACAGCGGCGTGGTCGCGGCCACCAGTGGCACGCGTACGGTCACTACCGTGCCCTCTCCGCGCGGCGACTGCAGTGACAACTGTCCACCCAGCGCCATCGCCCGTTCGCGCATGCCGCACAATCCATTGCCTTCGGCCTGTACGCCACCGCGGCCGTCATCGCGTATCTGCATCGCCAACTGTCGTTCCTCAAGCATGAAATCCACCTGCACGCGGGTCGCCTGTGCATGGCGCACGATATTGGTTGCGGCCTCGCGCAGCACCAGCGCCAGCCCACGTTCCACGTCGACCGGCATCGGCGGCGGCGGCGTGTACTGCAGGTGTACCCGCTGGCATTCCAGCAACAGGCGCGCCGATGCCAGCTCGCCTGCCAGGTCACTGGCACGGATGCCGGTCACCGCACTGCGCACCTGCGCCAGCGCCTCGCGGGCGATCGCCTCGGCTTCGCCGATCTCCTGCCGCGCGCGCGCGTCATCACGGTCGTACAGCTTGCGCGCCAGTTCCAGCTTCAGCGTGATCAGCGACAGCGTATGTCCCAGCAGGTCATGCAGATCGCGACCGATACGCTCGCGCTCGGCGGTGGTGGCCAGCCGCCGCACCTCCTCCTGGGACAGCTGTAGGGCAACGTCCCGTTGATGGCTCAAGGCTTCCACGTTCACCACCAGGCCGACGATGAACGACACGGCCGGCATCCACACCATGGCTTGCCACGGGTAACCAACGTAGAGCGCAGCGCCGCAGAACAACAGGTTCAACCCAGCGAGCTGCAACAGGTAGACCCACCAGCCACCACGGCTGCTCATGCGGATCATCACGCAACCGAACACGAAGTAGCTCAGTCCCGACGGATACCACGGCAGCAGCACCAGGGCCATCAGGATCATGCCCAGCGCGTAGCGCCATGCGTGGTGCCGTGGCGCCAGCATCACCTTCGCATAGAGCAGCAGGAACAGCGGATAGCTGGCCACGGTCAGCAGCAGCCAGCGCACCGTGAAGCCATTGCCGAGCACCGGGGTAAGGAAGATCCAGACCGACCACAGCAGGTGGATCGCACCACTCCAGGGCGACTTGCCACGCCTCAGCAGGTCGGCCACCGCCGAATCCGGTGCGGGGCGCAGCAGGGACGCAAGCCAGCTCGACGACACGGAAGAATCCAGGCGGGAATGATCGCTGCCGATCATGCCAGTTCAGCCGATCCGGCGCAGGCGGCGCCGTGCCAGCAGCAACGCCACGAGGGTGACCGACAGCAGCACCAGCAGATGGCCTGCCATGCTGCCCACCGACGGCAGCCCGACCACCGGCAGCGCCAGCTGCGCCAGATGCCAGGTCGGCCACAGCGGTGCCATCGTCGAGAACAGCTGGGGCAGCGCCGACAGCGGCAGCCACAGGCCCGACAGCAGGGCCAGCGGCAGGTAGACCAGGTTGACCATCGCCGGCGCTGCGCTGGCACTGACATGGCTGCCGATCAGGAGGCCGATCGCCCCCAGCGGCAGCGCAGCCAGGCCCGCCACCGCCAGCAGCTGCAGCACCTGCAGGGCGTGCAGCTGCACACCCCCCAGCACAGATGCCACGCCGATCAACAACGAGGCCACCAGCAGCGCGAACATCACCGCCATCGCCAGTCGTGCCAGCAGCGGTGCCGCCGGCGGCATCGGCAGCGCCCGCTTGAGCGTAAGCAGTCCGCCTTCGCGGTCCAGCGCCAGCTGCACGCCGAAGCCGAACAGCGCCGGGGCCATCGCGCCGAACACGCAGTAGGTGGCCAGCAGGTACAGCGGTGCGTGACCACGCCCCAGCAGCACACCGAACAGCAGGTAGAACAGCACCGGGAACAGCAGCGAGGGCACCGCGAACGCCGGCGTGCGCCAGGCGCGGCGCAGTTCGGCCACCAGCTCAGCGCGGTACGGACGCAGGGCCTGGCGCCAGGCAGACGCCGGCGCCGGTGTGGTGCCGGCACGGGTCATCGTGTTCATGCGGCCTCCCGGGTCATGTCGAGGAAAGCGTCGGCCAGCGCCGCGCCCTGTACTTCCAGCTCGCGCAGCTGCGCGTCGGCGGCCAGCAGGCGCGCCACCACCGGCTCGGCCGGGCTCGCCAGCAGCTGCAGATGCTCGCCGTCGCGCTGCGCCTGCTGCACGCCCGGCCACTGCTGCACGTCTTCAGCAGGCAGCACACTGCGGCAGCGGATGCGGCGCGGCCGATCAGCCAGGCGCAGCTCGCTCAACGGCGCATCGGCCAGCACCCGGCCCTGTTCCAGCACCACCACCTGCTGCGCCAGCGCTTCGGCCTCTTCCAGGTAGTGGGTGGTCAGCAGCACGCCACAGCCTTCGGCCACCAGCTGCCGGATCGCCTGCCACATCGCCTGCCGCGCCTGGATGTCCAGCCCGGTGGTGGGCTCGTCCAGGAACAGCACGCGCGGGCAGCCACACAGCGCGATCGCGAACTGCACGGCGCGCTGCTGGCCGCCGGACAGCTGACCGTAGCGACGGCGTGCCAGTGCCTGAAGGCCGGCGCGTTGCAGTACCTCCTGCAATGGCATCGGGTCGGGGTAGCAGGCACTGGCCTGCGCCACCAGCTCGTCCACCTGCAGCATCGGCGGCAGGTTCGTGCTCTGCAGCATCACGCCCAGGCCCAATCGGCTGGCCCGCTGCTGCGGGTCGCCACCGAGCAGCTCGACCTGGCCTGCATCGGCGCGACGCAGGCCCAACAGCACGCTGATCGCGGTACTCTTGCCGGCACCGTTGCGGCCCAGCAATGCCAGCACCTGGCCAGCGCGGACCTGCAGGTCGATGCCATGCAGGGCGGTATGGTCGCGGTAGCGCACCTGCACCTGCTGCAGGCGGGCCAGCGACGGGGCGATCGGATCCATGGGCGGTACCGGTAGCGGGGACGTTGCCATCCTGTGCCGCCGTGGTCACATTTCGCAGTTGCCGCCGTCAGTGTCATCGGGTGACAGCTGTCACTGCCGTCATCGCCGTACCTGCCTTCATGCTGTGCCGCACGCTCCACCGCCGGAACCGCCGCCGTCCGCTCTTCCGGCCACACCCGCCCGAACGCCTGTGATGGAACGAATGAACGCTTCTGCCGAGCTGTTGAAGGAACTCCGTATCGACCGCAAGTCACCGCCGCCCGCCTCTGGTGGTGGTAGCAATGGCGGTGGCCGTCGTTGGTTGTGGACCGCGATCATCGTGGTCGTGCTGCTGATCGCCGCCGCCGTCGCCTTCCTGCTCGGCCGTGCGCCGGCCGTGGAAGTGGAAACCGCCCCTGCGGTGGCCATCCAGCAGGGCAGCGCCAGCAGTTCGGTGCTCGACGCCAGCGGCTATGTGGTCGCCCGGCGCATGGCCACGGTCTCGGCCAAGATCACCGGCAAGGTGCGCGAGGTGATGATCGAGGAGGGCATGCGCGTGGAACAGGGGCAGGTCATGGCCACCCTGGACCCGATCGATGCCGACGCGCAGCGCAGCCTGTATGCCTCGCAGCTGCAGGCCGCGCGCAGCCAGGTGGTCGGTCTGGAAGCCCAGCAGAAGCAGGCCGCTGCCGAGGCCAGCCGCCTGCAGGCGCTGGTCGGCCAGCAGCTGGTGTCGCGCTCGCAGTACGACCAGGCCGTGGCCCAGCGCGACAGCCTGCGCGCACAGCTGGATACCGCGCAGCGCAACGTCAAGGTGGCCCACGATCAGCTGGCCATCGCTGACCTGGGCGTGGACAACAACGTGGTGCGCGCACCGTTCTCCGGCGTGGTCACCGCCAAGGCGGCGCAGCCGGGTGAAATCGTCTCGCCGCTGTCGGCTGGCGGTGGCTTCACCCGTACCGGCATCGGCACCATCGTCGACATGGACTCGCTGGAGATCGAAGTCGAGGTCGGCGAGGCCTTCATCGGCCGCGTGCAGCCGAAGATGCCGGTGGAAGCCACGCTCAACGCCTACCCGGAGTGGAAGATTCCGGGCGAGGTGATCGCCATCATCCCCACCGCCGACCGCGGCAAGGCCACGGTGAAGGTGCGCGTGGCGCTGAAGGTGAAGGACCCGCGCATCGTGCCGGAGATGGGCGTGCGGGTCAGTTTCCTGGAACAGGCCCAGCCGCAGGCGGCCGCCAAGCCGCAGGGCGTGCGCGTGCCAGGCGGCGCCGTGGTCCAGCGCGACAGCGCCTCGGTGGCCTTCGTGCTGGGCGACGAGAGCCGCGTGCAGCAGCGCACGGTCGAGGCCGGCCAGGCGATGGGCAAGGACCGCCAGATCCTCAAGGGTGTGAGCGCAGGTGAATCGGTGGTGGTGAACCCGCCGGACACCCTGCGCGATGGCGCCAAGGTGCAACAGAAACAAGCGCAGTAACGGCCTGGCGCCTGCGGGCGCCGCCGGCAGCACCGCTCGACGCACGCCTGCGGCCACCGCAGGTGCGCTTTCCCGTTTCCCGCCTTCCGTGGAGAACCACCCATGTCGACCCTGGTTTCACTGCGCAACATCACCAAGACCTACCAGCGTGGCCCCGAGAAAGTGCAGGTGCTGCACGGCATCGACCTGGACATCGCCAGTGGCGACTTCGTGGCACTGATGGGCCCGTCGGGCTCGGGCAAGACCACCCTGCTCAACCTGATCGGTGGGCTGGACAACCCCAGTGGTGGCGAGATCAGCATCGAAGGCGAGCGCATCGACCAGATGAGTGGCGGCCAGCTGTCGACCTGGCGCAGCCACCACGTCGGCTTCGTGTTCCAGTTCTACAACCTGATGCCGATGCTGACCGCGCAGAAGAACGTGGAACTGCCGTTGCTGCTGACCCACCTCAGCGCGGCGCAGCGCAAGCGCAACGCCGAGATCGCGCTGACCCTGGTGGGCCTGGCCGACCGCCGGAGCCACCGCCCGAACGAACTGTCCGGCGGCCAGCAGCAGCGCGTGGCGATCGCGCGGGCAATCGTCTCCGACCCGACCTTCCTGATCTGCGACGAACCGACCGGCGACCTCGACCGCCAGTCCGCCGAAGAGATCCTGGGCCTGCTGCAGCAGCTCAACCGCGAGCATGGCAAGACCATCATCATGGTCACCCATGACCCGAAGGCCGCCGAGTACGCCACCCACACGGTGCACCTGGACAAGGGCGAGCTGGCCGACGCCCCGCTGGCCCACTGACGGAGGCCACGGCGATGAAATACTTCTCGTTGGTCTGGGCGCAGCTGTTCCGCAGCCGCACGCGCACCCTGCTGACCCTGCTGTCGGTGGTGGCCGCATTCCTGCTGTTCGGCATGCTCGACTCGGTGCGCGTGGCGTTCTCGTCCGGCGGCAGCGTGGAAGGCGCCAACCGCCTGGTGGTGGCCTCGCGGCTGTCGATCACCCAGTCACTGCCGATCCGCCTGGAAACCCAGATCCGCCAGGTGGCCGGCGTACGCGACGTGGCCTACGGCATGTGGTTCGGCGGCATCTACCAGGACCCGAAGAACTTCTTCCCGAACTTCTCGGTGTCGCCCAACTACTTCGATGTCTACCGCGAACTGCAGATCGACCCGGCGCAGCTGGAAGACTGGAAGCAGACCCGCACCGGCGCCATCGTCGGCGAAACCCTGGCCAAGCAGTTCGGCTGGAAGATCGGTGACACCATCCCGCTGCAGGCCACGATCTTCCCGCGCGGCGGCAGCAACGACTGGCCGCTGGAACTGAAGGGCATCTACCGTTCCAAGGACCGTGCTCTGGCGGCCAACGAAGAACGCCAGTTGATGATGAACTGGAAGTACTTCGACGAATCCAACGACTACATCAAGAACCAGGTGAGCTGGTACACGGTGACGCTGGACAACCCTGACCAGTCCTCACGAGTGGCGCAGGCGATCGATGCGATCTCGGCCAACTCCGACCACGAGACCAAGACCCAGACCGAATCGGCGTTCCAGCAGGCCTTCGTCAAGCAGTTCGCAGACATCGGCATGATCGTCACCTCGATCATGGGCGCGGTGTTCTTCACCCTGCTGCTGTTGACCGGCAACACCATGGCCCAGGCCGTGCGCGAGCGCGTGCCGGAACTGGCCACGCTGAAGACACTGGGCTTCAAGGACAGCACCGTGCTGACCCTGGTGATGGTGGAGTCGGTGCTGCTGATCGGCCTGGGCGGCCTGATCGGCATGGGCCTGGCCGCGCTGATCCTGCCGGCGATCGGCCCGAAGAGCATGGGCATGCTGCCGCCGCACGTACCGACGCCGACCTGGCTGATGGGGCTGGGCCTGATCGTGGTGATCGGCATCATCGTCGGCCTGCTGCCGGCGCTGCGTGCCAAGCGCCTGAAGATCGTCGACGCACTGGCCGGCCGCTGAGGAGGACACCGACATGTTCAAGAGCAAACTCAAGAAGTGGTCCGGCAACGCGCTCACGGTGCTGCTGCTGGTGATCGGGCTGGTACTGTGGATCAGCCTGCCCTGGGTTGGTGTACTGGCCGTCGCAGTGCTGGTGGCGCTGTGGCTGCTGCTGACCCGCGGCGGACGGTTGGCACTGGCCGCCACCCGCATCGGCGTGGCCAGCCTGCCGCAGCGCTGGGGCGCGTCCTCGGTGATCGTGGTCGGCATCGCCGGCGTGGTCGGCGTGCTGGTGGCGATGCTGGCGATGGGCGAAGGCTTCCAGGCCACGCTCAACAACACCGGCGATGACACCACCGCCATCGTCCTGCGTGGCGGCTCGCAGGCCGAGACCAACTCGGTCATCACCCGCGAGCAGGTACCGACGCTGTCCACCCTGCCCGGCATCACCCGCGATGCCGAAGGTCGGCCGCTGCTGTCACCGGAGCTGTCGCAGGTGGTCAACCTGGTGTCGAAGTCCGATGGCACCGACGTCAACGCGCAGTTCCGCGGCGTCGGCCCGCAGGCGTGGGCGGTGCATGACAAGGTCAAGATCGTCGAAGGCCGCACGTTCGCCACTGGCCTGCGCGAGATCGTGGTCGGCCAGGGCGCCAAGGGCCAGTTCCGCGATCTGGACGTGGGCAAGACGCTGACGCTGGGCAACCAGACCTGGACCGTGGTGGGTGTGTTCGCCACCGGCGATGCGCATGATTCGGAACTGTGGACCGACGCCGATACGCTGGCCACCACTTATCAGCGCAGCGCCTGGCAGTCGATCAGCGTGCGTACCGATGGCAAGGCCGGCTTCGAGCAGTTCAAGGAGGCGGTCGCCGCCGACCCGCGCCTGAAGCTGGACGTGGAAACCACCCGTGTCTACTACAGCAAGCAGGGCGGCGGGCTGACCAAGCTGATCGACATCCTCGGCAAGGTGATCGGCACGATCATGGCAGTAGGTGCGGTGTTCGGCGCACTCAACACCATGTATGCGGCTGTTGCCACGCGTGCGCGCGAGATCGCCACCATGCGCGCGATCGGCTTCCGTGGCCTGCCGGTGGTGACCGCGGTGATGCTGGAGACGATGCTGCTGGCGCTGCTGGGTGGCCTGCTCGGCTGTGCGGTTGCATGGCTGCTGTTCAATGGCTACAGCGTGTCCACCATCGGCAGCAACTTCAGCGCAGTGGTGTTCAAGTTCCATGTGTCGCCGGAACTGCTGTGGACGGGTTTGAAATGGGCGCTGGGCATCGGCCTGGTCGGCGGCCTGTTCCCGGCGCTGCGCGCGGCACGTTTGCCGATCACCACGGCGCTGCGCGAAACCTGAGCATTTCCCAGCGATAGATTGCGCATCCTGCAGAGGGACGGAGCGAAGGCTCCGTCCCTTTTTGTTTGCACGTCATCCACGCATGGCGTGGATGGATGCCTGCGTACACGCGCTGCTACAGATCGGCGGAAATCCGCCGCTATCGATGCCTCTACCCATCGCGCACGCAACGTGCGTGACGCTGCGCACATCGCATCTGTGGATTGTTGGTTGCGATTCATCTTCGCGCACATTCAGCGGCATGGCGACAAACAGTTACGAATGGAAACACTCTAGAATCCCGGCCCCCACGTTGGTTTGCAGCACCCCACGCGCCCACAGAACGGACGCTTGTTTTCCTGAAACACGAGATGTCACGGATGTCCCTGAAAACCACTCCGCTGCGCAACGCGATCGTCATCGCGCTGGCCGCCAGCTGCACCACCCCCGCCTTCGCACAGAGCGCCGGCGATACCCCGACCAACCTCGACCGCATCGAGATCACCGGCTCGCGCATCCGCCAGGCCAGCGTCGAGACCGCACAGCCGGTCGTCGCGCTCAGCCGCGCCGAGATCGAGAAGAAGGGCTACATCAACGTCGCCGACATCCTGCAGGACGTCACCGCCGCCGGTGCTCCGAGCCTGAGCCGCTCGTCGTCGCTGAGTTCTTCGCGCGACTTCGGCGGCACGTACGTCAGCCTGCGCAACCTCGGCCCGGAACGCAGCCTGGTGCTGATCGACGGCCGCCGCATGGGCGTCAGCGCCGGTGGCTACTCCGACCTGGCTTCGATTCCGTCCGCCATCGTCGAGCGCGTTGAAGTGCTGACCGACGGCGCATCCGCGCTGTACGGCTCGGACGCCATCGCCGGTGTGGTCAACATCATCACCCGCAAGAACTTCGACGGTGGCGAAGCCAGCGTCTACGTCGGCCAGTACGGTGAAGGCGACGGCCAGAAGCGCTCCTACAGCGCCACCTTCGGCAAGACCTTCGACCGCGGCTGGTTCAGCGTCGGCGCCGAGCGCACCAAGGAAGACGAGATCCTCGGCAGCGAGCGCGAGTTCAGCCGTTACCCGGGTGGCCCACGCCACGCCGATGACGTCGACGCGCTGAGCCCGACCACCCAGTGGGGCACCGTCACCGTCGGCGGCAAGCCGCTGACCGTGGGCCCGGGCGGTGATCCGAGCCAAGCTGGCAACTTCCACACCCCGGACCCGGCTGATGGTGCCAACGCCAAGACCAACATGAGCCTGCTGAGCGGTCTGGAGCGCACCTCGGTGTTCGCCAACGGTGGTTTCTCGATCACCGACAACCTGCGCATCGTGGCCGACGCGCTGTACAGCAAGCGCGAGTCGACCAAGCACCTGGCCGGCTACCCGTACTCGGTATCGGCCGCACAGGCCCGCAATGGCACCCGTGCTGCCCTGTCCAAGGACAGCACCTTCAACAAGTGGGGCCAGGACGTCCTGTTCTCGCACCGCACTGAAGAACTTCCGCGCGGCACCGAGAACAACCTGGATACCAAGCGCGCCAGCATCGGCCTGGAAGGCAGCTTCGAAACCGGTTCGCGTTACTGGGACTGGAACGTCAGCTACATGTACAACCGCAATGAAGGCGAGCGCATCGGTACCGGCAGCATGTACCAGCCGCACGTCGACCTGGCGGTCGGCCCGTCCTTCATGGATGGCACCGTGGCACGCTGTGGCACCCCGGGTGCGGTGATCGCCGGCTGCGTGCCGTGGAACCCGGCCGCGCCGATGGGCTATGTGGGCCCGGGCTCGCTGGGCAACCAGGACGTGCAGGACTACCTGTTCACCCGCTTCGTCGACAAGATGAAGAGCACCACCAAGGTCGCCAGCGCCAACATCTCCGGCTCGCTGTTCACTCTGCCGGCCGGTGACATCATGGGTGCGATGGGCTTCGAGCACCGAAGCGAAGAGGCCAGCTACACGCCGGACCTGATGGTGCAGAAGGGCCAGATCGCCGGCACCACCGGCCAGCCGACCCGTGGCGATTACTCGCTCAACGAGGTCTACCTGGAAATGCAGGTGCCGCTGCTGGCCGACATGCCGTTCGCGCGTGAACTGTCGCTGGACCTGGCCGGTCGTTACACCGACTACAACACCTTCGGTTCGACCACCAACAGCAAGTTCGGCCTGAAGTGGAAGCCGATCGACAGCCTGCTGGTGCGCGCGACCTACGGTACCGGCTTCCGTGCACCCACCGTGGACGATCTCTACGGCGGCGCCGTGTCCAGCCGCGATTCGTTCACCGATCCGTGCGATACGAAGTTCGGCATCGCCGCCAGCAGCCCGACCGTGGCAGCACGCTGCAAGGCGCTGAATGTGCCCGCCAACTTCCGTCAGCAGACCGGTGCGGACGGCAACCTTGCCAACCGCCCGGGCCAGCAGGCCACCTCCGATTTCAACTCGGGTTCCAACCCGGAACTGAAGCCGGAAACCGCCAAGACCTGGACCGTCGGCCTGGTCTACAGCCCGGAATTCGTGCAGGGCCTGGACGTCAGCCTGGACTGGTGGAAGATCCGCATCAACAACGCCATCGTCGGCGAGTCGGCCACCGACATCCTCAACCAGTGCTACGTGCAGGGTGTGGATTCGGCCTGCGGTCGCTTCACCCGTTCCACCGCTGCGGCCACCCGTGGCCAGGTCTCGGCGCTGGATCGTTCGCTGGTCAATGCTGGCTATCGCGAAACCGCCGGCTATGACATCGGCGTGCGTTACCGCCTGCCGGAAACCGCGTACGGCAAGTTCGCCATCAACTGGAACACCACCTACACCGACTACCTGGAGCAGCGCAACGACAGCGCCGCTACCACGCCGGTGGAGCAGAAGACCGGCTGGCAGGGCAACTTCCGCGTGCGTTCGACCTTCAACCTGGATTGGCAGTACGGCGATCTGGGCATCGGCTGGACCGCCCGCTACTACTCGGGCATGAAGGAAGCCTGCTCGTATGACCTGGCCGGTGGCCCGGACTGCAACATGGCCGGCTTCGTCTCGCCGTACACCGATGCGCAGCCGAGCCGCAAGGTGGGCTCCAACACCTTCCACGACCTGCAGGTGCGTTACAGCCTGCCGTGGGACGGCACCGTGTCGCTGGGCGTGAACAACGTCTTCGACCACCAGGGTCCGATCATGTACAGCCAGCCGAACAGCAGCTTCACCTACTACGGTGGCTTCGACATCGGTCGTTTCATGTACATGAAGTACCAGCAGCGCTTCTAAGCCTGCAACCGCGTTCCCGCCACCGCCATCTCTCTCCTGGCGGTGGATGGAAGCAGAACGGCGCCCCTCGGGGCGCCGTTCTTTTTTTGCGGAAAGCGGGGCCGGATCCCGGCGCCGCTACCGCTTGCGCATCGTGCGGATGTTGTCGCCGACGAACAGCACCAGGCCGGCCCAGATCGCCGCGAAGCCGATCGCCTTGGCGGTATCGAACGCTTCGTGGAAGAAGAACACGCCCAGCAGCAGCTGCAGGCTCGGCGCGATGTACTGCAGGATGCCGACCAGCGACAGCGGAATGCGCTTCACGCCGTAAGCAAAGCCGATCAGCGGCACGGCCGTCACCGCACCGCCGAAGATCAGCAGCAGGTCGTTGCGCCAGCCCCAGCCATGGAAGAACGCGCCGCCATGGCCGTTCTCGGCCCAGATCGCGAACGCGAGCGCCGGCAGGAACAGGTACATGCTCTCCACGCCCAGCCCGGCCACCGGATCGACCGAAACCAGCTTGCGCAGCAGCCCATACAGGCCGAACGAACAGGCCAGGCCCAACGCGATCCACGGCGGCGTGCCCGCATCGATGGTCAGCCAGGCCACACCCACCGCCGCCATCGCCACCGCCACCCACTGCAGGCGGCGCAGGCGCTCCTTCAGCACCAGCACGCCCAGCAGCACGTTCACCAGCGGGTTGATGAAGTAACCCAGGCTGGTTTCGATCACATGGCCGGCGTTGACCGCCCAGATGTACAGGCCCCAGTTGAACGCGATGGTCAGGCTCGACACCAGCAGGATCGGCAGCGCGCGCGGCTGTGCGGCGATCTTCTGCCACCAGCCCAGGCGCGAACTGAGCAGCAGCCAGCCCAGCACCAGCACGGTGCTCCAGATGATGCGGTGGGCGATGATCTGGAACGAGGGGACCTCGTTGAGCAGGTGCCAGTACACCGGCACCAACCCCCAGATCACGAAGGTGGACGCAGTGACCAGCAGGCCCCGGCGTTGTTCTTTCTCGTCCATGCTCATTTCTTTCGTGTCCTTGCCATTGTCAGCACCACCACACCCAGAAGAATCACCGCCATGGCGAGGAAGTCCCGCCATCCAAAGCGTTCACCATTCAATGCAGCGCCCAGCAGCACCGCAATCACCGGATTGACGTACGCATAGCTGCCCGCCAGCGCCGGGCGCACGTTCTGCAGCAGCCATACGTAGGCGGTGAACGCGACGATGGAGCCGAACACGCACAGGTAGGCCATCGCCAGCAGGCCGCCGGTGTCGGGCAGCGTGGTGGGGCGTTCGCCCACGGCCAGGCCGATCAGCACCAGCAGCACGCCGCCGCAGATCATCTGCCCGGCAGCGGTCATGAACGGGCCCGGCAGGTCCAGGCCACGTGCCCACACCGAACCGAACGCCCAGCCGATCGGCGCGATCAGCAGCAGCACCAGCCCGGTCGGTGAGGCGGTCAGGCTGCTGCCGGCATTGAGCCAGACCACGCCGACAAAGCCGACCGCGATGCCCAGCCATTCACCCTTGCTGGCATGTTGGCCGCGCAGCGCCGAGAACAGCGCCATCCACAGCGGCACCGAGGCCACCGCGGTGGCGGCCAGTCCCGAAGACACCTCACGCTCGGCCAGCACCACCATGCCGTTGCCCAGTACCAGCATGGTCACGCCCATCACCACCAGGTTGCGCCACTGCCGCAGGGTCGGGTTCGGCATCTTCCAGAACAGGCGCAAGGCCAGGAACATCAGGCCACCGGCAATGATGAACCGGCTGCCGGAGACCATCGTCAGCGGCAGCGCGCCGCCGTGCAGGGCCTTGGCGATGCCCAGGTAGGTCGAGCCCCAGACCACGTAGACCAGCAGCAATGCCAGCGCGACAAGGCCACCCCGGGGGGCAGCCGCAGACGAAGAAGGGGGAGCCGACATGACACACCAGGGAGCCGGGGGAAGGCGGATTCTAGGACGTTTTGAGTATGGTCCGGGACCCCGGACGGTGGCACGCTGTCATCCATCCATGCACCCTGCTCTGGTCTGCTACCCCGTGTTGACGGCCGATGCAGTACCAAGAGGGCTGCCCGGCCGCGCCGCCCCAAGGCCGGGCGCCGTTTTCCCTGCGCACGGACGCGCCGCATCGAGGATTCCCACCCAGATGAGCACCACGTCCCAACCTGCCGTACCCGCAAATGACCGCGCCGCCCTGCGGCGGTCGATCTCCAACACCCTCAAAGGCTCCGCCGGCAACCTGGTGGAGTGGTATGACGTCTACGTGTACTCGGTGTTCGCCGTGTACTTCGAATCGCAGTTCTTCTCGCCGGACGACAAGAACTCCACCATGTACGTGTGGGCGATCTTCGCCGCGACCTTCCTGATGCGCCCGATCGGTGCCTGGTTCTTCGGCCGCTTCGCCGACCGCCATGGCCGCCGCCTGGCGCTGACCGTCTCGGTCACGCTGATGGCGCTGTGCTCGTTCCTCATCGCCATCACCCCCACCGCTGCCAGCATCGGCATCTGGGCCGCCGTGATCCTGCTGTTCGCACGCCTGCTGCAGGGCTTCGCCACCGGTGGCGAGTACGGTGCCAGCGCCACCTACATGTCCGAGGCCGCCATTCCCGGCCGTCGCGGCTTCCTGTCCTCCTTCCACTACGTCACCCTGGTCGGCGGCCATGTGCTGGCCCAGCTGACCCTGCTGCTGATGCTGACCTTCTGGGGCAAGCCGGAGATCTCCGAGTGGGGCTGGCGCATCGCCTTCGGCATCGGTGGCATCGCCGCGGTGGTGGTGTTCTGGCTGCGCCGCGGCATGGACGAATCGCTGTCGGAGTCGTCCATCGAAGCCGCACGCGAAGGCAAGGCACAGAAGTCCGGTTCAATGTACGAGCTGTTCGTGCACCAGTGGCGGCCGCTGCTGCTGTGCTTCCTGATCACCGCCGGTGGCACCGTGGCCTTCTACACCTACTCGGTGAACGGCCCGAAGATGATCCAGAGCGCCTTCGCCGGCAACGACCCGATGACCGGCACCCTGATCAACCTGGGCGTGCTGGCGTTCCTGATGGTGCTGCAGCCGGTCGGCGGCTGGCTGTCGGACATCATCGGCCGCAAGACCCTGCTGGTGTTCTTCGGCGTCGGCGGCGTGCTGTACAGCTGGTACCTGATCACCCAGCTGCCGCACCAGCATGACGCCACCCTGGCCTTCCTGACCCTGGCCATGGCCTTCGTCATCCTCACCGGCTACACCTCCATCAACGCGGTGGTGAAGGCCGAGCTGTTCCCCACCCACGTGCGTGCACTGGGCGTGGGCCTGGGTTACGCGCTGGCCAACTCGCTGTTCGGTGGCACCGCCCCGCTGCTGTACCAGGGCGCGCTGAAGACCGGCCATGTCGACTGGTTCGCTATCTACGTAACCGCCACGATCGCGGTATCGTTGGTGGTCTATGTGTTCTTCCTTACCAACAAGGGCCCGAACTGGCTCGACGGCACCCGCAAGTAAGCGCGTTGCCGTAATTGCGGCCACCGGTGCACTGCCGGTGGCCGCTGCGTCTCCCGCCACGCCACTGATGTGGATCGCGGCGACGCTGGCCGCAACCACGGCACTGGCCTGGCTGCTGCGCCGCCCCAACGCACAGGCCGCATGGCCACGCATCGGGTTCGGGATCGCCCTGCTGGTGTTCTGCGGCGCGCTGGCGCTGCAGCTGGCGGTGGACCTGGGCAGCGGCCACAGCTCGCTGCAACTGCGCCTGCACCGCGGCATCAATGCGGGGTCGCCGGTCGGCCTGCGTACGATGGTGGCGTGCTATCTGGCCGCGCTCGCTGCCAGTGGCTGGGGCGCATGGACGCTGTTGCGCCGGCGCTGATGAGCGCGCGATCGTGCCGGCCGCTGGCCGGCAACTCCACATTCTTTCCGAAGGTTCACGAGGTTGCCGGCCAGCGGCCGGCACTACCTCAGCGGCGGGCGGCTTCGCTCTTGTCGCGTGCGCTGCGGAACTCCGATTCCTTTTCCCACGTCGGCCAGCGGCGGCTGTTGGCCAGCTCGGCACCCAGGTCGTAGACCAGCAGGGTATCGGCGGCGTGGCCGCTCGGATCCCAGGTCGGGGTCCAGGCATCGCAGGCCTGGTGGTAGCAGTCGGCGAAGTACTTCTCGCGCAGCGCACGGCCGGCTTCAACACCGCCGTCCAGCTTGTCCAGGCCCGGGCCGATGGTGATCGCCGGCACGCCCAGGCGGGCGAAGGCGAAGTGGTCGGCGCGGTAGAAGAAGCCCGCTTCCAGGTTCGGGTCCGGGCTGTAGCTGCGGCCGCGGGCCTTGGCCACGCGTTCCAGATCGCCTTCCAGCGACACCCGGCCCTTGCCCCACGAAGCGATGTCGCGGGTCGGGCCATCCGGGCTGAACATTTCGATGTTCAGCACTGCGGCGGTCTTGTCCAGCGGCGCCAGCGGGTGCGCGGCGTAGTAGCTGGCGCCCAGCAGGCCCTTCTCTTCGGCGGTAAGGGCCACGAAGTACAGCGTGCGCTGCGGCTGCGGGCCGGCGGCGAACACGCGGCCCAGTTCCAGCACCGTGGCCACGCCAGTGGCGTTGTCGATCGCACCACGGCGGATGCGGTCGCCCTTGGCATCGGCCTGGCCGATACCGAACGCATCCCAGTGCGCGGAGAAGATCACGGCCTCGTCGGCGTGTTCACCACCGGGCAGCTTGGCCACCACGTTGCGGGTCACCACCTGCTCGCGCTTGAGCGCGAAATCCACGCTCAGCTTCGCGTTGTCCAGTGCCACCGGGCGGAAGTCGGCACGCATCGCCTTGCGCTTCTCAGCGTCGAAGTCGAGGCCGGCGTCGGCGAAGATCGCTTCGGCCAGCTCGCGCTGCATCCGGCCGCGCAGCGGCGTGTGCTGGGCCATCGCCTCGGCCTGACCGCGTTCGATGTCGAACAGCGGCGAGGTGCCCGAGCTCTTCACCGTGGCCCAGCCATACGCAGCCGGTGCAGTCTCGTGCACGATCAGCACGCCCTCGGCACCGCGGCGTGCGGCTTCCTCGAACTTGTAGGTCCAACGGCCGTAGTAGGTCACCGCCTTGCCATCAAATGCACCCGGCGCATCGGCTTCGAAATCGGCGTCGTTGATCAGCACCACCGCGATCTTGCCGTGCAGGTCCACGTCCTTGTAGTCGTTCCACTGCCGTTCCGGCGCGTCGATGCCGTAGCCGACGAATACCAGCGGCGCGTCCTTGATCTGCACGCGCTTGCGCGGCTGCAGGCTCTGCAGGGTCACGTCCACGCCGTTGGCCAGCGCGCGCTTGCCCTGCTTCAGCGACAGGCTGGCCTTGGCCGCGCCATCCAGCTGTGCGCGCACCAGCGGCACCGGCTGCACCCAGCTGCCGTCCACGCCGCCCGGCTGCAGGCCGTAGCTGCGGAACTGCTCGATCAGGTACTGCACCGTGCGCTCTTCACCCTCGGTGGCCGGTGCACGGCCCTCGAATTCATCCGACGCCAGCACGCGCACATGGCGCGACAGTGCCTGCGGATCGATGCCGCCACCCGGCAGGTCGTTGGCCGCATGGGCCAGGCCACCGACGAACAGGCAGGACGACAGCAGCAACACGCGCATCGGATTCACGGCAATACCACGGCTAGCTTGGAAGTCACCAGAGTGTAACGTGGTCGTGACACCGCGGCGCAGCCTGGGCCAACGTCATCCACGCATGGCGTGGATCTACTTGCTGATGCGATCCAGCCAGCAGGCCAGGCCTTGGGCGTTGAGTTCGATGTCCATCGCCAGAACAGCGGTCACCGCGGCATCGTCCAGCGCACAGCCATGCAGTTGTGCACGTTCCAGGTACAGCGCCTGCAGTGCGGCCAGCAGGCAGCGGTGGCGATCCGGTCGACCATCGCACTGGCGGCCGATGGCGGCCATCGCATCGATCTGCTCGAACAGGTCGTCGGCCAGTTTCTCCACCTGTTCCACACGACCGTAGTGGGTCAGGTACATCGCTTGCGGCGCGTAATCGAGCATGCGCCGGATCGAAGCCTTCATCGCTTCTGGATCGAACTGCACCGGCGACGAAGTCGGGAAGATGAAAGCACCCTGCGCACTGTCCAGCTCACGGTAGGAGATACCGAACGTATCGCCGGTGAACCAGCTGTGGCTGCGCGCATCCCACACGCAGTAGTGGTGCAGCGCGTGGCCCGGCGTATGCAACAGCACCAGTTCGCGGCCAGCCAGATCGATGCGGTGGCCGTCTTCGGCCACCACCACGCGCTGTTCAGGAATCGCCTCGATGCGACCATAGCTGCGCGCGATCTCTTCGGCGCCGTACACCGCGGTGGCGCCGGCAATCAGCCGGGTCGGATCGATCATGTGCGGCGCACCGCGCGGATGCAGCACCGCCTTCGCATTCGGCAGCTGCTGCATCAGCAGGCCTGCACCACCGGCGTGGTCCAGATGTACGTGCGTGAGCAGCAGCCAGTCCACTGCTTCCACGCCCAGACCGGCCTCCGCCAGCGCCTGCAGCATCGCCGGTACCGACAGGCCGGTGCCGCAGTCGACGAACGCGGCACGGCCGTTTTCAACGATCAGATACGCCGCGTCGAAATCCGGGCGCTGGAAACCGGTATCGATGGTGTGGATGCTGGGGTCGGCGGTCATTGGCACGCACCTGGCAGGATCGGGAACAGATACCCATGGTAGGCGCGCAGGCGGCCCGGGTTCGATGCGGCTTTGGTCGGGGGGCGCATGGCTTTGGCCGGATGGTGGCCTGGTAGAGTCGACTGTTAGTCGACTTGCGCGCGCAGCGCGGGTATTTCTCCACGTCTGACGGGAAAGCAGTCGACTAACAGTCGACTCTACCAGGAGCACGTTCAGCGGCGGCCATCATCACCGCCAGGTTCAGCGCAATGCGAACCGCGGCCGCAGCAGCAACGCCAGCACCAGCACTGCCAGGAAAGCTCCATAGGCATACAGCACCGCCAGCACCTGCGGCCAGATCGGGCCGGCGCCGGGCTGCACCAGGCCGATATGGTGGCCCCACAGCATCGCCAGGATGCTCAGCAGCAATGCCAATGCCAGGGCAGCACCATCGAACAGGCGCCGCCGCGCGCTACGCGGCTGGCGCGGGAACAGCCAGTACAGGCTGCCCAGCAACAGAAACCAGGGCAGGAACAGCAGCAGCGACAACCAGGCCATTGCAGACTCCATGTCATCGCGCCTGAGGCGCGCGGACATCATGCCATGGCCGCCGATTGCGGGTAGTGCCGGCCGCTGGCCGGCATTCCGCCCTCAACAGCGCCGACCAAGGTCGGCATCTACCGATCAGTCGGCGCGCAACACAGCCAATGCCGCCAGCACCGCATCCACCTCGGCTTCCAGCTTGAACAGCTCGCTCTGCAGCTGGTCGCCCTGCTCGGCCTGCTTGATCACCGCAATCAGCTGGCCGGCATCGCGCGGCGAATCGAAACCTTCGCTCTGGATCAGCAACGTGCCGTCACCGGCGGACAGCTTGAAGTAGAAACGGCCGTCCTTCTCGCGGTACTGCTTGAACAGCGGCGGTGCCACGCGGGCCACGCCAGCGTCCTCGCTGGCGATGTCGCCCGCGGTGGACAGGTCACGCAGGCCCACCGCATGGCGCAGCTCGTCCAGCAGCGGTGCCGCCAGCTGCTCGCGCAGCTGCTGGCCACGGCGCTTGAGCAGCGCCTCGATCTTCTCCGGCTCGGCCATCAGCGCGTTGTAGCGCTCGCGCAGCGGAGAAAGCTCGCTGTCGATGCGCTCGAACAGCTGCTGCTTGGCATCGCCCCAGCTGATGCCGGCGGCGAACGCCTTGGCGAATTCCGCGGTCTGTTCCGGGGTGGCGAACGCCTGGTACATCTGGAACAGCGCCGAGCCCTCGGTGTCCTTCGGCTCACCCGGTGCGCGCGAGTCGGTCAGGATCGAGAACACCAGCTTCTTCAGCTCCTCGCGCGGCACGAACAGCGGAATGGTGTTGTGGTAGCTCTTGCTCATCTTGCGGCCGTCGAGGCCGGCCAGCGTCGCCACCTGCTCGTCGATCACCACGTCCGGCAGCGGGAAGTACTCCTTGCCGTACACGTGGTTGAAGCGCTGGGCGAAATCGCGCGCCATCTCGATGTGCTGGATCTGGTCGCGGCCCACCGGCACCTGGTTGGCCTTGAAGATGAGGATGTCGGCGGCCATCAGCACCGGGTACATGAACAGGCCGGCGCTGACGCCCGCGTCCTCGTCCACGCCTTCCTCGCGGTTCTTGTCCACCGCCGCCTTGTAGGCGTGCGCGCGGTTGAGGATGCCCTTGCTGGCGATGGCGGTCAGGAACCACATCAGCTCGGTGGTCTCGCGGATGTCGCTCTGGCGGTAGAACCACACGTGTTCCGGGTCCAGGCCGCAGGCCAGCCAGCTGGCCGCGATCTCCAGGGTCGCGCGCTGGGTGCGCTGCGGGTCCTGGGACTTGATCAGGCTGTGCAGGTCGGCCAGGAAGAAGAAGCTCTCGATCCCCGGCGCGCGGCTGGCCGCAATGGCCGGACGGATGGCGCCAACGTAGTTGCCCAGGTGGGGCGTGCCGGAGGGGGTGATGCCGGTAAGGACTCGGGTCGTCATGACTGCGTGGGGTAACCTTCGATGAACGGGGCCAGTTTACCTTGCACGCCACCAACCCCGTCAGGGCCCGCGGCGCGTTCATTCACGCAACCCCGCTGGAGACGCCCGATGAAACGCCTGCTGCCCCTGCTGCTGATCCTGCCCCTGGCCGGCTTCCGCCCGGCTCCCATGCCCCCGCCGGTGTACGAGGGCGACCCCGTGCGCATGTCCCTGGTCGACCGCGACCGCGGTACCGAACTGCGCAGCTATCCCGCCGAGGGCCAGCGCTGGGTGGCTGGCGAGCGCGGTCACCGCTACGCCGTGCGCCTGTACAACGACAGCCCGCGCCGGGTGCTGGTGGTGCTGTCGGTGGACGGCGTCAACGCCATCTCCGGTGAGGATGCCGATCCCTCGCAGACCGGCTACGTGCTCAATCCCGGCCAGCGCGCCGACATCACCGGCTGGCGCAAGAGCCAGGACGAAGTGGCGCAATTCGTGTTCAGCAGCCCCAGCGGCAGCTATGCCAGCCGCACCGGCCGCCCGGACAACATCGGCGTGGTGGGCGTGGCGGTGTTCGAGGAGGCGCGCCGCTGGCGCCCCGAGCCGATCCTGCGCCGTGGCCTGCCGCTGCCGGCCCCGGCCGCGCAAGCCGAGGCTGCCGCTGATGCCAGTGCCAGCCGCATCGAGGGCTATGCCAGCAAGTCGCAGGCCCCTGCGCTGGGCACCGGCCACGGCGCTCGCGAACAATCGTCGGTACGCGATACCGACTTCGAACGCGCCAGCCGCAGCCCCGCCCAAGTCCTGCAGCTGCGCTACGACAGCGCCCGCAACCTGCGCGCACGCGGCATCCTGGTGGATTCACCCTCGCGCCTGCCGCGCGAGCCCCAGGCCTTCCCCAACCGCTACGTGCCGGACCCGCCGGCGCGCTGATCCTCCCGCCCAGACAACACAACGCCCGCAACCTCTCGGTGCGGGCGTTGTGTTGTGGGGGAAACCGAAGCGCTTACTTGTAGTCCGGGTAGTCCTTGCTGACGCTGTCCTGGAACTCACGGACTTCCTTCTCGGCGCGGTCCTTGGCCCAGCCATAACGTTCCTGCAGGCGACCGGCCAGATACTCGGCATTGCCCTCGGCCACATCGAAATCGTCGTTGGTCAGATCGCCCCACTTGGCCTGGGCCTTGCCCTTCAGCTGCGACCACTTGCCGGAAATGATGTCTTTGTTCATTGCTGGGAATCCTTGGCTGCAACGGCGTTCTTACCGTGGGTCCAGCTTCGCGCAGCAGCTGTTGGGTACCGGTCAACCGACCATGAAAACACTGCTCACTTGCTTGAATGGTTCACTACGCTTCGACATCACGCAGTGAAAAGCACGCACAAAAAAGGCCGGGGATGTCCCCGGCCCTTTCTCTTTCCGTTTCGTGCAGGGCTCAACGGCCCTTGGCGGTGTCTTCAACCTTTTCGCCCGCCTTCTGCACGTCCTTGCCGGCACCGGCAATGGTGTTGCAACCGGCCAGCAGGGCCACCGAGAACATCGACAACAGCATCAGGGCAACTACGCGCTTCATGGGCTTCTCCTTGGGTTCGCCGCTATACCGCTTCATTCGCGGATGGGATTCTTTCGCTCGGCGGGAGGGCACCAATGCCCACTGCCGCCGCGTGAAGTGCAATCTGGCGGCAGGGGCGTGGAGCGGGTGTGAACGGTTCGGCAATCCGTTCAGCAGGGGCGGTCAGTCGCGCATCAGGGTGGACTTGCCGAACAGGCTTTCGACCAGGTCAACGGCCAGTTCGGCGGTGGCATTCTGCTTGTCCAGCAAGGGGTTGAGCTCAACGATGTCCAGCGACCCCATGCGCCCGGTGTCGGCGATCATTTCCATCACCAGCTGCGCCTCACGGTAGTTCACCCCGCCCGGCACGGTGGTGCCCACGCCCGGTGCGATGCTGGGGTCGAGGAAGTCCACATCGAAGCTGACATGCAGGTGGGTGTTCTCGTCGATACCGGCCAGCGCCGCCTCCACGGTGCGCTTCATGCCGTTCTCGTCGATGTAGCGCATGTCATAGACATCCACCTTGTGGGTCTTGATCAGGCGCTTTTCTTCCGGGTCCACCGAGCGGATACCGATCTGGTGCATCTGCGACGGGGTGATCGCCGGTGCGCTGCCGCCGAGGTGGGTCAGCGCATCCGGGCCGAGGCCGCACAGGCAGGCCACCGGCATGCCGTGGATGTTGCCCGACGGGGTCACGTCACTGGTGTTGAAGTCCGAATGCGCATCCAGCCACAGCACGCGCAGGGTCTTGCCCTGCTCGCGGCACCAGCGCGCCACCGCAGTGATCGAACCGATGCCCAGGCAGTGGTCGCCGCCGAGCATGATCGGCATGCGCCCGGCCTGCAGTTCGGCATAGCTGGCTTCCATCAGCGCGTGGTTCCACGCCACCACTTCATCCAGGTGCCGGTAACCTTCCACCGGCGCGGTCCACGGGTTGCGCGGACCATCCAGATTGCCCAGGTCGCGCACGTCCACGCCACGCGCCTCCAGCGCCTCCGGCAGCCCAGCCACGCGCAGCGCTTCCGGCCCCAGCCGTGCACCGCGATGGCCCGCACCGACATCGGTGGGAACGCCAATCAGGGATACGGAAATGGGATGGGCCATGGGTGCCTCCTGCGGTGGGGAAAAAGAAGCACAGTCTAGCCAGAGCTGTGTGACACCACTCGCGGCGGTGCAGCAGGGCATTGGCATGGCATGATGCCGCGCGGACCCGACCGTCCTTCATGGAAGATTGCGATGTCGCCCTTCATCAATACCGCATGGCCACGCTTCTTCATGGGTGCGCTGCCCATTGCCGCTTTTGCGGTTCTGTTGAGCAGCTCGATCGATGCGTCGCCGAACCGCTGGCTGATGCAGGCGACGCTACTGCTGGTGCCGTTCTCGACCCTGGTATTCCTCGGGTTGGGTTGGCAGCGTCTGCGCAAAGCACACGCCGAACACCCGATTCTGAAAAGCGAGCTGCCCCGTGTGGCGACGGCGTTGATCGGCAACGTGAAGGTGGCGGCGCTATGGTTCGGCCTGACCTTCGTTGGTATGTTCGCCCTGATGCTGGCGTGGGTGTTGCTGTATAGGTCCTGCGGCTGAAGCCTGCCCCAGCCCGCTGCGCGCTCAGCTTCCGCGGTGGCGAACAGGCGTCACGCTCTGCACCTGGCCGTTGTTGCGCATCATGCACAGGAAGCGGCCATCGGGATAATCGATGATCAACTCCTGATAATCGCTGCCCACCGGTAGCTGAGTCACCAGCGTGCCTTGCGCACCCTTGCGCATATTGCAGGAACCCAGCGCGGTATCCCCCGCCGGCGCGCTGTTGGCCGCCTTGGACACATTGCGGAAGACCGCACGGCAGCCACCATTCACCCACACCGAATGCCGCGACAGGCCCCAGTTCTGGCCTTGTTCGCAGCGGGTGTGGCTGAGCTGGCGCACGATTTCCACGTTGCCACGGGTATCCATGTCGCACGACACCTGCTGCTGGCCGGTGGATTCGCAGGTGACTTCGCGCGGCAGCGCCGCGTCGTTGTCGTCATCGTGGCGACGGTGGTCGCGATGTTCAGACGGTACGGGCGTTCCACTGGCACTGACCTGGCAGATGCCATTGGCGCCGCCTCGGCCGGTATAGCTGATCTGCGGCGTGCCGTCCTCGTTGCTGCTGATCGACAGCGTGATGCCGCTGTTGGCATCGCGCGCTTCGGAATAGCGGTCGTTGAAGCGTTTCACCGTGGCCTCGCGGCCCTGCACGTAGACCGGACCGCCTTCGTCGGCGTGCACGTCGATGCCGCCTGGGCAGCTGGCGTTGAAGAACGGTACCGCAGCCATGGCCGGGGCCACGCAGGTGGTGGACAAAAGTGCGACGGTGAGCGACAGGGCATGGCGACGCATGTGCGGATCCCGAAGGGGCCCAGGGTGGGCGTGTGGCGGCAGTATGCGGTGGGGCGTTGCGGGCTGTCCGTGAGGAATATCAAGATCCAGGCGGCGCGCATGGGGATTCATGTCTGATAGGGTGTTCTGGAAGCCCTGCCGGGGAAGTTAAGCCGGCTTTACTTTCTGGGCCTTAAAGGGCCGTGCGACAGCAATGACGCACCAGAATTCGTCGTTGGTTGCAGTCCTGCGCGATATGTCGCTTCTGGCATTGCCATGGTCGAAACGGGCCAATTGCGATAATTCATTTTCCCTTTCAGATCACCCGATGCCATCGAAACAAACGACTGGCAGGCGGTGATTTCACGTGCGCATGATGAATCGCCACCTGCAAAGGTGGTCGGGACTTCCAAGCCTGTGTTGTCAACGATGTATACGCTTGCCAGCCGGCGTCGTCCTCCCAAGTACGGCGCCGGCTGGCAATCCGTTCGCCGATCGACGGCGGGCGGTGCGTGGGGGCCTCGTGCCCGCCGATTCGTTGACCCGGTCTTGGAAGCCACGCATCGCCCGCCACCCTCTTCGGGTGGCGCCTCTGTTCCCGACGAGGATGCCCGCATGCCCAAGACTCATCACCCGTACCTGACTGCCACCCTGGGCGAGGCGGCCCTGCGCCTGCCGCCCGAACTGGCGCAGCCATTGGAGGCCGCTTTCGCTGCCGCCAACGAGGCGCCTGCGCCGATCAACCTGCCCGGCTGCCTGCAGCGCATCCAGGCCGGTGACGCCGCCGATGGACAACCATGGCAGGGGCCGGCAGGCACACCTGGCGACGCGGTGGCCGCCGCACGCAGGGATCGCGCCGCGGTTGGCCTGGTATCGCTGCTGGAGCTGTACCACGCCGCAGAGCGCGTGCGCGTGGACGGGGAAGAGAAGGACGATATCGGCGATGGCACGCGCGAGGGACTGATGCTGGCCTGCCGGGGGCTGGCGGAGTATGTGGCGTTGCAGGTGGTTAGGGCTCAATAATGCGGAACATTCAGATCCCCGTTGCACAGGTTCACAACGTCACTGCCGTGGCTATCGAATCGAGCAGACCCGCTTCTGGAATGAGCACACCTTATCCAAACCTGAAACCTGTTCTCGTTGAGCTACGGCTGGACGAAGTGGATTCGCGCGGCTGCGCTGTTGCCGAGTTGATCGCCTCCACCGCGCGCCCCATGGCGCTCTCCATGAGTCCCCGACTCACGTGGTACAGCTTCGTCTTGAATGACAGAACCATGACCCGGATCCGTCCCGGCACTCGGACGAACTGCACGATCTCATTCATCAACCATGACGGTGCGAAGGAGGCATTCCCCTATGGCACATTGGCCGCCTTCGGAGACGGATCGTCGACAAGAGGGTTGATCCGCATCATCCGGTTTGATTGAAACTGTTCGCGCCAGACTACCGGGAGTTCGAAAGACGGGATTGTGTCAACCACCCCTCGCCGCACGTGTGCATGGAGATGTAGTAAACAACAGGAGATGCGGGTGCACCTTGAGCACCCGCACCTTTGGGAGAAGCGATGAAAGGAGTCATCCTCGCCGCATTCGCCGCCTCCATCCTGGCAGGCTGCGCCGCAACAATTGGATTGCCACAAGGCATCCCTCCGGATGGCTACACCGAGCTGGTGTCCACGCCTCTCGGTCCATTCCGCTACTTCCGATCCCTGTCCACTGTTCCGGGGCGCAAGGACCTGCCCGCTCTGGAATCGGTTCACTGCGCCAACACCCAGCACGAAATCCTGCTCTTGATGGCTGCAGGAACACAGATTGACGTTGCCGATACCTGCATGCGCATTGATGCAGCAGCGAAATTCTCCGAATCATGGATAGAAGCAAAGGCGAACAGATACCGGATCCTTCTCGCGCCAACGGATACCGCGGCGACGATACAGTCGCGTACTTTTGGATCGTTCTCGGGTGGAAAGACGTTGGCACTTGCGGCTTCGATACATGACGACCGCGAACGGACGGTTGCGAACCTTGTCGATCTGGTCGCACACGAGACATTCCATGCGCTAGGTCATGCCACAAGGCACCCTCAGGCGCTTGATGAACGCATCGCCTACTACGCCGGACTCTGCGCACAGCTTCAGGTAAATGGCGTTGTTCGAGAGGATTCGCTACCTGGAGCCGCCATCGGCACGGACGACGCTGCAGTGCAGCTGTCTTCGCAAGCGGCCTATCGCGTCCGTCTCGAGACCTATCCCCTTCTCGCTGATGGCGGCATTCAACTCAAGGAGCAATCCGGCGAACGTATGCTCCAACGTTGCAGTCAACTCAAAAGGGGCATTGCGGTGCCACGGTGAACTTGCCTGCAGGCTCCCATTCTTCCCCAGAACGGCAACGCACAAAAAAACCCGCCATTGCAGCAGGTTGATTGTTCTCCGTGGACATGTGCGGATGCCAAGGGATCGAAGATGGTGCCGCTTATCCGAATCGAACGGATGACCTACTGTTTACAAGACAGTTGCTCTACCAACTGAGCTAAAGCGGCATGGGTGGTGCACCGGCGGCAGCGCCGCGGTCCGGGGATTCTAGCGCAACCTTGCGCATTCCAGCGACCGGCTCTGTGCCGCGCCGCTTCGCTGTTGGGCCTGGGCCGGCTGCGCGCCCGCGGCCAGCTGCCCTTCCAGCCACCACTGGCCGGCGTCGCCGCTGGCCACCAGGCGCGGCTGGAAGCCGGCGGCCTGCACCGCCGCCATGCGGCGCTCGGCGCCTTCGCGGTTGCGGTACTGGCCCAGCGCCACGGCGTTGATGTCCTCGCCCTGGCTGATGATGTAGTAGTCGCTCAGGCCGGCGGCGACGATGCGCTTCACCGTGGCCTGGGCTTCGTCGCGGTTGGCGGCGGCCGGCAGCATCACCCGGAAACGGGCGCTGCCGCTGGCGGCGGGCTGTTCGCGCAGGCGTACCTGGCTGATGACATTGCCGGCCTTGCCCTGCGCGCTGGTCGCGGCGGCGCGGTCGGCGAACGGGCCCAGCGCGACGCAGCGCGGCGGTTCGGCAGCCACGGGCTGGGTTGCGGGTTTTTCCGGTGCCGGTACGGGTGCAGGCGGTGTTGCCGGCTTGGCTGCGGCCGCAACCGGCGTAGCCTCAGCCACCTGTGGCTTGGCAATCTCCGGCTTGGCCGGGGCGGCGGGCGCCGGCGTGGCAGCCACAGCCGTCTTCTCCACCGGCTCGCGCTCCGTCAACGGCGCGGTCGGGGCGGCAGCGGTGGCCTCGGCAGCCGCAGCGGCATCCACACCACCGGGCACCCAGCGCAGCTCGGCCACGCCAGCGGGTTGCGGCGGCGGCGCAGGCTTCTGCGGCGCATCGCGCAGCAGCCACCAGCAGGCGACGCCAAGATTGAGGATGGCCAGTACGACGATCAGGGCACGGGTCAGCATGCGCGGATACTAGCCTGCGGGCTGGTGCACCGCCCAGCGGGCGAGGCCATCCAGCACCAGCGAGGGGTGGTAGTCGGCGCCGGGCAGCAGCGGCATCAGCGCTGGTGCGCCACCGCCGTGCACCAGCAGCGACGGTGCCACGCCCAGCAGCGTGTGCGCCTGCTGTGCGCTGCGTTCGATCAGCGCCACCGCGGCGCCATCGCAACCGGAAGCCAGCGCATCGGCGGTGTCGTTGGCGAATTCGCTGTAGTCACCGCCCGTGGCCGGCAGCTGCACCGCGCGGGCGTGCAGCGCTTCGCGCATGGTGGTGGGCGATGCGGAAATGCGGCCACCGTGGTGCTGGCCGTCGGCGTCGAGCAGATCAATCGTCAGTGCGGTGCCCACGCCGACCACCAGCACCGGGCGCTGCGCCTTGGCCGCGGCCAGCAGGGCCAGGAAGCGGTCGACGCCGAACTTCTCCGGCTTGGCATAGGCGATGCGCACACCGGCGCATTCGGCGCTGGTGCGTACCACGTGTACGTGTTCGAAGCGGCGCTGCAGCTGGTCCAGCATGGCGCTGGTCAGCGACGGTGCGGCCACGCTGGCCACGAACGCGGTGCGGCCGCTGGGCAGGCTGTGTGGCGGCTGCCCGGCCATGCCTTCGGCGCCATGCGCCCAGGCCTGCACATCGCCGGCACGGTCACCTTGCAACGGCGCGAACTTGAAGCGCGAGTTGCCGAGGTCGAACAACCAATCGCTCATGCCGCCCTCACACTGACTTCGCCGGCGTGCAGCAGGCGCTCGCGGCCATCGATGCGCACGCGCAGCGCGCCGTCATCGGCCAGGCCGAGCGCGGTGCCGTGCTGCCACTGCCCTTCCAGTTCCACCCGTACTTCGCGGCCGGCCAGCATGTCGAACGCGGCGTAGCGCGGCAGGAACGGAGCGAGACCTTCGCGATCGAATTCTTCCAGCGCCGGTAGCAGGCGCGTCAGCACGGCAGCGACGACCACGTTGCGGTCCACCGGCTTGCCGGCCAGCGTGTCCAGGTCCACCCACGGCTGGGTGATCTGCTCGGCGAACGACGGCGGCATGTGCGTGTTGATGCCGATGCCGATCACCGCGCGCGCCGGACCAGCGTATTCGCCACCGCCTTCTGCGAGCAGGCCGACCAGCTTGCGCTTGCCATCGACGATCAGGTCATTCGGCCACTTCAGCTGCGCCTGGGTGTAGCCCAGGTCGTGCAGCGCTTCGGCCACGGCGATGCCGGCCACCAGGCTCAGCCCGGCCAGGCGGCCGAGGCCGCCGGAGAACAGGCGCAGCACCGACAGGTAGATATGCGCGGCCAGCGGCGACGCCCACGTACGGCCGCGACGGCCGCGGCCGCCGGTCTGGCGTTCGGCCAGCAGGACGCTCACCCCGCGCTGGGGCGCGCTGCAACGCAGCAATTCGGCGTTGGTCGAGTCCACTGTCCAGGCCACCTGCAGGTCGTGCAGCAGGGCCTGGACGTCGGCAGGCAGGCCCGCGCGGATCGCGTCCGGGTCCAGCAGGTCGACCGGGCGGGTCAGGCCATAGCCCTCGCCAGCGCGGCCCTCGATGTCCACACCGGCGGCCCTAAGTCCTTGAATACGCTTCCAAATGGCCGCCCGGGTCTGACCCAGCTCACGGGCCAGGGCGTCGCCGGACAGGCGACCGGCAGCGAGTTTGGCCAGCAATTGGCGATCGTCCACGGCAGCTTCCACGAAGTCAGAAAGGAATTATGCGGGAAAGCCGCCAGCGACGCCCGCCACCGGGTGACCACAGGGGCTTCCAACCTGGCGCCGGGTTCGGGCTAGAATCGGGAACTCACCTTCCCTTAACGTGGATGTCGTCAATGCGCCGTTATGCCCATTGCCTGATCCTGCTGACGATGCCCTTCGCGGCGTCTGCGACGGCAGCGCTGGACGACAGCCGTGGGGCATGCGTGTCCTCCAATGGCGACGCCGCCTCGCAGCGCGCGCCCACCGCCAGCGCTGCGGCCGCCAGCACCAAGGCGGCACCGGTACGCCCGGCGGCCAGCACCACCACCGGCGGCGGTGGCAGCGACGACGACATGCTGCCGCGCATCCGCGCGCCGAAGTGGCACAGCTACCTGCCGGGAATGTTCCGCTGATCAAGTCGTTGCTGCAGTGGCTGCGGCCATCGCCGCGGCCGATTGACGATGCACTTTGGGAAGACGCCTGCCAATGCGCGGCGTGGCTGCACGGCCTGGATGACGGGCGTCGTGGGCGACTGCGGCTGCTGGCCACGCGCTTCCTGCACGAGAAGACCATCACCCCGATCGGCGATCTGCAGTTGCAGGCCGGCGATGGCGTGCTGCTGGCCGCGCTGTGCTGCCTGCCGCTGCTGGAGTTCGGCGAGGTGGGACTGGAAGGCTGGTCGCAGCTGATCGTCTACCCCGACGCGTTCCGCGTGCACCGCAGCCACCTGGATGCGGCCGGCGTACTGCATGAGTGGGATGACGAACTGATTGGCGAATCGTGGGACAGCGGTCCGTTGATCCTGTCCTGGGCCGATGTGCAGGCCGACCTGGCCGCGCCGCACGAGGGCTACTGCGTGGCGGTGCACGAGATGGTGCACAAGCTGGATGCGCTGGATGGCGCGATGGACGGCACGCCGCCGCTGCCGCGGCAATGGCAGCGCGAGTGGGCGGCTACGTTCCAGCAGGCTTACGATGCCTTCTGTGCGCAGGTGGACGCGGGTGTGGAAACGCTGATCGATCCGTACGCGGCCGAAGCGCCGGAAGAGTTCTTCGCGGTAGCCAGCGAGTATCACTTCTCGGCGCCGGATCTGCTGCAGCAGGCATTGCCGGAGGTGGCCGCGCAGCTGCGGCGGTTCTATGGCGAGCCGCCGACGATGGTCGGCTGATTCACTACCGCAGCTTATGTAGAGCCGAGCCATGCTCGGCTGCATTCTGCGGAGCAGTCGAGCATGGCTCGACTCTACACAAGGCTACGGCCCCGGCGGCAGGCGCACTTCGAAACGGGCGCCGCCCAGTTCCTCGGAGCGGCCCACAGCCAGTTCACCACGGTAATCCTTGATCAGGTCCTGCACGATCGACAGGCCGATGCCGTGGCCCTGCACGCGCTCGTCGCCACGCACGCCACGCTGCAGCACCTTGCCGATGTCGTCCGGGGCGATGCCGGGGCCATCGTCGTCCACCGCCAGCAACAGGCCGGCACGGCGCGCGTTCGGTGCCGGCAGCGGCTGCGCGGTCAGCAGCACGCGGCGGTTGGCCCACTTGAAGGCGTTTTCCAGCAGGTTGCCGAGCAGTTCCTGCAGGTCGCCCGGTTCGCCATGGAAGCGCGCGGCCGGGTCGATGTCGAATTCGCACAGCACACCCTTGGAGGCGTAGACCTTCTCCAGGCCACGCACGATTTCCTCGGCGTTGGATTCGATCGGCAGCGGTGCGGAGAACAGCTTGTGGCCCGACGAAGCAGCACGTGCCAGCTGGTACGAGACCAGGTTGTTCATGCGCTGCAGCTGCACATCCAGCTCCTCGCGCAGCGCGCCATCGCCGGCACCGCTGTCCATCTGCGTGCGCAGCACCGCGATCGGTGTCTTCAGGCTGTGCGCCAGGTCGGCCAGGGTATTGCGCTGGCGTTCGAGGTTCTCGCGCTCGCTTTCGATGAAGGCGTTGATGCTGTCGGTCAGCGGTTCCAGCTCGCGCGGGTGGCGCTCGCTCATGCGCGCGGTCTCGCCACGCTGCACCTTGGTCAGCTCGGTGATCACGCGGCGCAGGGGCCGAAGGCTCCACTGCAGGATGACGGTCTGCAGCAGCAACAGGATCAGGCCGATACCGCCCAGGTAGAACCAGACCCGGCCACGGAACACCCGCAGCTGTGCACCCAGCGCGCGCGAGTCTTCCATCACGTAGATGGTGTACGGAAACTCGGTGGCAGGGTCGGCGTCTGCGTCCCACACCAGGCCCAGGCCATAGCGGTACACCGAGCCCTGGCTGCCGTCGATCTGGATCATCGGCAGCGGGCCTTCGAACACTTCCTGGCGCGGCGCCAGCAGGCCACCGCCCACGGTGGGCAGCATCGGGCCTTCGGCGGACATCGAATTGCCCTTGCCGTGCGGCATCACAACCTGCAGGTACAGGCCGCTGCCCGGCACGTCGAAGCGTGAATCCGGCGGCTGCTCGCGGATGTACAGCGAGCGGTCGCGGGTGAAGTCGATGCCGGCCGCATAGGCCGTGGCGTAGTTCTTCAGGCGCTCACGCAGGTTCGCCTTCGCCGTATCGGCGAAGGCGGCGTCGAGCGCGTAACCGGCCAGCGCCAGGAACGCGACCAGACCCACGGACGCAGCAAGCATCTGGCGCGCCTGCAGGGAGCGCGGCCGCCAGCGTCGGAAGAACCACAGACGGCCGGACATCATGGTATCGCCAGGGTGAGCCGGCTCAGCCCTCGTTGCGCGGAATCGCGAAACGGTAGCCGCGGCCGCGCACGGTTTCGATCGGCTTCAGCTCGCCATCCGGGTCCAGCTTCTTGCGCAGGCGGCCGATGAAGACCTCCAGCACGTTCGAGTCGCGGTCGAAGTCCTGCTGGTAGATGTGCTCGGTGAGGTCGGCCTTGGAGACCAGTTCACCGGCGTGCATCATCAGGTACTCCAGCACCTTGTACTCGTAGCTGGTGAGGTCGACATTGCTGCCGGCCACGCTGACCGTCTGCGCAGCCAGGTCCAGGGCAACCGGGCCGCATTCCAGCGTCGGCTTGCTCCAGCCAGCGGCGCGGCGCAGCAGCGCGTTGACGCGGGCCAGCAGCTCTTCGACGTGGAACGGCTTGACCAGGTAGTCGTCGGCACCCTGCTTCAGGCCCTCGACCTTGTCCTGCCAGCTCGAACGCGCGGTCAGGATCAGCACCGGGAACTTCTTGCCTTCGTCACGCAGGGCCTTGATCAGCTCCATGCCCGACATCTTGGGCAGGCCGAGGTCGATGATGCCGACATCGAACGGAACTTCGCGCCCCATGTAGAGGCCTTCCTCGCCGTCCTGCGCAGCATCGACGGCAAAGCCTTCGCGCTTGAGCCGGGCTGCCAGGGTCTCACGCAGCGGGGCTTCGTCTTCGACCAGAAGGATACGCATGAACTCTCCCTAGTGTCCTGGGTGTGGCCCGGAGGCCTGTGGGGTACGGGTTGATAGCGACAACTATCCCTGTTCAGGGGTTATCGCCGCGTAGTGATGACATATCCGACCGCGGCGTGCGCGGCTGTGAACGCGACGGGGCGGGGTCGTCCATGTAGCGGACCCGGCCCCGATCGTCCATGTACTTCACCCGGTTGATATCACGACCATCGAACGGCACGCGCTCGGCGCCGAGGATGTGGCCGCCGGTGGTGCGCTGCACGCGGCGCACGGCATCGGACAGCGACCGCTCGTCGCCACGGTTGCCACGCTCGCCCCGCTCCATCATCTCCGCCCGCGCCTGCTCGCCACGCGGCGGCTGTTGCGCCAGCGCCGAAGACAGCGGCACAGCCGACAGGACCACGCAGGTGGCCAGGGCAATGCGGCGATGGAAGGGAACGGAAGACATCGATGCGATCCTAGCCGAGCACGGCGATTCGTTCAAAAGTCGTAAATCCGGCGCCGGGTTCGAAACCCAGCGTTTTACAAATCTTTTGCAAATTCTTGGTTTACAGCGGTGAATCCGGTCTGAACTTTTCCGGCCTTGACCTCGCGTTGTTCAGCTAAGTGAACATTCGGGACGAATCGCCGCCCCTTGTCAAGTCAGGAATGTGACAAGCATCACGCTGCGGCGCGATCGGATTCGCGCTCGGTGACCGCCAGCGCCTGTTCGATCAGGCTCCAGCCGGCGCCCGGGCGATGTGCGCCCTCGCTCAGCACCTGGCGGAATGCGCGACCACCGGGCTCGCCGTGGAACAGGCCGAGCAGGTGGCGGGTGATGTGCTTCAGCGCCAGGCCTTCGCCCAGCCGCGCCTCGATGTAGGGGCGCATCGCGCGCAGCAGCTCGCCACGGGCCTGCAGCGGGGCGCCGGTGTGCAGCGCCTCCAGCTGATGCAGCAGGTAGGGGTCGTGGTAGGCCGCACGCCCCAGCATCACGCCATCGACGTGCGCGGCCTGCGCCTGTACCGCCTCGATGCTGGCCAGGCCACCGTTGATCACCACCGGCAGTGCCGGGCGCTCCTGCTTCAGGCGGTAGGCCCAGTCGTACTTCAGCGGCGGAACCTCGCGGTTCTCCTTCGGCGACAGGCCCTTCAGCCACGCGTTGCGCGCATGCACCACCACCATCGCCGCACCAGCGGCAACCTGGCGGTCGACGAAGCTGGCAAACACGTCGTAGTCGTTGTCCTCGTCCACGCCCAGGCGGCACTTCACCGTTACCGGGATGTCGACCGCATCGACCATGGCCGCCACGCACTCGGCCACCAGCACCGGCTCGCGCATCAGGCAGGCGCCGAAACGCCCGGCCTGCACGCGGTCGGACGGGCAGCCGCAGTTGAGGTTGACCTCGTCGTATCCCCACTCGGCGGCGATGCGCGCAGCCTGCGCCAGCAGAGCCGGATCGCTGCCGCCCAGCTGCAGCGCCAGCGGCTGTTCGCTGCGGTCGAAGCCGAGCAGGCGCTCGCGGTCGCCGTGGATGACCGCGTTGGCGTGAACCATCTCCGTGTACAGGCGCGCACCCGGCGCCAGCACGCGATGGAACACGCGGCAATGGCGGTCGGTCCAGTCCATCATCGGGGCAACGGACAGGCGCAGGGAATCGGCGTAACGGGCGGTGGCGGACGTCATCGGGGCGTTGATCGTGGAGACTGGCATTGCCAGTGAGATCAATAGTTTACACCGCTCGGCTGAATGCGCCCGGTCAGTCGCGCGGCAAGCGCCGGTTGGGCCAGGTTCCCGCTGGCGGCCGGGGCGGGCTGGGCGGCGGCAGCGGACGCTTCCTGCCCTCGGGGAGCTTGGGGTTTGCGTTCTCCTTGGATACGACCAGCTGGTCCAGCGCAGTACGCCACGCATTGACGCAGATGCCAATTGAACGGTGTATCCTTTTGGATACGATTTGTGGATGGCGACCCTCCAGGCAACAGAGACGTTCACGCGCTGGCTGCGCGGGCTCAACGACAGCGGCGCCCGAGCAGTGATCGTGGAACGCCTGCAGCGGGTCTCCCGCGGTCTCGAGGGAGATGTTCGATCAGTGGGTCATGGCGTGAGCGAACTGCGAATCAACCATGGGCCGGGATATCGCGTGTATTTCACACGTCGCGGAAGATCCATCGTCGTACTCCTGCACGGTGGCGACAAGTCGAGCCAGCGTCGCGATATCGAAAAAGCGGTCAGGCTCGCGGATCTGCTGTAGCCACCATTTGATTCCATGCCGTTGCCAGGACTCTCCCCATGAGCAAGCTGAAGACGATTCCCTTCGATCCCGCAGACTATCTGGATGATGACGTCGCAATCGCCACCTATCTGAGCGAGGCCTTGGCAGCAGGTGATGCGGGCCACTTCCAGGAGGCGCTCGGAACTGTTGCGCGCGCCCGCGGCATGGGCGGCGTTGCCGAGGTCTCTGGTCTTGGACGCGAGAGCCTGTACAAGGCGCTGCGTCCCGGAGCACACCCACGCTTCGATACCGTGCAGCGGGTACTGTCAGCGCTCGGGGTGCATCTCATCGTGCAAGCCGACAAGCAACCCGCTGGCACCGCCTGATCGCTGCCGCTGCGCCCGCCGGGCATGGCCCGGCGCTACCAGCATGCCCTACGCGATCAATGCCCCCCGCGCGCGCCCCCGACCTGCTCGATCAGCGTCTGGCTGGCCGCATTGAGCCCCACCACCGTCACCTCCGCACCATGCGCGGCCAGCTTTTCCTGCGCCCGCTCCAGCGCGGCCACAGCAGTCAGATCCCACAGGTGGGCATCGCGCAGGTCAATCTGCACCTTCGGCGCCACGTGCTGGTAATCAAACGCCGCGCCCAGCTGGCCGGCTGAAGCAAAGAACACCTGCCCACGCACGCGGTAGACCTGGGTATCGACGGTGTCGTCGCGCTGCACATCCAGCATGCGGCCGACCTTGCGTGCGAAGAACAGCGCCGACAACAGCACGCCGCTCAACACGCCCTTGGCCAGATCGTGGGTAGCCACGGTGACCACCACGGTCAGCAGCATCACCGCAGACGAGCTACGCGGATGCGTGCGCAGGTCGCGCAGCGAGCGCCAGCTGAAGGTGCCGATGCTGACCATGATCATCACCGCCACCAACGCAGCCATCGGGATCTGCCGCACCAGGTCGCTGCCATACACCACCAGCACCAGCAGGAACACGCCGGCCACCAGGCAGGACAGACGGCCACGTCCACCGGAGGTCACGTTGATCACCGACTGGCCGATCATCGCGCAGCCAGCCATGCCGCCGAGGAAACCGGTAACCGTATTCGCCACGCCCTGGCCGACACACTCGCGATTGCGTTCGCTCGGCGTCTCGGTGATGTCCTCGACAATCTGCAGGGTCATCATCGACTCAAGCAATCCGACCACGGCCAGCGTGGCCGACACCGGCAGCAGGATGCGCAGCGTCTCCCAGCTGAGCGGCACATCAGGCAGCAGGAAATGCGGCAGGCTGTCGGGCAGCTGGCCCATGTCGCCGACGCTGCGCACGTCCACGCCGAAGCCGATCACCACGGCGGTAAGCACCACAATGGCCACCAACGGCGACGGCACCGCGCGGGTGAGGCGCGGCAGCAGGTAGATGATCGCCAGCGCGGCGGCGCACAGCACGTAGACCGTAGGGCCGCGGCCAATCAGTTCCGGCATCTGCGCGAGGAAGATCAGGATCGCCAGCGCGTTGACGAAGCCGGTGATGACCGAACGCGAGACGAAGCGCATCAGCGAGCCGAGCTTGAACACGCCGGCCAGCACCTGCAGCAACCCGGCCAGGATGCTGGCGGCGAACAGGTACTGCAGGCCGTGATCCTTGACCAGGTCGACCATCACCAGCGCCATTGCACCGGTAGCGGCGGAAATCATGCCGGGGCGGCCACCCGCGATGGCGGTGATGACGGCAATCGAGAACGCGGCATACAGGCCGACCTTGGGGTCGACGCCGGCGATGAGCGAGAAAGCGATGGCCTCGGGAATCAGGGCCAGGGCGACGACGATGCCGGACAGCAGGTCGCCACGGATGTTGCCGAGCCATTGCTGGCGCAGGGGATAGGACGTTTGCATGGGAAAACTCCGCGCGCAGGCGGGCGTGGCCGCATGGCGCTGCAGTGGAAAGACACGGGTTCCTGAGCCGGGCGGGCCGGCTGCCGATGGGCGGCAAGGGTCAGGGTGGCGTGATCACTGCAGGCGGGCGTCGGTGCGTTGGGAGGGGCGCAGTCTACGGGAAGCGGCCGCACGAAGGTAGCGCGGCCGGCCGCGAAAGGCCGCGGGGCATGGCTCCGCTCTACAATCGGGGCATGGCTACCGATCGCCCGCAGTTCTTCGACCCCGCCACCGAACAGGGCGTGCTGCGCCTGTCGATTGCCGCTTCGCTGCTGCTGGCCGCGGCGGCGGTGGTGTTCGGCCTGCTGGCCAATTCGTCATTGATCATCTTCGACGGCATCTACGGCCTGATCGACGTGGTGATGACCTGGCTGTCGCTGCTGGTGGCACGGCTGATCGCGCTGTCCACCCAGACCGACGCGCTGCAATCGCGGCTCAACCAGCGCTTCACCATGGGCTTCTGGCACCTGGAGCCGATCGTGCTGGGGGTCAGCGGCACGCTGATGATCGGTGCGGCACTGTATGCCCTGGTCAATGCGGTGGATGCACTGATGTCCGGGGGTCGCCACATTGCGCTGGGCCCGGCCATCGCCTTTGCCGGGCTGTCGATCGTGGGCGAAGGCGCACTGGCGTGGTTCATCCTGCGCGCCAACCGCCGCATCGGCTCGGAGTTCATCGCGCTGGACGCGAAGAACTGGGTGATCGCAGCCAGCATGTCGGCCTGCTATCTGCTGGCCTTCCTCGGCGGTGTGCTGGTGCAGGGCACCTCGTGGGCCTGGGTCGGGCCGTACATCGACCCGGCTATCCTCGCCTTCGTCTGCGTGCTGGTGATGATCGCCCCGCTCGGTACCGTGCGCCGCGCGCTGGCCGGCATCCTGCTGGTCACCCCGCCGGAGCTGCAGGCGCACGTGGATGCGGTGGCGCGCGACATCGTGGCCAAGCACGGCTTCGTCGAGCACCGCAGCTACGTGGCCCAGGTGGGGCGAGGCGAGCAGATCGAGCTGTTCTTCGTGGTGCCGGAAAACGACCCACCGCGGCCGCTGGTGGAATGGGACCAGCTGCGTGATGAGATCGGCGATGCGCTGGGCGAGGCTTCGCCGGACCGCTGGTTGACGATCATGTTCACCACCGATCGCGAATGGACGATCTAGGCCCACAGGACGATCAATCAAGTTTTTCGTACGCATTGCAACCCAACGTACGCGAAAACCGGGCAAAGTAGGCTCCAACGCAACACCCACCCACCGACCAGGAGCATCACGATGTCCATCGAAAAGGTTCTGTACACCGCCCAGGCCACCTCCACCGGCGGCCGTGAAGGCCGTTCCGTCTCCTCCGACAACGTGCTGGACATCCAGCTGTCGACCCCGCGCGAGCTGGGCGGCGCCGGCGGTCCGGGCACCAACCCGGAACAGCTGTTCGCGGCTGGCTACTCGGCCTGCTTCCTGGGCGCACTGAAGTTCGTGGCCGGCCAGGCCAAGGTCGCGCTGCCGGCCGACACCACCGTGACCGGCAAGGTCGGCATCGGCCAGATCCCGACCGGCTTCGGCATCGAAGCCGAGCTGACCATCAATGTGCCGGGCGTATCGCGCGAGCAGGTGGAAGAGCTGGTGCAGAAGGCGCACATCGTGTGCCCGTACTCGAATGCCACCCGCGGCAACATCGACGTGACGCTGGTCGTCGCCTGATGGGGTGATGCCGGCCTGCGGCCGGCACTACCAACGTGAAGAGAAAAAAATGGGCGGATGCCGGTCGAAACCGGGCATCCGCCCATCCCACCTCGGGTGGGCCCCGGCACGCGGCCGGGGACGCATTCGCTTCTGTAGCGCCGAGCCCATGCTCGGCTGATCCGTCCGGCGCCTCGATGCGCGGCGGGAAAAGCAGCCGAGCGTGGGCTCGGCGCTACATCTCCAAGCCTTATTTCTCGCTGGTGATCAGCTGCACGACGCTGGAGAAATCCAGCTTGCCGCGGCCGGCCTGGTGGTTCATCGAGTACAGGTTGCGGGCCACTTCGCCCAGCGGAATCGAGGCGCCGACACTCATCGCCGCTTCCACCGCCAGGCCCATGTCCTTCAGCATCAGGTCGCTGCCGAAACCGCCGCTGTAACCGCGTGAGGCCGGCGCATTCTCCAGCACGCCCGGCCACGGATTGCACACTTCGGTAGCCCAGCTGCGGCCGGTGCTGACGGCCATCATCTGCGACAGCACCTTCGGGTCCAGGCCGTGCGCCACGCCCAGGGCGATGGCTTCACCGGTCACCGCCATGATCACGCCCAGCGCCATGTTGTTGCACAGCTTGGCAACCTGGCCGGCACCACTGGCGCCCACGTGGAAGATGTTCTTGCCCATCGCCTGCAGCACCGGACGGGCGCGCTCCAGCGCATCCTCCTCGCCACCGACGATGAAGGTCAGGGTGCCGGCCTGGGCACCGGCGGTACCGCCGGACACCGGCGCGTCGATCATCTGCAGGCCACGTGCGGCAGCGGCTTCAGAGACCTTGCGGGCGCTGGCCGGTGCGATCGTGCTGCAGTCGATGACCAGTGCGCCGGCCGGAATCGCGGCAAGAATGCCGTCGTCGCCCAGGTACACGCCTTCGACGTGGCGGCTGGCCGGCAGCATCGAGATCACCACTTCGGCGTCGGCCAGGGTGTCGCGCGCCGACGGTGCGGCGCTGGCACCGGCGTCGACGGCGGCCTGGGCCGCGGCCGGCACCAGGTCGAACACACGCACGGTGTGGCCGTTCTTGACGAGGTTGGCGGCCATCGGGCCACCCATGTTGCCCAACCCGATGAATGCAATGCGGCTCATGCAAGGCTCCTTTCAGCAAGCGGAGTGCCCAGGTCGGCCAGCGGGTGCGCAGCCTCGGACCAGGGGGAAACAAAGAAGGTGTCCGCCCACGCGGCGGTGGCCTCGGCCAGGGTGGCCGGGTTCCACTGCGGGTTGCGGTCCTTGTCGATCAGCAGCGCGCGGATGCCTTCGGCGAAATCGCCGTGGGCGGCGCAGTGCAGCGCGGTGATGTACTCCAGCCGATAGACGCTGGCCAGGTCCTGGCCGGCGCTGCGACGCTGCAGCTCGAAGGCCAGCCGCGCCGAGCCGGGCGCACCGGCGGCGAGGGTCTTCTGTGCCGCCTGCAGCCAGGCATCGTCGGTCTGCAGCGAGCTGATGCGGTTGATGATCGCGGGCAGGTCATCGCCCTCGCACAGCGCATCGACCTGCGCCGCATGGGCCAGCAGCGGGCCGGTGGCTGCATCGCTGGCGTGCGACTGCAACAGATGGCTGAGACGTTCGTGGTTGTGTGCGGCATCGCTGGACCAGGCCACCTGCAACAGCGCATCGAACACCGCGCTGCGGCGTTCTTCAGCCACGTGCACATCGGCCAGGCCGGCATAGATGGCATCGCCCGGGTTGAGCAGTGCGCCGGTCAGGGCCAGGAACAGACCGCCCTTGCCCGGTACGCGCGGCAGCAGCCAGCTGCCACCGACATCGGGGAACAGGCCAACAGTGATTTCCGGGAAGGCCAGCTTGGAGCGCTCGCTAACCACGCGGTGGCTGGCGCCGGACATCAGGCCGATGCCACCGCCCATCACGATGCCATGGCCCCAGCACAGGATCGGCTTGGTGTAGGTGTGGATGAGGTAATCGACGCGGTATTCCACGTCGAAGAACTCGGCCGCGTAGTCGTTCTCGCGGATGTCGCTGCGGCCGGCCTCACGGAAGGTGACCATGGCCTTGTACAGGCTGTGCAGATCGCCTCCGGCGCAGAACGCCTTTTCACCAGCGCCCTGCAGCACCACCATGGCGATGCCGTCGTCGTCGGCCCAGGCATTGAGCTGCTTCAGCAGCAGGTGCGCCATCGGAAGCGAGAATCCGTTGAGCGTACGCGGCGCGTTGAGCGTGGCGATGCCGATGCGCGCGCCGTTGCCGGCCACGCGCTCTTCGAACAGCACCGGTGCGTCGTCGGCAGCGGTGTCGGTGCTCATGCGTTCTTCCACTGCGCGGCGCGCTTTTCCAGGAAGGCAGTCACGCCTTCGACCTGGTCGGCGGTGTCAAACAGGTCGACGAAGGCTTCGCGCTCGGCCACCAGCGCCGAGGCGTGGGTGCCGGTGCGGGTGGACTGCACCAGGGTCTTGCAGGCGGCGATGCTGGTCGGACTCTGCTTGCCGGCCTTCTTCGCCCATTCCAGCGCCAGTGCCTTGGCTTCGCCCTTGCCGACCTTCTCTTCGGCCAGGCCAATGCGCAGTGCGGTCTCGGCGTTGATGCGCTCGCCCAGCAGGATCATGCGTTTGGCCCAGCCCTCGCCCACCAGGCGCGGCAGGTTCTGGGTGCCGCCGGCGCACGGCAGCAGGCCGACGGTGGCCTCCGGCAGCGCGACCTGGGCGTGGTCTTCGATGATGCGCAGGTCGCAGGCCAGCGCACATTCCAGGCCGCCACCCATTGCATAGCCGTTGATCGCGGCGATGGACACGCCACGGAAGGCGGACAGCGCTTCGAAGGCTTCACCGAAACGGCGTGCGGCCTCGCGTGCGGCGGCCTTGTCGCCGGAGGCGAACTGGTTGAGGTCGGCACCGGCGGAGAAGAACTTCTCGCCGTCACCGGTGATCACCAGCGCGTAGATCCCGCGGTCTGCGTTGAGCGCGCCGACCAGGTCGCGCAGCGCCGACAGGCTGTGCACGGTCCAGGTATGCGCCGGCGGGTTGTGCAGGGTGACCACGGCGGTGTGGCCATCCACCTCGACCTTCAGGCCCACGTGCTCCTGGGTACGCCAATCCTTCATCGCAGTTCCTCTTCGGTGTTGAGCAGGTGACGGGCAACGATCACCCGCATGATCTCGTTGGTGCCTTCCAGGATCTGGTGCACGCGGCAGTCACGCAGCAGACGCTCGATCGGGTACTCGCGGATGTAGCCGTAGCCACCGTGGATCTGCAGCGCTTCGTTGCAGACGTTGAAACCGGCATCTGTGGCGAAGCGCTTGGCCATCGCGCACCACACGTTGGCATCGCTGGCACCGGCATCGAGCTTGCGCGCAGCGGTGTGCACCATCTGCCGTGCAGCCACCAGCTGGGTGACCATGTCGGCCAGCTTGAACTGCAGCGCCTGGAATTCGGCCAGCGCCTTGCCGAACTGGCGGCGCTCGCCCATGTAGCGGCGCGCAGCATCCAGTGCCCCCTGTGCGGCACCCAGCGAGCAGGCAGCGATGTTGATGCGGCCGCCATCGAGCCCCTTCATCGCCAGCTTGAAGCCGCCGCCTTCCTCTCCCAGAAGGTGGCTGACCGGCACGCGGACATTCTCGAAGGTAATGCCGCGGGTGGGCTGGCTGTTCCAGCCCATCTTTTCTTCCTTGCGGCCGAAGCTGATGCCCGGCAGGTCGGCCGGCACCGCGATGGCGCTGACCCCACTCGCACCGGCACCGCCGGTACGCGCCATCACCACCAGCAGCTCGGTGGCACCGGCGCCGGAGATGAAGGCCTTGGAGCCGTTCAGCACGTAGAAGTCGCCATCGCGCACGGCGGTGGTCTTCAGCGAGGCCGCATCGGAACCGGCGCCCGGCTCGGTCAGGCAGTACGAGGCCAGCTTGTTGCCCGAAGACAGGTCGGTGCCCCACGCATCGCGCAGTGCCGGCTGGCCCCACTTGGACACCATCCACGAGGCCATGTTGTGGATGCTGATGTAGGCCGCGGTCGACGGATCGACGTTGGCGAGCTCCTCGATGACGACGGCGGCGTCCAGTCGGCTCAGGCCGCTGCCGCCCACTTCCGGGTCCATGTACAGGCCGCAGAAGCCCAGTTCACCGGCCTTGGCGATCGCCTCGCGCGGAAAGATGCCCTCCGCATCCCATCGCGCGGCGTGCGGCGCCAGTTCGGCCTGTGCGAAGTCGCGCGCAGCCTCGCGGTACGCCTGCTGTGCTTCTTCCAGTTCCGTCGTCATCGAGTGGCTCATGGCTGCTCCTGCCGTTACTTCAGGCTGATCGTGGTGTTGACGCCGTGGCTGAGCGTCTCGTCATCGAACCAGCGCGCGGTGACCGTCTTGGTCTGGGTGTAGAACAGCACCACCTGCTTGCCGTACGGGCCCAGGTCGCCCAGCTTGGAGGCGCGCGAACCGGTGAAGGAGAACAGCGGCACCGGCACCGGGATCGGCACGTTGATGCCGACCTGGCCGACGTCGATGTCTTCCTGGAACTTGCGCGCGGCGGCGCCGGACTGGGTGAACAGTGCGGTGCCGTTGCCGTTGGGGTTGCTGTTGACCATCGCGATGGCGTCTTCCAGCGTTTCCGCTTCGAGGATGACCAGCACCGGCCCGAAGATTTCTTCCTGGTAGATGCGCATGTCGGTGGTGACACCGGCAAAGATGGTCGGGCCGACGAAGTTGCCCTTCTCGAAGCCATCGACCTGCGGCTTGCGGCCATCGAGCACCAGCTGCGCGCCCTGCTCCACGCCCGAGGCGATCAGGCCTTCCACGCGCTCGCGGGCGCTGCAGGAAATGACCGGGCCGACATCGGTGCCGGACACGGTGCCGCCGCTGACCTTCAGGGTCTTGGCCTTGGTCACCAGGTCCTGCACCCAGTTGCGTGCGTCACCGACCAGCACCAGGGTGGAGGCGGCCATGCAGCGCTGGCCAGCGGCACCGAAGGCGGCGCCGACCATCGCGTTGAGGGTCTGTTCCTTGTTGGCGTCCGGCAGCACCACGGCGTGGTTCTTGGCGCCCATCATGCACTGCACGCGCTTGCCGGCCAGCGAGGCACGGTTGTAGACGTGGGTGCCGACACGGGTGGAACCGACGAACGACACGGCCTTGATGTCCGGGTGGTCGCAGATCGCGTTGACCACTTCTTCGCCGCCATGCACCACGTTCAGCACGCCCTTCGGAATGCCGGCTTCCAGCGCCAGTTCGACCAGGCGCATGGTGACCATCGGGTCCTGCTCGGACGGCTTGAGGATGAAAGTGTTGCCGGTGGCGATCGCCATCGGGAACATCCACAGCGGAATCATCGCCGGGAAGTTGAACGGGGTGATGCCGGCGCACACGCCCAGCGGCTGCATGATCGTGTAGGTGTCCACGCCATTGGCCACGTTGTTGGCCAGTTCGCCCAGCTGCAGGTTGCCGATGGCGGCGGCGTGCTCGACCACTTCCAGGCCGCGGAACACATCGCCTTCGGCGTCCGGCAGGGTCTTGCCCTGCTCGGCGGTGAGGATGTGGGCCAGCTCGCTCATGTGCTCGCGGATCAGCTGCTGGTACTTCAGGAAGATGCGCGCGCGGGTGCCGATCGGGGTCTTGCGCCAGGTCTTGAAGGCTTCCTTGGCGGCGGCGACGGCGGCGTCCACTTCGCCGGTGGTGGCGAACGGCACCTTGGCCAGCACGTCCTGGGTGGCCGGATTGATCACGTCCTGCCAGTGGGAGGTGGCCGATTCGATGAACTGGCCATCGATCAACATGCGGATACGGGGCGCTGCAACAGTCATGACGACAATCCCACGGGCTCGAAAGATGCTTGGCATTATTCACAGCACTCACCTCGATTTCCGGGCTGAATCCGCTTAATCTGGCCAACACGCCAGACGATTCATGTTAATTCTGTGAATTATTCAGCCACCCAGCGACAACTTGGCCTGCGCCTGCTGCGGCTGCGCGAGCAGCGCGGCTACAGCCAAGCCGACCTGGCACGTGCGCTGGGGCTGTCGGCCAGCTACCTGAACCAGATCGAGCGTAACAAGCGCCCGTTGACGCCGGCGGTGCAGAAGAAGCTGGGTGAGGTGTTGGGCGACGTTTCGTCGCTGTTCGACGAAGATGAGCCCGCCGCACTGCAGGAGGCACTGGGCGAGACCCTGCGCGATCTGGGCCTGGCGGAGGTGAGCGCCACCGAACTGCGCGCGCTGGCCGGCAACCTGCCGCAGGTCAGCCGTGCGCTGCTGGACCTGCACCGCCGCCACCTGGCCCTGCGCGAACATGCCGCCGCCCTGGAATTCCAGCTGGGCGAGCCGGGTGCCGGCAGCACCCTGCCCGCCGGTGACCAGGTGCGCGAGTTCTTCAACCGCATGCACAACCACATCCCCGAGCTGGACGAACTGGCCGAACGCCTGTTCGCCGAGTGGGGGCTGTCGCCGGGGCATGTGGCGCCGCGCCTGCGCCAGCTGCTGGCTGACCGCCATGGCGTGCTGGTGGAAGTGGCCGCCCTGCAGGCCGGGCGCGAGAAGCGCCAGTACGACGCCGGCACGCGCCGGTTGTGGCTGCCGGACTACCTGGAGCCGGGCCAGCAGGCGTTCCAGATGGCCGCCGAACTGGCCCTGCACGGCTACCTGCCGCAGATCGATGCGGTGGTGGCGCGTGCCGGTTTCAGCGATGAGGCGCGCATCGCGCAGGCGCGGATCGGCCTGTCGAACTACTTCGCTGGCGCCTTGGTGATGCCGTACATGCGCTTCCTGCGCGCCGCCGAAGTCAGCAGCTACGACATCGAGCTGCTGGCGCACCAGTTCGGCGTCGGCTTCGAAGCGGTCTGCCACCGGCTGAGCACGCTGGCACGGCGCAGTGCGCCCGGGCTGCCGTTCTTCTTCATCCGCGTGGACCGCGCCGGCAATGTGTCCAAGCGCCATTCGGCCACCGATTTCCACTTCTCGCAGGTAGGCGGTTCCTGCCCGCTGTGGATCGTGTACGAGGCGTTCAACCAGCCCGGACGCATCCTCACCCAGACTGCGCGCATGCCCGATGGCCGCCGCCATTTCTGGCTGGCACGGCAGGTCAGCAGCGGGCCGGTCGGGCATGGCCAGCCGCGCAAGACCTTCGCGGTGGCGCTGGGCTGCGACCTGCAGCATGCCGAGCGGCTGGTGTATTCGCTGGGGTTGGACGTGCAGAGCCCGGGCAACTCGGTGTCGATTGGCCCGGGTTGCCGGGTGTGCCCGCGCGAGGACTGCATGCAGCGCGCGTTCGCGCAGTTGCCGGGGCGATAGGGTTGGTTCGGCAGGGCTGCGCCCTGCACCTGCAGAGGCCGAAGCAACGGCAACGGCAAAAGCTGGCATTCCGTGGGATGCCGGGGTGGCATTGCCTGCTCTTGGTGGGTGTCGACCTTGGTCGACACGCTTGATCCACGCCATGCGTGGATGTTCTTCGATGAAGGTTCGAAATATTCGACTTCGATGGGGTTCCATCCACGCATGGCGTGGATCTACTAAACCTTTCGTGCGTAGGCTGCATCCCATTGCAATGCCTTCCCAGGAGACACCCGATGTCCTTGTTGCGCTCTTGCCTGGCCCTGCTGCTTGCTGCCGCCGCTGCGCCGGCGTGGGCGACGTTCTCCATTGCGGCCTGCAATGAGGCCGGCGACTGCGGGGTGGCGGTGGCCACGCATAACCTGGCAGTCGGCGGCGTGGGGGTGCCGTGGGCGCAGGCGAAGGTGGGTGCGGTGGCCAGCCAGTTCGAGACCAACCCGACCTATGGCTCCAAAGGCCTTGAACTGCTGGCCAAAGGACGCACGCCTGCGCAGGTGCTGAAGCAGTTGCTGGATGAGGATGGCGACTTCGATGGCACCACCCTCGCCGAGCGCCAGGTGGGGCTGGTCAGCGCGCGCGGTGGCAATGCGCAGTACACCGGCTCCACCGCGCAGCAGGCCAGCTGGGCCGGCGCGCACGGCGACGGCATGCTGAGTGTGCAGGGCAATGGCCTGGCCGGGCCGGAGGTGCTGGCGGCGATGCAGCGCATCTTCGCCGCCTCACGTGGGCCGCTGGCCGCGCGCCTGCTGGCGGCGCTGGAAGCAGGTCAGGCCGCAGGTGGTCAACGCAGTGGGCAATGGTCGGCGGCGCTGCTGGTGCGCACGCCAGGGGGCGACTGGCAGGACACCGACCTGCGCGTGGACGCTGACCCGCACGCGGTGGCGAAGCTGCGCGAGCTGTACGACATGCGCTTGTCCAACGAGGCGATCATCCGCGCCGAGCAGCGCTGGGAGAAAGGCGATGTGGCAGGGGCGCGTGCAGCACTGGCGACCTCGTTGTCACTGGCCCACGGCTGGGACCGCACCTGGGCGCGCGCCGCGCGCTTGGCGATGCGGCAGGGCGATACGGCGCTGGCCCGCGAGTACCTGGCCGGCCTGCGTGCGCTCAATCCGGGCTGGGTGAAGCAGGAGCTGGCGTTGCCGCTGTATGCGCCATTGCGGGGTGATGCGGTGGTGGAGGCGTGGCGATGAGGCACCGCAGGGGTGAGATCGTGCCGACCAAGGTCGGCACCCACCAGGACAGTTCAATCGGCTGCGGCGGAAATCAGTAGATCGGCGTCACCTTCATCTGCGGCAGCGGGCGCGGTGCGCCGTCGGTAAGGTCGGGGCCCAGGTCCTCCCAGGTGCGCCCCTGCTCGACCATCAAGCCCCACAACTGCTGCGAGGCCAGCCGCTTGTCTTCCGATCCCAGCTTGTACGAGGGCGGTGCCGGTTCACCGTGGGCGACCATCGAATAGGCCGCACGGTAGGCCAGCACCTGCTGCGCCGGGTCGTCGGTGCGTGCCACTTCCAGCGTGTAGCGCTGGTAGGCCGAGGCCAGGTTGCGCCAGCGGATCCAGTAGTGGTTCTCGAACGAGAATGAGCAGAAGCGCGCGCCCGCCAGGCTGCCCTTGTCGGCGATGCGGGTCAGCACCTCCTGCGGCATGTCCAGGTTCATGCCGCCTTCGTCGCCCTGCAGGCTGACGTGCACGATGCGGTCGCGGTAACCCGGCGCGCGCGCCTGCAGCAGATCGCGCCAGTTCTGCATGGTCGCCACCACCGCGAACAGGAAACGCCCCAGTTCCGCGGCCGCCAACGGCGTGGCGATCGACTGATAGGTGCGCTGCCAGCCATGACGGTTTTCGGTGGGCAGGAACACCGCGTGTTCCAGCGACTGGCGGCCGCTGCTGCCGTGGCTCACCTCTTCAGCGTGCTGCGGGTAGACCAGGTTGATGGCGAAGGTCGGCCAGCGCGGCAAGGCGGCATCGAACAGATGGATCGGGAAGTTGCTGCTGATGCCGCCATCGGAGAACCAGCAGATGCGGAAGGCGGTGATCACCGGGCCACAGGTCTGCCCGGCACTGGTCAGCCCTTCCATGCTGTCGGCCACGTTGTGCTCCTGGTCGGCGGCAGGCGCGGTGGGTTCGCAGCGACGCTCGCGCCGCGAGGGCTCATGCAGCGGCACCGCGCTGATCAGCAGCGGGAAGCTCAGGCTCATGCGCGTGGCCACCAGCACCGGCAGCTTCGGGCCCTGCGGCAGGTGGTAGTACCGTCGCCCCTCCACCTCCAACGGCGGGCCAGCTTGATCCACCAGCCACTGCACCACGCTGGCCGGGAACAGCTGCTCGAACTCTTCGCGCAGGAACCAGAACTGCGCGCCACCCAGCGGCAGCGTACGCGGCTCGTTGTGCGACACACAGGTGGTGATCATCTGCAGGCTGATCGCATGCGGGCTGTCCGGCTCGCCGGCATAGCGCGGCGCATCGTGCAGATCGGCGAAGGTGAGCGGTGCATCCAGCGGTTTGCCGGACAACTGCTGCAGGCACTCGTGCAGCCACTCGGTCAACGCCGGCGTGCGTGCATCACGGCCGAGGCCGCTGCACAGGCCCAGCAGGTTGCGCCGTGCCACCCGTGCCACCCGCAGCGCGGCGCCGGCCACGCCGGCACCGTAAGCGCACAGCAGCGACGGCAGCAGCGTGGCGGCCACGCCGCTCCAGCCACCGCCCCACCAGCCCAGGCCGAGCAGCAGCGCCAGCGACACCAGCACTTCCAGCGGCGCGATCTCGAACACGGCAACGGCCAGGCACAGCAGCTTGTGCGGCAGGCGGGCATTGCCGGTCAGCACCACCAGCAGCCGATAGGCCGCACGCGCGCCCCGTGCCGGCTGGAACAGGCTGTAGATGAAGCCGCGCCGCGACAGCTGCGCCGACACCGCCGACAACCCGCCATAGCCGGCATCGCCAGGCAGGTGCTCGCCAGCCTGCTGGCGGCGATCACCGCAGGCCGCCGCGGCCGCCACAGCCGCAGCAATAGCGCCGGCCGAGGTGCCGCCGATGCTCTTGAAGCGATACTCGCGCGCCAGCGCCAGTACCGCATTGGGGTACACGATGCCGCTGGTGATGCCGCCTTTCATGACCAGATCGCAGTACTTCGCCGCCACGAGCCACCTCCCGTCTGTCGATGCACAGTATGGCAAGAGGGGCTCTCACAGCCTGAGAAACGAGCCACAGCCCTGCGCTTTGATTGGCCCTTGACCATTGGCCTCGACGCGTCCACCGTGGGCGCGCCGAAGGTATCCCTGCCGTGGCTGGATGGCGGCCGGGATTTAAACGGGAATCCGGTGAAGACGCCTCGCGCGCCCATTCCGGAGCTGCCCCGCAGCGGTGAATGGAAACGAATCCTGCCAACAGCACTGGGCTCGCGCCTGGGAAGCGGCAGGTAGTAGGTGGGCTGCGGCCCGTGTCCATCAGCCCGAATACCGGCCCCGGCCGGGGGACACGACCGTCCCCTGATTCGACCTGGAATCTCCGCGGGGAGGTTGCCGGGGCCGCCGTCGTCCTGCGCGTGCAGGCGATGCGGCCGCGCGCGTCCTGTTCACGGTATCCGGCCAGACCTGTTCACCCACGCGCTGATGCATGGGCCACCGCCGTTGCCGGCGGTCCATGCGGTACCTGACGATGACCGAGCTCCAACGCCCTACCCTGACCCTGCCCGACGACGGCAAGCGCCTGCTGCTGCATTCATGCTGCGCGCCATGCTCCGGCGAAGTGATGGAGGCGATCACCGCCTCCGGGATCGACTATGCGATCTTCTTCTACAACCCCAACATCCATCCGGTGAAGGAATACGAGCTGCGCAAGCAGGAGAACATCCGCTTCGCCGAGCAGCACGGCATCCCGTTCATCGATTGCGACTACGACACCGACAACTGGTTCAGCCGTGCGCGCGGCATGGAAAACGAGCCCGAACGCGGCATCCGCTGCACGATGTGCTTCGACATGCGTTTCGAGCGCACTGCGCTGTACGCGCACGAACACGGCTATGACACCATCAGTTCTTCGCTGGGCATCTCGCGCTGGAAGAACATGGCGCAGATCAACGACTGCGGCATCCGCGCCGCGTCGCGCTACGAGGGCCTGCAGTACTGGGACTACAACTGGCGCAAGGGCGGCGGTGCCAGCCGCATGATCGAGATCAGCAAGCGCGAGCAGTTCTACCAGCAGGAGTACTGCGGCTGCGTGTACTCGCTGCGCGATGCCAACCGCCATCGCCGCGAGAACGGCCGGGAACGGATCAAGATCGGCCTGCTGTACTACGGGCAGGACGCTGGGACGCCGCAGGGCGATTGACCTGTGCCGCCGGGGCGGCCACGCTGGTCGCCCCTTTACGTTGTAGTGGATCTGCCATGACCGCCCTGCCCGCCGACGTCGCCCTGCTGGTGATCGACCTGCAGCCGGACTTCATGCCCGGAGGTACGCTGGCCTGCGATCAGGGCGATGCGCTGGTGGCACCGATTGCCGATCTGCTGGCGCAGCGCCGCTACCGCACCGTGGTGGCGACACAGGACTGGCACCCGGCCGACCATGCCTCGTTCGCCAGCCAGCATCCTGGCCAACGCCCCTTCGAGAGCATCCTGCTGCACGCGCAGCCGCAGACCCTGTGGCCGGACCACTGCGTGCAGGGCAGCGCCGGTGCCGCCCTGCACCCGGATGTGGACTGGACCGTGGCCGACCTGATCCTGCGCAAGGGCACGCGCCAACAGGTGGATTCGTACAGCGCCTTCCGCGAGAACCATGGTCCCGATGGCGAGCGCCCGGCCACCGGCCTGGCCGGCTGGCTGCACGAGCGCCGCATCCGCGAAGTGCACGTGTGCGGCCTGGCACGCGACTACTGCGTGCTGTGGAGCGCGCAGGACGCGGTGAAGTCCGGCTTCAAGGTGAAGTTCCTGTGGGACCTGACCAAGCCGGTGACCGAGGCCAACGATACGATGGTGCGCGAGGCGCTGGGCAAAGCGGGGATTGCGATCATCTGACGGGCGACTGCTGCTCAATGGACGCGTCGTCGCTGGGTGCGGGATACCGATGCTGAGAATGTCGCCTCTGCCGCTTGCAGGCCGCAGCCTGCGGCAACACAATGAACTCATCCAGCCCTCCAAGTACGCCCCCCTACAGATCGCGGGACGGCCGAACCGAGGGCTTTTTACTGGATGGAATCGAGGGCAAAGGCATGCCAACGGCGATCCTCATCGATGGCGGTTACTTCGTTAAGCGATTCCGCCGGATTGAACCTCACAACGCCGGCAACGCTGAACGTGCCGCAGAAGTGGCGCATCGATGGGCACTCGCACACCTGACCTCGTCGGGGTGTAAGCGGAGGGATCTCTACCGGATCTTCTTCTACGACTGCCCGCCGCTTCGAAAGCGGATGCACAACCCGATCTCGGGCGCCTGCATCGACTATGCACGCTCACCCGAGGCACTCTTCAGAATCGATTTGCACGAGGCCCTGAAACAAAAACGCAAAGTGGCATTGCGCGTGGGCCATCTCGCAGATTCCAATTCATGGACAACTGATTCCCGAACGCTCGATGCACTTCTGAAGGGCAAGCGCGCGTTCTCCACACTCCTGCCCGGGGATCTGCACCCGGAGGTCAGACAGAAAGGCGTCGATATGCGCATCGGCCTGGACATCTCCTCACTTTCCCTCAAACGGCAAGTTCGTCAGATTGTTCTGGTAGCCGGTGACGCCGACTTCATCCCCGGTGCCAAACTCGCGCGACGCGAAGGCGTGGACTTCGTTCTGGACCCGATGTGGTCGCCGATCCCTCAGGGTCTTCTGGAGCATATCGACGGTGGCCGCTCCACCTGCCCCAGGCCCGCGAACAGGGTCGAGGGAAAGACGGTGACAGGGCGCGCGACAGTAGATTCAACCCGATCCTAGCGGAACACCACCGTGCGGTGCCCGTTGAGCAGGATGCGGTGCTCCACATGGCGGCGCACGGCGCGTGACAGCACCAGCGATTCGGTATCGCTGCCCAGCCGCACCAGCTCGCGCGGCGCCATCGCGTGGTCCACGCGGGCCACGTCCTGTTCGATGATCGGGCCTTCGTCCAGGTCCTCGGTGACGTAGTGCGCGGTGGCGCCAATGATCTTGACTCCGCGCGCGTGTGCCTGGTGATACGGCTGCGCACCCTTGAAGCTGGGCAGGAAGCTGTGGTGGATGTTGATCGCGCGTCCGGCCAGCGCGCGGCACAGCGTGGGTGACAGGATCTGCATGTAGCGCGCCAGCACCACCAGGTCGATGCGTTCGCGCTCGACCAGGTCGATGATCTGCTGTTCCTGCACCGCGCGCGTTTGGGCGGTCACCGGGAGGTGGTGGAACGGCACCTGGTAGGACGCGGCCAGCGGCGCGAAGTCGGCGTGGTTGGAGGCCACCGCGGCGATGTCCACCTTCAGCTGGCCGCTGTGGGCGCGGAACAGCAGATCGTTGAGGCAATGCCCCTGCTTGCTGACCAGCACCAGCAGGCGTGCGCGGCGGCGGCCGTCGTGCAGCTGCCAGTCCATGCCGAAGTCGGCCGCCAACGTGGCCATGGCGGTGTGCACCGTGTCCAGCGGCAGCCCGGCATCGCGGTCGAAGTGCACGCGCAGGAAGAAGCGGCCGCTTTCCTCGTCACCGAACTGCTGGGCGTCGAGGATGTTGCAGCCATGGTCGAACAGCAGGCCGGACACGCGGTAGACGATGCCGGTACGGTCGGGGCAGGACAGGGTAAGAATGGAATCGGGGCGCATCGCCCGAGTGTAGGGCAGCGGCCTGTTCCCAGGATCGATGGTCACCAATGCAACCGAACTGCTTGGTTCAGTCCCAAGCGATACTTGGGCGTCCCCATGGCAAGCTGGTCGGTCATGAACCTGTTGCAACTGATCCGCAGCTTCACCCGCACCGCAGAGACCGGCAGCATTGCCGCCGCGGCCCGCATCCTTGGCATCAGCGCCACCGCAGTCGGCCAGAACATCAACCGGCTGGAGGCCCATCTGGGCGTACGGTTGCTGAACCGAAGTACACGGCAGCTGGCCCTCAGCGAGGCCGGCGCGCTGTACCTGGCACAGGTGCGCCACATCGAAGCCGACCTGGCACGCGCGCAGGCGATGGTCACCTCCGGTGACATCGAACCGGCCGGGCCGCTGCGCATCGCCAGCAGCAGCGCGTTCGGCCGCCATGTGCTTGCCCCCTTGCTGCCGTCGCTGCAGCAGCGCTACCCGCAACTGCAGCTGGAGCTGCGCCTGACCGACCGCGCCGTGCAACATGGGCCGGAAGCGGTGGATGCCAGCATCCGCATCGGTGCACAGCTGGAAGATGGCGTGGTCGCGCGGCAACTGGCACGCGTCCCGTTCGTGTTCTGTGCCTCGCCGGCCTATCTGAAAGCGCACGGCACCCCGCAGCAACCCTCCGACCTGAGCGGTCATCGCGGGCTGCTGCACCGCTTCCCCACCGATGGCCGGCCGCTGCGCTGGGGCCTGCTGAAGGATGGCCAGCGCGTGGACGCCGCGCTGCCACCAAGCATGGTCTGCGATGACATCGATGCACTGGCAACGCTTGCCGCGACCGGTGCCGGCATCACCCGGCTGGCCGCATTCGTGGCCGAGCCGTACCTGCGCGATGGCCGCCTGCAGGCGGTGTTCGGCGCCGACACTGCATGGCGCCCGGAGCCGATGGAGGTCTATTTCTGTGTCAGCGACCGCCGCGACTTCACCGCCAAGATCCGCGCGCTGTTCGAGCACCTGCAGGCCGGCATGGCGCCGGCCTGGCGGGTGTGAGCCTCAGCGCGTCTTGAACACGCCGCGCGCATCGCGCGGCTCGCAGCGCAGGTACTGCGGCGCCGGCTCCACGCTGTCGCGCAATGCGGCAGCAGCGTGCCACGGCCAGCGCGGGTCGTAGAGGATGCCGCGTGCCAGCGCTACCGCATCGGCGTGGCGATGGCGCAGGATCGATTCGGCTTGCTCGGGCTCGGTGATCATGCCCACCGCGATGACCGGCATGCGCACCTTGGCCTTGATCGCCGCAGCGAACGGCACCTGGTAGCCGGGACCGACGGTGATCTTCTGGTGCTCGTCCAGGCCACCGCTGGAGACATGCAGGAAATTGCAGCCGCGCGCATCCAGTACCTGGGCCAGCGCTTCGCTCTGCACCAGGTCCCAGCCACCCTCGACCCAGTCGCTGGCGGAAATGCGCACGCCCACGGCGATCTTGTCCGATACCGCCGCACGCACTGCGTCGAACACCTCCACCAGCAGGCGCAGGCGGTTCGGCAGCGAGCCGCCATAGCCATCGGTGCGGCGGTTGCTCAGCGGCGACAGGAACTGGTGCAGCAGGTAGCCGTGCGCGGCATGCAGCTCGATCAGCTCGAAGCCCAGGCGCTCGGCGCGCACCGCACTGGCGGCGAAGGCGGCGACGATCTCGGCGATGCCCGCCTCGTCCAGCTCCTGCGGCGCCGGGTCAGCGGCATGGAACGGCAGCGGCGACGGCGCCACGGTGGCCCAGCCACGCGCATCATCGGCCGGCAGCTGGCCGCCGCCGTCCCACGGGCGCTTCACCGAGGCCTTGCGGCCGGCGTGGCCGAGCTGGATGCCCAGCGGCATCGGCGACCAGCGGCGGACGCTGGCCAGCACCTGTGCCAACGCGGCCTCGGTGCCGTCATCCCACAGGCCCAGGTCGGCCCAGCTGATGCGGCCGCGCGGCTCGACCGCGGTGGCTTCCAGGATCAGCAGGCCAGCGCCCGACTGCGCCAGGTTGCCCAGGTGCATGGCGTGCCAGTCGCTGGCGCGACCGTCTTCGGCGGAGTACTGGCACATCGGCGCGATGACGATGCGGTTGGACAGGGTCAGGGGGCCGAACGAGATCGGCGAAAACAACTGGCTCAAGACAGTGATGAACGACGTAGGGGGTGCGTATTGCACCGCCGCACGGCCGGCGAATCAACCGTCTGGATGGATCGCTGTTTCGCGCAGCCTGCTGCAGCCGGGCGTGGGCCCGGCGCTACAGAAGCCCACAACCGCTTGTAGAGCCGAGCCCACGCTCGGCTCAGGGCGAAGCCCACGTGGCCAGGGCTTCGGCGCAATCGCGCTCGTCCTTGAACTGCAGCAGGTCGTCGGCACGGGTGCGGCCGCGGTTCAGCGCCGCCACCGGCAGTCCTGCCCTGGCCGCCGCCTGCACGAAGCGGAAGCCGGAATAGACCATCAGCGAAGAACCCACCACCAGCACGGCGTCGGCCTGCTGCAGGTGCTGATGCACCGCCGCCACGCGTTCACGCGGCACGTTTTCGCCGAAGAACACCACGTCCGGCTTCAACACGCCGCCACAGTCCGGGCACTCGGGCACCACGAACGTGGAGAAATCGGTCTCCAGGTCGGCGTCGCCATCCGGGGCGATACCGGCCTCCAGCGTGTCCCAGCCGGGGTTGGCGTCCAGCAGGCGCTGCTGGAAGTCCTCGCGGCCGCTGCGGCGCTCGCAGCCCATGCAGCGCACCAGGTCCAGGCGGCCATGCAGGTCGATCACGTTGCGGCTGCCGGCCCGCTGGTGCAGGCCGTCCACGTTCTGGGTCAGCAGCACCTGCAGTTTGCCGCGGGCTTCCAGCGCGGCCAGCGCCTGGTGGCTGCCGTTGGGCCGGGCCAGGCCGAAGCGCGGCCAGCCCAGCAGGCTGCGCGCCCAGTAGCGCTGGCGGGTGGCCGCCTCGCCCATGAAGGCCTGGTAGGTCACCGGCGGCGTGCGTTTCCACTGGCCGTCGGTATCGCGGTAATCGGGAATGCCCGAGGCGGTGCTGCAGCCAGCGCCGGTCAGCACGAACAGGCGCTGGGCGCGGTCGATGAAGTCGGTCAGTGGCGGGGTCATGGCTGCCAGATGGGGGCGCGGCGGCGCCCCCGCAAGCACCGGTTCAGCCGGCGTGGTCAGGCCACCGGCAGCGGCGGCACCGCGATCGGATGGCCTTCCTCGTCCAGCGCGATCATCACGAAGTGGCCGCGGGTACACAGTTTGCGCTCGCCGCTGTGCAGGTCCTCGGCGACCAGCTCCACCTCGACCTTCATCGAGCTGCGGCCGACTTCGACGATGCGGCCGATGGTTTCCACCATCTGGCCGATGCGGATCGGCAGCTTGAAGTCGACCTGGTCGCTGCGCGCGGTCACCACGGTGCGGCGTGAGTAGCGGGCGGCGGCCAGGAAGGCCGCCTTGTCCATCCACGCCAGCGCCTGGCCACCGAACAGGGTGCCAAGGTGGTTGGTGTGATTGGGGAAGACGATTTCGGCCATGCGCACTTCGGTGGGCGGCACGGTCTCGGGGATCGGGGTCATGGGGGTGCTTCGGTGTGTGGGGTCCGGTAATTTTATGCGAGCGGCGTGACGGCCATCGGAACGCATGTGCAATGGCCACCTGGCAGCGGTGCCTGCGCAGGCCGCGCCCGTGGCAGGCGCTACACTGCGCCACGCCCACCGCCAGGACCACCCATGCCCTCCACTTCCGACCTTCTGGCCTTTGCACTGGTCTCGCTGGCCATGGTGATCACGCCCGGGCCGAACATGATCTACGTCATCTCGCGCTCGATCTGCCAGGGGCCGATGGCGGGACTGATCTCGCTGGGCGGGGTGGCGCTGGGCTTCGTGTTCTACATGCTGTGCGCGGCGCTGGGCATCACCGCCCTGCTGATGACGGTACCGTTTGCCTACGACGCGCTGCGCATCGGCGGCGCGCTGTACCTGCTGTACCTGGCCTGGCAGGCGCTCAAGCCGGGTGGCCGTTCGCCGTTTGCAGTGCGCGACCTGCCGCAGGACAGCCCGCGCAAGCTGTTCACGATGGGCTTCCTGACCAATCTGCTGAACCCCAAAGTGGCGGTGATGTACCTGTCGCTGCTGCCGCAGTTCCTGCATCCCGACGGCGAAGGCAGTGTGCTGATGCAGTCGATCGTGCTGGGCTCCACCCAGATCCTGGTCAGCGTCAGCGTGAATGGCATGATCGCACTGACCGCTGGCAGCATCGCCGGCTTCCTGGCCGCGCGCCCCACCTGGCAGATGGTGCAGCGTTGGCTGATGGGCACGGTACTGGCCGGGCTGGCGGTGCGCATGGCGGTGGAAGGGCGGCGGTAGCCGCTCTTTGTAGAGTCGGGCCATGCTCGACTGATCTTCGCGAACAGCAGTCGAGCATGGCTCGACTCTACAAAAGCGCCGCAATCGAGAAAGCTCGACGCTACAGAAACAAAAAACCCCGGCGATCGCCGGGGTTTTTCGTTGCGACAGGCTTGACCGGTTCGATCAGAAGTTCATGTCGAAGGCCACTTCGCCCTGCACGCCGACCTGGTAGGCCGAGACGCGGCGTTCGAAGAAGTTGGTCAGTTCCTGCACGTCCTGCAGTTCCATGAACGGCAGCGGGTTGCGCACGTTGTACTTCTTTTCCATGCCCAGCTTGGCGAAGTGCTGGTCGGCGCAGTGCTGCAGGTACTGGCGCATGTCGCGGGTGGAGATACCGGCCACGCCGCCGGACAGCACGTCCTCGGCGAACTGCACTTCGCATTCGATGGCTTCGGCCAGCATGTCGTAGACCTGCTGCTTCATTTCATCGTCGAACAGGTCCGGTTCTTCCTCACGCACCACGCGCACCGACTCGAACGCGAATTCCATGTGCGCGCTCTCGTCGCGGAACACCCAGTTGGTGCCCGAGGCCAGGCCCGGCAGCAGGCCGCGCGAACGGAAGTAGTACACGTAGGCGAACGCTGCGAAGAAGAACAGGCCTTCGATGCAGGCAGCGAAGCAGATCTGGTTGAGCAGGAACTGGCGGCGCTCGGCACGGGTCTCGATGCGCTTCAGGTCCTGGATCGAGTCGATCCACTTGAAGCAGAAATCGGCCTTCTTCTTGATCGAGTCGATGTTCTCCACCGCGGCGAAGGCTTTGACGCGCTCCTCCGGGTCCGGCAGGTAGTTGTCGAGCAGGGTCAGATAGAACTGCACGTGCAGCGCTTCTTCATACAGCTGGCGCGACAGGTACATGCGCGCTTCCGGCGCATTGAGGTGCTGGTACAGGTTCAGCACCAGGTTGTTGGACACGATCGAGTCGCCGGTGGCGAAGAACGCGACCAGGCGGTGGATCAGGTGGCGCTCACCCGGCGACATCTTGCTGTGCAGGTCGGTGATGTCGATCTGGAAGTTGATCTCTTCCACCGTCCAGGTGTTCTTGATCGCATTCCGGTACATGTCATAGAACTGCGGGTAGCGCATCGGGCGCAGGGTCAGTTCAAAACCGGGATCGAGCAGCATCTGCTTGGGCTTGTCGGCCATGGGTGTTTCCTTGAATTCTCGGGTCAAAACGCCGGGCGTGGCCCGGCGCTACCTTGGTGTTTCCGTGCTGCAGCCGAGCATGGCTCGGCTCTACAGGTGCGAGGTGTTCGAGTGCCGACCAACGGTCGGCACCCACCGCGCGGTGTTACTGGCAGGCCTCGCAGGCTTCCGGGTTTTCCAGCGAGCAGGCGATGGCTTCGTCCGGGCTGAACACCTTGGCCGGGGCCGCGCTGCTCACCGTGGTCTTGGCGATCTTGGTGGCCGGGCGCGAACGCAGGTAGTAGGTGGTCTTGATGCCCTGCTTCCAGGCGTACATGTACATGGAGGACATCGCGCCGATGTTCGGGCTTTCCATGAACAGGTTGAGCGAGGCCGACTGGTCGATGAAGGCGCCACGCTCGGCGGCCATGTCGATCAGCGAACGCATCGGCAGTTCCCACGCGGTGCGGTAGACCTCGCGCAGCGTTTCCGGAATCTGCGCCACGCCGGCGATGGAACCTTCGGCCAGCTTGATGGCATCGCGCATGTCGGCGGTCCACAGGCCCAGCTTCTTCAGTTCGTTCACCAGGTAGCGGTTGACCTGCAGGAAGTCACCGGACAGGGTCTCGCGCTTGAACAGGTTGGACACCTGCGGTTCGACGCACTCGTAGCAACCGGCGATCGAGGCAATAGTTGCGGTCGGGGCGATCGCGATCATCAGCGAGTTGCGCAGGCCGTGTTCCTTGATGCGCTCACGCAGGGCATCCCAGCGTGCGGTGTCTTCCGGCACCACGTTCCAGGCGTCGAACTGCAGTTCGCCGCTGGCGGCACGGGTGTCGTTGAACGACGGGTGCTTGCCGCGTTCCTGGGCCAGCTCGCAGGAGGTTTCCAGCGCGTGGAAGTAGATCGCTTCGGCAATCTTCTTCGACAGGGCGCGGGCTTCGGCGCTGTCGAACGGCAGGCGCTTGCGGAAGAACACGTCCTGCAGGCCCATGCAGCCCAGGCCGACCGGACGCCAGCGCAGATTGGCGCGGCGGGCGGTTTCGATCGGGTAGAAGTTCAGGTCGATGACGCGGTCGAGCTGGCGCACGGCCAGGCGCACGGTCTCGGCCAGCTTCTCGAAGTCGAACTCGTTGTGCTCGTCGAAGTGGTTGCCCAGGTTGATCGAACCCAGGTTGCACACCGCGGTTTCATCGTTGGAAGTGACTTCCAGGATTTCGGTGCACAGGTTGGACAGGTGGATCACGTTGCCCGGACGCAGGGTCTGGTTGCTGGCGCGGTTGCACTTGTCCTTGAAGGTCATCCAGCCGTTGCCGGTCTCGGCCAGCGTACGCATCATGCGGGCGTACAGCTTGCGCGCGGAGATGGTGCGGTTGGCCTTGCCCTGGGCTTCGGCCTGCAGGTAGGCCTGCTCGAAGGCTTCGCCGAACAGGTCGGTGAACTCCGGCACGACGCGCGGATCGAACAGCGACCATTCCTGGTCGGCTTCGACGCGCTTCATGAACAGGTCCGGCACCCAGTTGGCCAGGTTCAGGTTGTGCGCACGGCGGGCTTCGTCACCGGTGTTGTCACGCAGCTCGAGGAAGTCCTCGATGTCGGCGTGCCAGGTTTCCAGGTACACGCAGGCCGCGCCCTTGCGCTTGCCGCCCTGGTTCACCGCGGCCACGGACGAATCCATGGTCTTCAGCCACGGCACGATGCCGTTGGAGTGGCCGTTGGTCGACTTGATCAGCGAACCCCGCGAACGCACGCGGGTGTAGCTGACGCCGATGCCGCCGGAGAACTTCGACAGCTGGGCGATGTCGCCGTACTTGGAATAGATCGACTCCAGCGAGTCCTGCGGCGAATCCAGCAGGAAGCACGAGGACAGCTGCTCGTGGGTGGTGCCGGAGTTGAACAGGGTCGGGCTGGACGGCAGGTAGTCCAGGTTGCCCATGCGCTTGTACAGCGCCAGGGTCTCGGACACGTCCTCGCTCAGCGCGCTGGCGATACGCAGGAAGAACTGCTGCGGGGTCTCGATCACCTTGCGGGTGTGCGGGTGGCGCAGCAGGTAACGGTCGTACAGGGTACGCAGGCCGAAGTAATCGAAGTTCAGGTCCAGCGAGATGTCGATGGCATCGTTGAGCTTGCGTGCGTTGGTCTGCACGAAGTTCAGCAGGCGGTCGTTGATCAGGCCCACTTCGTGGCCACGGCTGACCGACTGCGAGAAGGCGTAGATTTCCTGGCCCGAGACTTCCTTGGCGATGTAGTTGGCCAGCAGGCGCGCAGCGAGGCGACCGTACTCGGGCTCTTCACCGATCAGCAGGGCGGCGGTGCGGATGGACAGTTCGTCCAGCTCGCGGGTGGTGGCGCCGTTGTACAGGCCGGAAATGGTGCGGGTGGCCACGCGCATCGGATCGACGGCGTGCAGGCCTTCGGAGGAACGCTGCACCGCGCGCACGATCTTGTTCAGGTCCACCAGTTCGGTCGTGCCATTGCGCTTGGTCACACTCATCGCGTTGGCCGTCGGCGGCGACGTCAACAGGAATTCGCTTTCCTTCTCGATGGTGGCGCTGGATTCGGTGGTCACGGCGTGTGTCCTCTTGGCGTGATTGGTGGGTGCTCGATGCATCGGGTGACGCAGCCCGGGACATGACAGCCCAGGATGGCAGGACGGCGTCGCAGGGGATGAGACCCTGCGCCTGCCACTGCCGTTGGCGATCGCGGATGGGTACCCCTGGCACCCCCTGGAATTGGGGTTGCTGCGACCGACGGCCACAAGATAGTGGGGGTAATGGGGTCCGTCAACGCCAAATGTAGTGAAATTCGGCAATCCCTTGCGCCGCAAGGATCGTGCCATCGGCGCCCGGATCAGACGCTTCAGACCTGCCGGAACGGGCTGCGCAGTCAAGCCCGAAAGGCGTCATTGCGGTGGTACAACGCACCGCGAAAACGGAACAATGACAGCTTCACATGACAGTGATGAAACTGGCTAGGGACAACCCTGTGGATAGGTGGTGGGCAGCCGGTGGGAATCCGGTGGACGGGTGACTTCCGGCCGGTGACGCGCTCGGGCGGGCAGCGGATGCTGGCCACTCGCTCCCGGAAAAGGATGCTCCGATGCACTTGTGGTTGCCCGCGCTGGCCCTGCTGCCTGCCCTGTTCATTGCCCCGGCGCTGGCCGCCGAGGGGCCGGACCTGCGTTCGGACCAGTGCGGCATCCATACCGACTATGACGTGCTGGTGGACAGCGGCGGCATCTGGCTGCGGCATGGCCCGCAGGCGCCGCATGAAGTGGTGTTCCACGATGGCGAGCTGAGCCTGGACGGCACCATGGTGCCGGTCAGCGCCGCCGACGCCGCCCGCCTGCGGCAGATGGAGGCCGGTGCCCGCCAGTTGATGCCGGCGGCCACCGCACTGGCCCACGAAGTCTCCGGGGTCACCTTCGATGCGCTGGACGCTGCCTTCGAGGCCATCACCGGCAAGTCCCGCAACCGCCAGATGCGCGCGATGCGCGGCGAGATGCAGGACTGGATCGACGCCAGCCTCGGCCGCGGCTACTGGGAGCAGGACGCGTTCGGCGATGGCTTCGACGCGCACATCGAGCAGATGGCCGAGACGATGGCCACGTCGATGACCCGCAGCGTGCTGTGGCAGGTGTTCACCGGCCGCGCCGGGGCCATGGAGCGCCGCGCCGACCGGCTCGATGCCGAGGTCGACCGCCGCATGGAAGCGCGCAGCCAGCAGCTGGAAGCCAAGGCAATGGCCCTGTGCCCGCTGGTGCGGTCACTGGCAGAGGCCCACGATGCGCTGGAAGTGCGCTACCAGGGACAGCCACTGCGGCTGCTGGAACGCGGTGAGAGCGTGCGGGTGGAGCACGGCAGCGGTTCGGGGCTGCATGTGTCGGCCGGACCGGATGAGCGGCCGCGTGACGACTCCTTGGCGCCCTCCCGATAACCACGCGGCGCTGTTGTAGAGCCGAGCCCACGCTCGGCTGCTTTTCGGCACATTATGCAAAAGCAGCCGAACGTGGGCTCGGCTCTACAAACAGCACTACCCTCACGCCCGGTGCGGGGTACCCAGGTATTCAGCGCTCTGCATTTCGATCAGGCGCGAGGCGGTGCGCTCGAATGCACCCTGCAGGCGCTGGCCGGTATACAGCTCGATCGGCGAGGTGCTGGCGGTGCATACCAGGTTGACGTGGCGGTCGTACAGCTCGTCGATCAGGTTGACGAAGCGGCGCGCGGCGTCTTCGTTCAGGCGATCGAATGCCGGAATGCCGCCCAGCAGCACGGTGTTGAACTCGTGCGCGATCTCGATGTAGTCCGAGGGCCCGCGCGGGCCCTCGCACAGGGCGGCGAAGTCGAACCAGGCAATGCTCTTGCCACGGCCGCGGACCGGAATCTTGCGGCCCTCGATCTCGATGTTGCCAGCCTTGGCCGGTTGGCCGCCACTCAGTTCGTTCCAGCGCGTGGCCAGCCATTCATCGCTGTCGGCGGCCAGCGGTGCTCGGTACACCGGCGAGCGGGTCAGCGCGCGCATGCGGTAATCCTCGGTACCTTCGGCGTACAGCTCCACGCAGAAGCGCTGCAGCAGGCCGATCGCCGGCAGGAAGCTCTCGCGCTGCAGGCCGTTGAGATACAGGTTCTCCACCGCGGTGTTGGAGGTGGTGACCAGGGTCACGCCTTCGGCAAACAGGCGCTCCAGCAGCCGCGCTAGCAGCATCGCATCGCCGATGTCGGTGACGAAGAACTCGTCCAGCACCAGCACGCGCAGGTTGCTGCGCCACTCCTGGGCGATCTTCGCCAGCGGGTCGCTCTGCCCCTGGTGCTCGCGCAGGCGCTCGTGGACGCTGCGCATGAAGCGATGGAAATGCGTGCGGTACTTCTGCTTGATCGGCAGGCCGTCGTAGAACAGGTCGACCAGGAAGGTCTTGCCGCGGCCGACGCCGCCCCAGAAGTACAGGCCCTTGACCGGCTCGGGCTTCTTCCAGAACGAGGACAGGCGGTCCAGCCAACCGTCCTCGGCACTGTCCAGCAGGCCCAGGTGGATGCGGTCCAGCTCGGCCAGCGCCGCGTGCTGGGCCGGGTCGTTCTGCCAGTCGCCACGGGCAACCCCTTCCGCGTACCGCTGCGACGGGGTCAGCTCGGTTGCACTCATGCCGCTGCGCCCAGCCAGTGCTTGACGCCGTGGGTCAGTGCGCCGCGCAGATCGATCAGTTTGCGATGGAAGAAGTGGCTGGTCTCGGGCATGCGCACCAGCTCATGCGGGAAGTCCAGCGTGTCCAGCCACTGATAGACGGCCTGCGGGTCGACGATCTCGTCCTGCTCGCCCTGGATCACCAGCCAGCGGGCCGGCGGTGCGATGCCATCGAAATCCCAGCGGCCGGCCGGCGGCGCGATCGAGATCAGTGCTTCCGGCTGCAGCGCGGCAGCCGCCTTCAGCGAAACGAACGAGCCGAAGCTGAAACCGGCCAGCCATAGGCGGTCGTCCGGGCGCTGGCTGCGTACCCAGGCGGCGACGGCCTTCAGGTCATCCTGCTCGCCCACGCCGCCATCGAAGGTGCCAGCCGACGCGCCAACACTGCGGAAGTTGAAGCGCACCGTGGCGATGCCCAGCTCGCGCAGGGTAGTGGCGGTCATGGTGACCACCTTGTTGTGCAGGGTGCCGCCCTCAGTGGACAGCGGGTGGCAGACGATGGCCACGATCGGCTGCACCGGCACATCGGCCTTGGGCAGGTCGACGACCACTTCCAGCGGGCCGGCCGGGCCGTCCAGTTCGAGGCAGGCGGTTTCGCCGGGGGCGACGGGGAACGAAGGCTTGTGCATGGCACCATGATACCGTCCCCTGCCCCTGCCCTGTGCCCGCCCCATGCTCTACCTGTCCTTGGCCGTGATCTGCAGCGTGCTGGTTTCGGTGGTGTTGAAGGTGGCCGGACGCCGCCAGCTGGATGTCGCGCAGATGGTCACCTGGAACTATCTGGTGGCCGCGACAATGACGGCGGTGGTGCTGCAGCCGCCGCTGGACGCGCTGCGCGCGCCGCATGCGCCATGGCTGTCCTTGCTGGCGCTGGCGGTGGTGCTGCCGTCGATCTTCCTGGTGCTGGGCCGCGCGGTGGCGGTGGCCGGCATCGTCCGCAGCGACGTGGCGCAGCGGCTGTCGCTGCTGCTGTCATTGGCCGCCGCGTTCCTGTTCTTCGGCCAGACCGCCACGCCGTGGAAGTTGGTCGGCCTGGCGCTGGGCCTTGTCGCCATGGTGGCGATCAGCCTGCGCCCGCGCGGACCGGCGGTGGCGTCCTCACCCAGTGGCTGGGGCTGGCTGCTGGGCGTCTGGGCCGGGTTCGCGGTGGTCGACGTGCTGCTCAAGCAGGTGGCACTGTCGGGCACGCCGTCGATGGCGGCGGTGCTGGCCAGCTTCAGCGTGGCCTTCGTGCTGATGCTGGCACTGCAGCTGTGGCGGCACTTCAGTGGCCGCAGCCGGCTGGCCTGGCGCAACCTCGGCGCGGGTGCACTGCTGGGCCTGCTCAATGGCGGCAACATTCTTTTCTATGTGCACGCGCATCAGTCGATGCCGGAGAGCCCGGCCACCGTGTTCGCCGGCATGAACATCGGCGTGGTGGTGCTGGGTGCACTGGTGGGCGTGTTCGCGTTCGGCGAGGCGACCACGAAGTGGAACCGCGCGGGTCTTGCGCTGGCGGTGCTGGCGATCGGGTTGATCGCCTGGGGATGAGCGTGTGCATCGGGGTCGGAGCCCATTCCAACGGAATGGGCTCCGACCCCGGCGTTGGGCGTTATTTGTCGAAGCCCAGCAGCAGCGGGTCGTGGTCGGAGCTGCGCCACGGGCCCTGCACGTTGCGGCCCTGGTAGCCGCTGGCGTCCTGCTCGTCGGCGTTGCTGTGCCATTCGGCGGCGCCGCGCAGGCGCTTGGCCATGCCCGGGCTCAGCAGCGCGTGGTCGAGGCGGCCGGTATAGCCGTTGTAGACGTAGCTGTAGGGATGCTCGACCTTGGCGACCTTGAACGCGTCCTGCCAGCCCAGGTCATGCAGGGTGCGGATCGGGTCTTCCATCGCGTAGGCATTGAAATCGCCGAGCAGCACCGCGTCCTTGGCACCGGTACCGGTCGGGTCGGTCTGCAGCCAGGCATGCAGCTGCTGCGCCGAGGTCACGCGGGTGGCGTTCCAGCAGCCCTGGTTGTCGTTGCGGTCGGCGTCGGCACCGGCGGCGTCGCGGCAGCCCTTCGACTTGAAGTGGTTGGCCACCACCACGAACGGCGCGCCGTGCTTGCCCTGGAAGGCCTGCGCCAGCGGCACGCGGCTGTGCTCGACGAACGGGCCACCGGTCAGCGTGGCCGGCTTGCCGACCGGCTGCAGGCGCGCGCTGCGGTAGATGATGCCGACCCGGATCGGGTTGTCGCCGGGGCCGTTGCCCGCGTCGACGAAGCGCCAGTCGCCCTGCGCACCGCGGTCCCGGTTGAGCGCATCGACCAGTTCGGCGATGGCCGACTGCGGACCGTAGCCGTCGTTCTCCAGCTCCATCAGCGCGGCGACATCGGCGCCCAGCGCGTTGACCGTGGTGACCAGCTTGACCACCTGCGCCTTGTGCTCGTCCAGCGTGCGCGCGCCGCGCAGGGTCGGGAAGCCACCACCCTGGCCATCACCATTGAAGAAGTTCTCCAGGTTGAAGGCCGCCACGTGCAGGCTGCCCGGCACGGTCGGCACCGCCGGACGCTTCAGCTCCGGCAGCTTCAGCGCGCCTTCGACCTGCAGGCGTGGACGGCCCTGTGCGTCCACGCGCGCGATGCCCTGCACGTTGCGCAGCTGCATGCCGGTGCGCAGCACCGGGTTGGCCGGCAGGTAGGCCACGCTGGCCGGGTCGCGGGCATCGCTGCCGTCGTCCAGCACCAGGCGGCGGCGCTGGTTGTCGGCCATCACCTGTTCGTAGCCGGCAGTACCCGGCGCGGCCACTTCGGTCGGCTGCCAGAGGCGGCCATCGAAGGCCACGGTGAGCTGGCCGAAGCGCTCCAGGCCGTCGGTACCGGCCAGGGTCAGCGGTGCGGCGATGCGCACGCGCTGGCCATCCAGCACACGCCAGTCGGCCGGCGCAGCGGTCAGCACCACGGTGGCGCTGCTGCGCGCGGTGGAGGGCGACGCGACCGGTGCGGCCTGCGGCTGGGCCTGGGCAAAGGCGCCGGCCGGCAGCAGCAGGGACAGGGCAAGGGCGAGGGAACGGCGGCGCATCGACGGGCGACTCCATGGAAGAGGCGCACAGACTAACCCTGAAATGCGAAACCCCGCCTGCGCAGCGAGGTCATCTGAGCGATCAGGCCTCGGTGGGCAAAGCCTCGGGATCGTAGGGCCGAGCCCATGCTCGGCTGCACATGGCCACGCCGCGCGGAGAGCAGCCGAGCGAGGGCTCGGCTCTACAGGAAGCGGCGCGTTGGGGCGTCTACTTCAGGTTGCCCAGCATCCAGTCCACGGTGGCGTGGATCTGTTCCTCGGTCAGCGCCGGGTTGCCGCCCTTGGGCGGCATGATGCCGCCGTCCGGGCCGGTGTAGCCCTCGATGGCGTGCTTGTAGAGGGTGTCCTTGCCCTGTGCGATGCGCTTGTCCCAGTGCGAATGGTCCAGCGTCGGCGCCATGCCCACACCGGTGGTGTGGCAGGCGGTGCACAGGTTGTCGAAGATGACCTTGCCGTCCTTGGTGCCGCCGTAGGCTACCTGCGACGCGGCCTTGGCCAGCGCGGCGGCCTTGGCGGCGGCCTGCGCGGCGGCGCCGGTGCTGCCGGCATAGACCGCGCCGGTGGGCGAGATGCGCTGTTCGGTGCGCTTGGCCGCGGTCGGCGACACCTCGGGCGGAATCCGGGTGTGGATGTAGGCGGCAAGGAGGATGAGGCCGAGGGTGATGGTCGCCAGCAGCGCGATCACCATGGAGAAGCGTTTCAGGAACTCCAGATCGTAATTCCGCACTCTTCGTTACCCCTGGCTGATAGTCGTTGGACCACGGCTGAGCGACTGCGTGATGGACCGAGTATAGAACGCGCTTTGCGTGCGACAACAGGCGTCACTGCTGGTGCGGCGCAACATGCCGGGGGCCGGGGCCAGATCCCTTTTGCCGTGCAAAAGGGATCTGGCCCCGGCAACAGAAGCAAAAGCAGTCGAGCATGGCTCGACTCTACAAAACCGGGGCGCCGATCGCGCGCAGGCAGAAGCTGCAGATCGCATCCACCAGTGCGTCTTCGTCGCGGTGTGCTTCGCGGCTGGGCGCGGTCGGACCGACCATGGCTTCGGTGAAGGCGCCGACCAGGCAGGCGGCGGCCACATGCGCGTCCTGCGCCGGCAGCTCACCGGCCGCCACGCCCTCCTCCACCAGCCGCAGGAACACGTCACCGAAGGCGCGGCGACCGCGCATGCGCTCGGCTTCCACCTCCGGGTCGACCGGTTCAACGATGAAGGCGTGCGCCAGCCCCGGCCCGGCCAGGGCGCGGCGGACGAAGGCGGTGATCGCCAGCCGCAGGCGCTCGCTGGCCACCTCCGGGCCGCTGGCGATGCGCTCCATGATCGCAACCTCGTGGGCCACGGCGGCGTTGAGCACCTCCACGAACAACTCGGCCTTGGACGGGAAGTGCCGGTAGATCAGGCCGGTGGACACCCCCGCCTGGGTCGCCACGGCGGTTACCGGAGCATTGCGCCAGCCACCGGTGGCGACCAGCTCGCGGGTGGCCAGCAGGATCCGTTCACGGGCCCCGGCCAGGCGTTCTTCCATCAGTGCAGAGCGTTTGTAGGCCATGTTTTGATTCTATTTTCAATTTTTGAATTTGTATTCACTTCTTACCCGAACCCCGCTACGCTGGGGTCCAATCGCCCGTGCGGGCGGCGGTCCTGCAGACCGCCGCCCGCTCCCCCGCCGGGTGCGTCCATTTCCTGCCATCCCGCCGTGGAGCCACCACAATGCACGTGCCATCCCTGAACTTCGACCTTGGCGAAGACATCGACCTGCTGCGCCAGAGCGTGGCCCATTTTGCCGCCGCCGAGGTCGCACCGCTGGCCGCCGAGGCCGATGCCACCAATCAGTTCCCGCTGGCCCTGTGGCCGAAGCTGGGCGAACAGGGCCTGCTCGGCCTCACCGTGGAAGAAGCATACGGCGGCACCGGCATGGGCTACCTGGCCCACGTGGTGGCGATGGAAGAGATCTCGCGTGCTTCCGGCGGCATCGGCCTGTCCTACGGCGCGCACTCCAACCTGTGCGTGAACCAGCTGCGCAAGAACGGCAACGAAGAACAGAAACAGCGCTTCCTGCCGGGCCTGTGCAACGGCAGCCTGGTCGGCGCGCTGGCGATGAGCGAGCCGGGTGCCGGTTCGGACGTGGTGTCGATGAAGTTGCGCGCCGACAAGCGCGGCGACCGCTACGTGCTCAACGGCAACAAGATGTGGATCACCAACGGCCCGGATGCCGACGTGCTGGTGGTCTATGCCAAGACCGACATGGACGCCGGCGCCAAGGGCATTACCGCGTTCCTGGTCGAGAAGGGCATGAAGGGCTTCTCCACCGCGCAGAAGCTGGACAAGCTGGGCATGCGCTCCTCGCCCACCTGCGAGCTGGTGTTCCAGGATTGCGAAGTGCCGGAAGAGAACGTGCTGGGCCAGGTCGGCGGTGGCGTGCGCGTGCTGATGTCCGGCCTGGACTACGAGCGCGTGGTGCTGTCCGGCGGCCCGCTGGGCCTGATGGCCGCGGCGATGGACGTGGTGATGCCGTACGTGCACGAGCGCCACCAGTTCGGCGAGGCGATCGGCAGCTTCCAGCTGATCCAGGGCAAGATCGCCGACATGTACGTGGGCCTGGGCGCCTGCCGTGCGTATGTCTATGCCGTGGCGCGCGCCTGCGACCAGGGCCGCACCACCCGCCAGGACGCGGCCGGTGCCATCCTGTACGCCGCCGAGAAGGCGACCTGGCTGACCGGCCAGGCCATCCAGATCCTGGGCGGTAACGGCTACATCAACGAGTATCCGACCGGCCGTTTGTGGCGTGACGCCAAGCTGTATGAAATCGGCGCCGGCACTTCGGAGATCCGCCGCATGCTGATCGGCCGCGAACTGTTCCAGCGCACCCTGTAAGGCCACCGCGATGACCGTCCTGAACAGCCAGCTGCAACCGGGCAGCGAAACGTTTGAAAGCAACCGCGCGGCCATGCAGGCCGTGGTTGACGATCTGCACGCCACGCTTGCCCGCACCGCGCTGGGCGGCAGCGAGGCGGCACGCGCCAAGCACACCGCACGCGGCAAGCTGCTGGTGCGCGACCGCATCGACGCCCTGCTCGACCCCGGCAGTGCCTTCCTGGAAATCGCACCGCTGGCCGCGCATGGCATGTACGAAGACGCCGTGCCTGCCGCCGGCGTGGTGGCCGGCATCGGCCGCGTGAGCGGCGTGGAATGCGTGATCGTGGCCAACGATGCCACGGTCAAGGGCGGCACCTACTACCCGATGACGGTGAAGAAGCACCTGCGCGCGCAGGAGATCGCCGAGCAGAACCACCTGCCGTGCATCTACCTGGTCGATTCCGGCGGCGCGTTCCTGCCGCTGCAGGACGAAGTCTTCCCCGACCGCGATCATTTCGGCCGCATCTTCTACAACCAGGCCAACCTGTCGGCGCAGGGCATTCCGCAGATCGCCTGCGTGATGGGCAGCTGCACCGCCGGCGGCGCCTACGTGCCGGCGATGAGCGATGAAACGGTAATCGTGCGCGAACAGGGCACGATCTTCCTCGGCGGCCCGCCGCTGGTGAAGGCCGCCACCGGTGAAGTGGTGACGGCCGAGGAACTGGGCGGTGCCGACGTACACACCCGCATCTCCGGCGTGGCCGACCACATGGCCGACAACGATCTGCAGGCGCTGGCACGGGTGCGCGCGATCATCGCCCAGCTGAACTGGCGCAAGCCGGAGCCGGCGATGGCGGTGCAGGCGCCCGAGGAACCGCTGCTGCCGGCGCATGAACTGTATGGGGTGATTCCCGCCGATACGCGCAAGCCCTACGACGTGCGCGAGGTCATCGCACGCCTGGTCGATGGCTCGCGCTTTGACGAGTTCAAGCCGCGCTACGGCGCAACCCTGGTCACTGGCTTTGCCCATCTGAACGGCTACCCGATCGGCATCATCGCCAACAACGGCATCCTGTTCTCCGAGTCGGCACTGAAAGGCGCGCACTTCATCGAGTTGTGCACCCAGCGCAACATCCCGCTGGTGTTCCTGCAGAACATCACCGGCTTCATGGTCGGCCGCAAGTACGAACAGGGCGGCATCGCCAAGGACGGTGCCAAGCTGGTGATGGCGGTGGCCTGCGCCAAGGTGCCCAAGTTCACCGTGGTGATCGGTGGCTCGTTCGGGGCCGGCAACTACGGTATGTGCGGCCGCGCGTACTCGCCGAACTTCCTGTGGATGTGGCCCAACGCGCGCATCGGCGTGATGGGTGGCGAACAGGCCGCCAGCGTGCTGGCCACGGTCAAGCGCGATGGCATCGAAGCCAAGGGCGGCCAGTGGCCGGCAGCGGAGGAGGATGCGTTCAAGGCACCGATCCGCGAGCAGTTCGAGCAGCAGGGCCACCCGTACTACGCCAGCGCGCGCCTGTGGGACGACGGCGTGATCGATCCGGCCGACACCCGCCGCGTACTGGCCCTGGCGCTGTCGGCCAGCCTCAACGCCGCCCCGCAGCAGACGCGCTTCGGCGTGTTCCGCATGTAACCCATGCCATGACCGAGCACGCTCCCATGAAGCCCGTTGCCATGTTCACCAAAGTCCTGATCGCCAATCGCGGCGAAATCGCCTGCCGCGTCATCGCCACCTGCCGCCGCCTCGGCATCGCCACCGTGGCGGTATATTCCGATGCCGACCGCAACGCGCGCCACGTGCGCCTGGCCGACGAAGCCATCCACATCGGTCCGGCCGCTGCACGTGAAAGTTACCTGCGCGGCGATGCCCTGCTCGACGCCGCACGCCTGACCGGCGCGCAGGCGATCCACCCCGGTTACGGCTTCCTGTCCGAGAATGCCGACTTCGCCGATGCCTGCGCCGCCGCCGGCATCACCTTCATCGGGCCGCCGGCCAGCGCCATCCGCGCGATGGGCGACAAGAGCGCGGCCAAGGCATTGATGGCGAAAGCCGGCGTGCCGCTGACTCCGGGCTACCACGGCGACCAGCAGGAACCGTCCTTCCTGCGCGAACAGGCCGACGCCATCGGTTACCCGGTGCTGATCAAGGCCAGCGCCGGTGGCGGTGGCAAGGGCATGCGCAAGGTCGAGCGCAGCGAGGACTTCGTCGATGCGCTGGCCAGCTGCCAGCGCGAGGCGGCCTCGGCGTTCGGCAATGACCACGTGCTGGTCGAGAAGTATGTCGAGCGCCCGCGCCATATCGAGATCCAGGTGTTCGGCGATTCCCACGGTGATGCGGTGTACCTGTTCGAGCGCGACTGCTCGGTGCAGCGCCGCCACCAGAAGGTGCTGGAAGAAGCCCCGGCGCCAGGCATGAGTGCCGAACGCCGCGCGGCGATGGGCAAGGCGGCGGTCGATGCCGCGCGCGCGGTGGGCTACGTCGGTGCCGGCACGGTGGAGTTCATCGCCGGCCCGGACGGCGATTTCTACTTCATGGAAATGAACACCCGCCTTCAGGTTGAGCACCCGGTGACCGAATACATCACCGGCACCGACCTGGTGGAATGGCAGCTGCGCGTGGCCTCGGGCTTGCCGCTGCCGCTGCGCCAGGAGCAGCTGGCGATCCACGGCCATGCCATCGAAGCACGCCTGTACGCAGAAGATGCCGACCGCGGCTTCCTGCCCTCCACCGGTACCCTGCGCCGCCTGCGCCTGCCGGCGCCGTCTGCCCATGTGCGCGTGGATACCGGCGTGGAGGAAGGCGACAGCATCACCCCGTACTACGATCCGATGATTGCCAAGCTGATCGTCTGGGACGTGGACCGCGATGCCGCGCTGCGCCGCATGAGCCAGGCGCTGGCCGACTGCCAGGTAGTGGGCGTGACCACCAATGCCGGCTTCCTGCGCCGGCTGGTGAACACCGATTCGTTCGCGCACGCCAAGCTGGATACCGCGCTGATCGAACGCGAACAGGCGGCATTGAGTGCAGCGGGCGATACGGATGATGCCCTGTGGCAGCTGGCCGCCGTGGCCGCTGTTGCAAGCACTGCCGGTGCCGGCAGCGATGCGCGCGACCCGCATTCGCCGTGGCAGGCGCAGGACGGCTGGCGCCTTGGCGCGTCCGCGCCGCGCGTATTGCCGCTGCAGCAGGGAGAGCGCCGGCACACGCTGAAGGTGTGGGCGCAGGCCGATGGCTGGCGCGTGCAGTGCGACGATGCGGCGCCGGTGCAGGTGATCGGCACGGCCAATATGCAGGGCCTGACGGTGCAGCTGGGCGAGCGCCGCTGGTCGTTGCAGCTGCTGCGCGAGGGCGACCAGCTGTATCTGTTCGGCGCCGATAGCCAGCACCGCTTCACCCTGCATGATCCGGTGGGCGAATCGGACCACGCCGTGGCCGATGCCGGCAGCCTGCTGGCGCCGATGCCGGGCAGGATCGTCGCCACGCTGGTCGCCGCCGGTACCGAGGTCAAGCGCGGCACGCCGCTGGTGGTGCTGGAAGCGATGAAGATGGAGCACACCCTGCAGGCACCGGCGGACGGCACGGTGAAGGGTTACCGCGCCAAGGCCGGCGACCAGGTGGGTGACGGTGCAGTACTGGTGGACTTCGAGGCGGCGTGAACGCCGCGGCGGCGACCGCTCAGCGGTCGTCGCCCACCACCACCCGGCCAGCAGGATCGAATTCGGCCGTGTCCAGCGTGGCACTGCGCCAGCCCAGGCCGCAGATGGCCATCGCGCTCTGCCCGATGCCGTCGAAACCGAAGGCACGATCGACATCGGCATCGTTGATGGCTGCGGTGACGAATGCCGCCAGGCCACGCTCGGTCGCGCACAGGTACAGCAGCTGCGAGATGTGGCCGACATCCAGCGTCACCGCACGATACGCCTTGGCGTGGTTGCGGTACTTCCAGAAGCAGCGGTCGTACCGCGGTGCCAGCACCAGCAGCGCCGGTGCATCGGCGAACCACTCCTGACCGGACAGCATCCGCCGTGCCAGCGCGGGCAATGCATCGGGCGGCGGCGAGGGCAACGGCAGTACCGCGTGCTGCACGGGGTGGTAGTGGTACAGCCCTGGTACCAGCCCTTCCACGTTCTGTACCAGCAGGAAACCTTCGGTGGGATGCAGGCCGCCGCCGGAGGGCACGTTCTTCTTCAGGAACTCCGTATCACGCTCGACCTTCTGCACCGCGTGGGCCATCAGCGTGCGCTGCAGCACCTGGGCCAGCAGCGGCAATGGCAGTGCACGCTGCGGGTCGAAATTGCGGCAGGTCGTGCGCTGCGCCAGCAGCGCGTCGAACGCGGCCTCTTCGCTGCGCGGCAGCGGCTGGTAGTCGCCCTGCAGGGCTTGCACCACCGGTGGCGGCGGCCCCAGCCGCTGGCGCAGGCCGGCAGCGGTATCCAGACCCTGGCGACGCATGTCCTCCACGCTGTCCACCGCCTGCCAGCGCGCATGGCGATGGGCCAATGCGGCCAACGGCCACCACTGGCTGCGTCGCAATGCCTCATCACGCATCTGGTGCCCGACTTCATCCGGCGGGTCGGTCAGCAGCAGCCCCTGCTCGACCAGGCGCGCCAGCATCGCCGGAGAGGTGCCGGCCGGCGGTTCGCTCCAGCGGTGCGCGCTGAGCTCGCCCAGCAGCTGGCGCTCCTCGGCGTCCACCGGCAGCGGCTGGTCCAGATGGGCGGCCAGGGCCACCCAGCTGATCTGGCTGTCCATCTCGGCCTGGCCGGCCAGCATCGCGCGCAGGTCCAGGGTGACCGACTCGCGGGGCTCGAACATCAGGCTGGCGCAGCGGCGCAGGCGCATGGGTTTCCTTCCTTCTGCCGCACAACCGGCATAGCAGCAACGACCGCGACGCGGCCAACTTTAGCGACATGCACGCCACCGCCCTCAATGGCAGGCTGTCGCGGCCGATACGAGAAACTCAACCTACGGACGATCCCCATGAGCACCCATCCCCGCCTTTCCGCCGAAGACGCCAGCACCCTGCTGGACCACCTGATCGGCAACGACGACTTCCGCAACCACTTCACCGCATCGCCGGGCAAGGCCCTGGCCTCGATCGGCCTGGACGGTGCCGTTGGCGAGAACGACTGCATGAAGATCGGCACCCTGGCTTCGGTCGAGGAGCTGCGCCGCACCCGCGATTCGCTGCATGCGTACCTGAGTGCCTCAACCGCCTCGATGACGGTGGTGTTCTGCTTCGAAGCCGACCGGATCGACGAGCGCGTCAACGCCTGAGTCCGCATCAACGCGGCACCCGCACCGACGTCGCCTCCGTGGCGATGTCGTGCACATTCAGGGGCTGCCAGACCTGCATGGACGCCACCTCGGCAATGGCCTGACCGTGGTGCCGGGCCAGCCAGGCCTGCTCGCGGCGCACGCCGGCAGTGTCCTGCTCGGCACGCAATGCCTGCAGCAGCACAACATGGGCCTGCACCGGTTCGCTGCCATCAAAGGTGGGCTCGAGCAGGTGGCGTGCCGCTTGCGGACGCTGTTGCGCCAGTTCGGCCATCGCCAGCACAACCCGGCGCCACTTGCCCACCACAGGGCTGCGCTGCCGCTCCAGCAGTTCGCCGTGGTCACGCAGCCACTCTGCGGCCAGCGCATGCTGGCCCTGGCGCTGGGCCAGATAGGTCAGGGCCAGCAGCTGCAGACTGCGGCTACCCACGGCGGAGTCGTCGTTCTTCCGCAGCAGCGGTCGCAGCATGGCGGCGATGGATTCAAGCTCCTTCGCATCGCCGGCCGTGCACAACGTGGTCACGGTGGCGTGTTGCAGCCGTTGATGGATCTGGTAGTCGATCAGATCCGGTGCCGGGCCATCCGCAGCGATCGCGGCATGCAGGCTGCTGCAATCACGCTGCTCCGCAGCCACCAGCAGGTTTGCCCGCAGGCGCATGCGCTGTTGCAGGTCATCCCCCCGCGGCAACCGCATCAACAGCTGCTGTGCCTGTGCGTCCAGGCCCTGCGCAACCAGCACGTCCACATCCAGGTCGTCGGCCTCGTCATTGCCGCGCAGCATCTGTGCCTGGTGCAAGGTGCGCGTTGCCTGCTGCGGCAGGCCGAGGCCCAACTGTGCCCGCGCCAGATGGATCATCGGATACAGCCGCAACGGGTCCTGAGGCACCGTCGCGGCGCGCGCATAGGGCGCGGCCTCGGCGAAGCGATTGTCCTGCAGCAGCCCCCAGGAGGTATTGGACAGCCCCGCAAACGAATCCGGATAGATCTTGGCCAGTGCACGCCACTGTTCCAGCGGCCAGCCACCGGGTTCCAGTTCGGCCTGCCAGCCCTTCAGGTACAGGCGCTCACGCGCGGGCAAGCGCTGCTGCTGGGCCAGCGCGTGCTCCAGCGCGTCACGCGCGTCCGCAACCTGCGCAGTGCGGGCCAGCAGCTTGGCCACGCCCATGTAGGCCAGGGCGAAACCGGGATCGATATCGATCGCCGCCTGGTAGAGGTTGCGTGCTTCTTCGAAGCGACGCTGGCCCAGTGCGCTTTCGGCCAGGGCAAACGCACGCAGTGCGCGCAGGTCCTGGGTCGATGCCCGCGGCAGCGGCAACGACTGTTCCAGGCTCGCCACCGATTCGCCCAGTCCGCGCCGCAGGCGCCCGACCACGTCGTCCACCGCGAACACCATCTGATCGGATCGATCCACGGTGGCGGTGAACGTCTGGATCACCTGGCCGGTGCCGGGTGCGGCGACGTCGATGGCCAGCTCATAGCCACCAATCTTCTGCCGCACGGTCGGCAACAACACGGCGCGCGCGCCCTCGCGCACCGCCACCTCGGCCGCGGTATCGCGGTTGAGCCGGGTATCGCCCGAGAGCCGCGCCATTTCCAGGCTCTCGCGGATCTTGCCCTCCGACAGCACGTTCACGTAACGCGACTGCTCCAGCGCAATCCGGATGGCGTGCCGCATCGAGTCGTCGAAGATCGGGTCGCCAGTGAGGTTGTCGACATCGCCGAGCACCACCCAGTCGCGCTCGGCGAACGCGATCGCCGGTTCAGGTCGCAGCAGCAGCCAGCCGCCCAGCACCACCACCGTCAGTACCAGACCTTCAGCGGCCAGCACCAGTGGCTGCCGCCACAGCGGCAGGTCACGGCGCGCCTTGGCATTGGCACGCGGCATGCGCAACGGCGCCGAGCCGATCTCGCCTACTTCGATCACTTCCTGCACCACCGGCACGCCCTTGAAGCGCCAGCGCCCGTGCGACTTCCACAGCAGGCGCGCGCCGCGCTCGCCCAACGCATCGGTGGCGCGGCGGGTCAGTGATTCGGCCACGGCCGACAACAGGATCTGGCCAGGCCGTGCCAGCATCATCAGGCGCGCCGCCATCGGCTTGGCCAGCCCTTCCACTTCCATCGACTTGGCGCCGGCGCGCACCGCTTCGGGACTGTTGTCCCAGGTCAGTACGTCACCCACATGCAGGCCGGCACGCGCACGCAGTTCAATCGAACGCTGCTGGCCCAGCGTGTGCAGTTCGCACTGGTAGTCCAGCGCGAAACCGAGCGCATCGATGGCGCGCTCGAACAGCATGAACAGACCGTCGGAGCGATCGATCAGCTGGCCATTCCAGCGGTGCTGCAACACCAGCACCAGGCGGTCGTGTTCCTGGAACAGGCTCGCGGCCGCGACGTCGCCGATCCGCTCGACCAGCTGCAGCGAATCACACAGATCGGTGAACAGCAGGGCGCGTAGCTGGGGGCTATGCGGGGCTGACGTTCCGTTGTCGCCATTCATCGCCTGCATCTCCCTATGGGCCGTCCGGAGCATCCACCCAGCGCAGGCAGTTGCCGCCATCGCGCTTGGCCTGGTACAGCGCGCGGTCCGCACTGGCATACCACTCGCTCCAGCCGGCCTCCGGCGCCAGCAGGCTGGCACCGATGCTGACCAGGCTGACATGCGGCGTGCCATGACTGCGTTCGAGCAGGCCATGCACCGCGCTGAGGATGAACTCGGCCGCGTGCTGCACGATCTCGTGATTGCCACGGCGCAGGATCAGGCAGAACTCATCGCCGCCGAGGCGGCAGGCCAGGTCCTGCTCACCGGCCATCGAGCGCAGGATGTTGCCCATGCTCTGCAGCACACGGTCGCCGGCCTGGTGGCCGTGACGATCATTGATCTGCTTGAAGCGGTCGCAGTCGATCAGCAGCAGGGCCTGCGGCAACCCGTCACCGTCGGCGCGGCACTCCTGCAGGTACAGGGTCAGGCCACGGCGGTTGTGCAGCCCGGTCAGTTCATCGGTACGCACCAGCTCACGGGTGTGGGTCAGCTGATGGGTGGTGATGTACAGATTGTCCAGCGCGGTTTCCAGATCATGGTTGCGCCGGCGCAGCTGGCTGATCAGGGCCTGCTCGTTGGTCAGCACGCGCATGATCGTGCGCCGCAGGAAGTAGGCGACCAGGCCGGGATCGGATTCCACCAGGCGATGGAAATCGGCCGGGCCCAGCTCCAGTACTTCGCAGTCGGCCAGCGCGCGTGCACTGGCGCTGCGCAGGTGATCACCGACCAGCAGGCCAAGCTCACCGAAGAACTCATGCTGGCCGAGCGTCTTGATCACCAGGTCCTCGCCGAAGTCCAGTTCGATCTGGCCCTGGAGGATCACATACATCCGTTCGCCGCGATGGCCACGCTGGAACAACCACTGTCCGGCATGAAGCTTGCATGGACGGGCAAATCTGGCGAACAATGCCACCTCGGCAGCGGACAGCAGCGCGTGCACGATCTCGGCCATCGCCACCCGGGCGATACCTGACGTCACATCACTGTTCTCGGCCGCACCCCTGCCGGTCATTCCCTGCACCCGCCGCCAGCGTCCCCTGGTGAGCCGCGGAGCATAGCACCGCTTTAAAGTGTGCGCCCTATCTCATTTTGACCCTTCTGCCGATCTTGATTGATGTGAAGATCGATGGTGGCCCGTTCTGGTCACGGGTGTCCGGGCAAAACCCCTGCTGGATCAATCCGATGCCGGGTTTCACAGGGTTTCGGCCAAGTTGCCGGCACACGGGGTGCGCCTGATTGACGCTGCCTGCTGGCCGCGCCTTTGCATCGATACAACAACGCCGGCAGGTCCCCCGACCGGCCGGCGTTGTCTGGCCCTTCCCTGGCCACCCTGATCGCTCTGAGGCCCGGTAGTGCCGGCCGCTGGCCGGCAACCATCTGGACCTCGGGAACATCGACGGGTTGCCGGCCAGCGGCCGGCACTACCGCATCACGCAGCGCGTTCGCTGCGCCCGCCGTGGAACTGCTCTTCCTCGGTCGAGCCGGTCAGCGCGGTGGTCGACGACTGGCCCTGCTGGATCGCCTGGGTCACCGCGTCGAAGTAGCCGGTACCGACCTCGCGCTGGTGCTTGACCGCAGTGAAGCCACGCTCGGCCGCTTCGAACTCGGCTTCCTGCAGCTCCACGAACGCGCTCATCTGGCGGCGTGCATAGCCGTGGGCCAGGTTGAACATGCCGTAGTTCAGCGCATGGAAGCCGGCCAAGGTGATGAACTGGAACTTGTAGCCGTAGCTGCCCAGCTCGCGCTGGAACTTCGCGATGGTGGCGTCGTCCAGGTTCTTCTTCCAGTTGAAGCTGGGCGAGCAGTTGTAGGCCAGCAGCTTGCCCGGGAACTTCGCATGGATCGCCTCGGCGAACTTGCGTGCGAATTCCAGATCCGGCTTGCCGGTCTCGCACCACACCAGGTCGGCGTAGGGTGCATAGGCCAGGCCACGGCTGATCGCCTGGTCCAGGCCATTGCGGGTCTTGTAGAAGCCTTCGACGGTGCGCTCACCGGTGGTGAACGGCTTGTCGTTGCCGTCGATGTCACTGGTCAGCAGATCCGCTGCTTCGGCATCGGTGCGCGCGACCAGCAGGGTCGGCACGCCCAGCACGTCGGCGGCCAGGCGCGCCGCGTTGAGCTTCTCGATCGCCTCACGGGTCGGCACCAGCACCTTGCCGCCCATGTGGCCGCACTTCTTCACCGAGGCCAGCTGATCCTCGAAGTGCACGCCGGCGGCACCGGCCTCGATCATCGCCTTCATCAGTTCGAAGGCATTGAGCACGCCACCGAAACCGGCTTCTGCATCGGCCACGATCGGCTGCAGGAAGTCGATGTCATCCTTGCCTTCGGCATGGTGCAGCTGGTCGGCGCGCAGCAGCGTGTTGTTGATGCGCTTGACCACTGCCGGCACCGAATCGGCCGGGTACAGCGACTGGTCCGGGTACATCTGGCCGGCCAGGTTGGCGTCGGCCGCCACCTGCCAGCCGGACAGGTAGATGGCCTTCAGGCCAGCCTTGACCTGCTGCATGGCCTGGTTGCCGGTCAGCGCACCCAGCGCGTTGACGAACTCGCGCTCATGCAGCGACGCCCACAGCTTCTCCGCACCCAGGCGGGCCAGTGAATGCTCGATGTGGACGGTGCCGCGCAGGCGCACCACGTCGGCGGCGCTGTAGTTGCGCTGGATGCCTTCCCAACGCGGGTTGGTATCCCAGTCGTGCTGGATCTGTTCGGCAGTGGGCAGCTTGCTCATGTCTTTCTCCAGTTCGGTTCGTGCGTGCAGCGGGGAGGGAAACGGCGGGTTTGCGGGCAGTCGGTCAGTCGATGCGCGCGTAGGCCGGCAGGGTCAGGAAATCGGTCAGTTCGTCGCTGCGGCTCAGTTCGCCGAGCAGGGCGATGGCTTCGCTGATGCGCGCACCACCAGGCAGCGCGGCGGTATCGCCCAGCCGTGCCGGCAGCTGCGAGAGGGTGGAATCCAGCAGCGCCAGATCGATCGCAGTGCCATCGTCCAGCTGCTGGCCCGGTGTGTGCAGCCACTGCCACAGCTGGCTGCGGCTGATCTCGGCGGTGGCCGCGTCCTCCATCAGGTGATGGATCGGCACGCAGCCGTTGCCATCCAGCCACGCCGCCAGATAGCGTACGCAGACTTCCACGTTGCCCTCGAAGCCGGCGCGGGTGATGGTTCCTGGCGGCCGCGCGATCAGTTCGTCGCGGCCGACGCGCACATCCTGGCGCAGCACGCTGTGCTGGTTCGCACCGGGCATGTGTTCGTCGAAGATGGCCATCGCCACCGGAATCAGCGCCGGATGCGCAACCCAGGTGCCGTCATGGCCGGCGGTGACTTCGCGCAGCTTGTCGGCGCGCACCCGGGCCATCGCCTGTTCGTTGGCGGCGGCATCGTTGTTGATCGGGATCTGCGCGGCCATGCCGCCCATCGCATGCGCACCGCGGCGGTGGCAGGTCTGGATCAGCAGTTCCGAATACGCCTTCAGGAACGGCTGGGTCATGGTCACCTGGCCGCGTTCGGGCAGCACGCGGTCGGCGTGGCGGCGGAAGGTCTTCAGGTACGAGAAGATGTAATCCCAGCGCCCGCAGTTCAGGCCGACGATGCGGTCACGCAGTGCGTGCAGGATCTCGTCCATCTCGAACACCGCCGGCAGCGTTTCGATCAGCACGGTCACCTTGATCTGGCCGTGCGGCATTCCGAGCATGCCTTCGATGTGCGACAGCGCGGTCTCCCACAGCGCCGCCTCTTCCATGCTCTGCAGCTTGGGCAGGTAGAAGTACGGGCCGCGGTCCTTGGCCTGCAGGGTGCGGGCGTTGTGGAAGGCGAACACCGCCGCGTCGAACAGGCCGCCGGCGATGAACTGGCCATCGATGCGCACGTGCTTCTCGTCCAGATGCCAGCCGCGCGGGCGCACGATCAGCACGGCCTGTTCGTCGTACGGGCGCAGGGTGTAGTGCTTGCCATTGGCGGCGGTGAATTCCAGATCACCACGCACCGCCGCCGCCAGCGACTGCTGGCCGGCCAGCAGATTGCGCCAGGTCGGCGAGGTCGAATCCTCGAAGTCGGCCATGAACACCTTGGCACCCGAGTTCAGCGCGTTGATGACCATCTTCGGGTCGGTCGGGCCGGTGATCTCGACGCGGCGGTCCTGCAGCGCGGCCGGCAGCGGCGCGACGGTCCAGTCGCCGCTACGGATCGCGAGGGTGTCTTCACGGAAGTCCGGCAGGCCGCCCTGGTCGAAGAACGCCTGGCGCTCGCGGCGGGCCTGCAGCCGTGCCTGCCGGCCCGGTTCCACCGCACGGTGCAGCGACACCAGCAGGGCCAGCAGCGGCGCCGGCAGCACGGTGTCCTGGCCGGCCACGTGGGTCGCCAGGGCGATGCCGGGGGTGGCCTTGCTGGCAGGGGTGGGAACAGCGGAAGCGACGGCGGACATGGGGCAACTCCAGCGGTGGGGGAACGCCTCCACGGTGCCGCCCGGGCCGAGTATTTGGCAAAACAGTTTTTGCAATGCTCTACATAAGTTGTGCTAATACTTGTAACGCCATGACCACGCGCCCCTCACCAAGTCCGCGTTTTTCCTACAAATCCGACCGGTTGAAGCCGCTGCGCGCGTTCTGCCAGACGGTGCGCCTGGGCTCGGTCTCACGGGCGGCTGAGGCACTTTTCGTCAGCCAGCCGGCCATCAGCCTGCAGTTGCAGGCGCTGGAACGGGAGCTGGGGGTGCCGTTGTTCGAGCGCAGCGGGCGGCGCCTGGTGCCCAGCCGCGAGGGCCAGCTGCTGTACGAAATGGCACAGCCGCTGGTGGAGAACCTGGACGGGCTGGAGGCGCGGTTCCGCGACAAGGTGCGTGGCCTGGACGCGGGCGAGCTGAACATCGCCGCCAACAGCTCGACCATCCTGTACCTGCTGCCGAAGATCGTCGAACGCTTCCGCCTGCATCATCCGGACGTGCGCCTGACCCTGCACAACGCGATCAGCGCCGACGGCACCGACCTGCTGCGCGAGGATGCCGCCGACCTGGCGATCGGTTCGATGACCGATGTGCCGGCCGACCTCAGCTACGCGCCGGCCTACCGTTTCGAGCAGGTGCTGATCGCCCCGCATGACCATCCTCTGGCCAGCGGAGGCGAACTGGAACTGGCCGACATCGCGCGCTATCCGCTGGTGCTGCCACCGAAGCGGCAGATCACCTACCGGCTGGTCGACCAGGTGTTCCAGCGCCACCGCATCGCCTACACCGTGGCGCTGGAGGTGGGCGGCTGGGAAGTGATCAAACAGTACGTGGCGATGGGCATGGGCATTTCCATCGTGCCGGCGTTGTGCCTGAACGAGGCCGACCGCGAGCGGCTGGCGGCGCGGTCGATGAAGCGCTGGTTCCCGGAGCGCAGTTACGGGGTGATCGTGCGCCGGGGCAAGGCACTGTCGGCGCAGGCGCGGGCGTTCATCGAGCTGATCCAGCCGGAGTTGTTCAGCCCGCGCGATTACGACCAGAGCGGGCATTCGGAGCGGTGAGGGGTGTTCTGGTTTGCAGGGCTGCCGCCCTGCACCTGCAGAGGCCGAAGCAACGGCAACGTCAACGGCAACAGCGGGCATTCCGTGGGATGGCGGGGTGGGTCCGGTTGCGGGGGACGCCGTGAACCCGTCCATGGGGGCTTGGTCGCGGCATCCATGCCGCTCACACCCCCGCAACCGGACCCACCCCGCCTTCGACAGTTGGTCGCTGCTGTTGGTGCCAGCTGCTGTTGGTGGGTGCCGACCGTTGGTCGGCACGGGATCGGATCCCATCTCTGATTCATTTCCGGCTGACGATGAATAAACTGGCCCCATGTCCATCGAACTCCGTCACCTGCGCTACTTCCTCGCTGTCGCCGATACGCTGCACTTCGGCCAGGCGGCCGAGCGGCTGGGCATGTCACAGCCGCCGCTCAGCCAGCAGATCCGGCAGCTGGAGGAACTGATCGGTGCGCGGTTGTTCGTGCGCAGCCATCGTCGTGTGCAGCTGACGCCTGCCGGTGAGCTGCTGCAGGAGCGTGCACGCGCCATCGTGCAGCAAGTGGAAACGGCGGTGGATGAGGTGCAGCGCGCGCAGCGCGGCGAGCAGGGTGAGCTGCACATCGGCCTGACCCGGGCCACGCCGCTGTCGCCGCAGATTCCGCGTTCGATCCTGCGCTACCGCCAGCAGTACCCGCAGGTGCGCCTGCAGCTGAGCGAGATGAACACGCTGCAGCAGATCGATGCGCTGCTCGACGGTTCACTGGACGTGGGCATCATCCGCAAGCGCGCGTTGCCGCCGGAACTGGTGGCGCACAGCCTGTTCGTCGACCCGCTGGCGTTGATCGTGCATGCCGACCACCCCGCCCTGCGCAAACTGTCGAAACAAGGAACGCTGTCGCTGCGCGACTTCGCGCAGGAGCCGTTCGTGGCATTTCGCCGCAGCGCGGGTGCGGGCATCCATGACCACATGATCGCGTTGTGTGCGGCTGCCGGATTCACGCCACGCATCGTGCAGGAGGCGGGTGAAGCCTCGACGCTGATCAGTCTGGCCGCCGCGGGCCTGGGCGCAGCCATCCTGCCGTCGTCGTGCGATCACATCCGGGTGGAAGGATCGCGCTTCGTGGCACTGGCCGATGCTGGCGCGCATTCGGAAGTGCAGCTGGCCTGGCATCGCGAACGGGTGACGCCGCTGATCCGCAACTTCGCTGGGCTGCTGCGCGGGGCGTTCGTGGAGGGCTGAGCGTGCAACCCACCGGGTAGTAGCCAACCTTGGTTGGCCCACGACCACAGCGCCGACCAAGGTCGGCCTATACCAGAGTAGGATCACGCCGTCACCGGCTGCGGGGCGCGCTGCTGCAGCGCCCAGACAATGCCACCGCCGATCAGGGTCAGCACGGCGGCGAACAGGCACACACCCAGCCAGTCCCACGCCGCATAGGCCAGGCCGCCTAAAGCACCGAGCACACTCGAACCCAGGTAATAGGCAAACAGGTACAGCGCCGAGGCTTCCGCGCGCATCGTGCCGGCACGGCTGCCAACCCAGCTGCTGGCTACCGAGTGACCGCCGAAGAAGCCGAACGTCACCAGCGCGATGCCGAGTGCCATTGTGCTCAGCCAAGGCAGTGCCAGCAGCGCGATGCCGGCGCCGATCAGTGCGAACGAGATCGACAGGATGCGACCGCGGCCGTAGCGCGTGGCCTGCTGGCCCATCCACGCCGAGCTGAAGGTGCCCACCAGGTACACGCTGAAGATCAGCCCGACCACGGTCTGGCTGAGGTGGTACGGCGGCGCCAGCAGGTGGTAGCCCAGGTAGTTGTAGAGGGTGACGAACACGCCCATCAGCACGAACGAGGTGGCGAACAGCCACGGCAGCCCCGGGTCGGCGAACAGCGTGCGCCAGCGCGACGGCAACTGGCGCAGGCCGTCACGGCGGGGATGGAAATGGCGCGACGGCGGCAGCTGCAGCCACAGCAGCACGGTGCTGGCCACCGCGATGATCGAGACCACGCCGATGCCCCAGCGCCAGCCCCAGTGGTCAGCGATGATGCCGGCCAGCAGGCGCCCGCTCATGCCACCAATGGCATTGCCGCCGATGTACAGGCCCATCGCCAGGCCCAGCGCGCGGCTGTCCATTTCCTCGACCAGGTAGGTCATCGCTACCGCCGGCACGCCGCTCAGCGCCAGGCCGAGCAGGGTGCGCAGCACCAGCAGCGTGGTCCAGTCATCCACCAACGCCGTGCTCAGCGACAGCATGGCCGAGGCCAGCAGCGCAGCGATCATCAACGGGCGACGGCCGACCGCGTCGGACAGCAGGCCGGCCAGCAGCATGGCCACCGCCAGCGTGCCGGTGGTCAGCGACAGCGACATCGCGCTGCCGGCGGCGGACACGCCGAAGTGGCGGCTGAATTCGGGCAGCAGCGGCTGCACCGTGTACAGCAGGCCGAAGGTGGAGAAGCCGGCCAGGAACAGCGCCAGCGCGGTGCGGCGGAAGGCCGGTGTGCCCTGCTGGATGCGGGTCTCGGCGTCTGAGTCGACGGTGTGGGGGCGGCGTTCGACGGCCACCGTGGTTTCGCCAGTCATGGAGTCAACGGGCCGGTGGGGACGGCCGGGCGTGGGAGGGAACGGGCCTCAGACTAGGCCCGTCCATCCAGTCGATCCATAACCTGATAGGTCAGGATTGATATACAGGAAGTATCAATTCAGCTTACAGGCGCTGCCACTCGAAGCCGGCGCCCCGGCGGTAATACACCGCCACGGCGCGGCCGTAGACCTTGTCGGCATCGACGAAGCCGAAGAAGCGGCCATCGAAGCTGTTGCCACGGTGGTCGCCCAGCACCAGCACCTTGCCGGCCGGCACCACCAGATCGGCGATGTCCGGACCACCGCCCATGTCCAGGTCGAGGCGGGCGCGACGCTCACCGAAGGCTTCCACGTCCTGCAGGTCGGCGGTCTGCAGCGGCTGGCCGTTGATGCTCAGGTGCCCTTCGTGCAGCTGCACATGGTCACCGGCCACCGCGGCCACCCGCTTGATCAGGCGGGTGCCGTCGGCCGGCGAATCGAATACCGCCACCTCGCCGCGTTGCGGGGTGCCGGTCGCCAGCAGTTCCTTGGCGGTGAACGGCAGGCGCAGGCCGTAGGCGCGCATGTCCACCACCACCCGGTCGCCGGGCTGCAAGGTCGGCTGCATCGAGCCGCTGGGCACCACGTAGTGGTTGGCCAGGGTGTCGCGGGCGGCGGCCAAGAGGCCGAGCATCACCAGCAACGGCAGCGCCTCTTTCTTCAGCCAGGCCAGCGCGCGTTCGGAAAAGGGAGGGCGGGCAACAGCGTCCATGGCAGGCTCCGGGTGAGTGGTAGCTGCATCAGACCACATCCGGGCCGAAGAGGTTCCCGAGCCGGCGTGTTGTAGAGCCGAGCCCGCGCTCGGCTGCTCTTCGAGCGTCGGTGCACGCCAGCCGAGCGTGGGCTCGGCTCTACAGGAAGGATTACGCAGGTTTTACGCCCCGGCCCGGCCGCGGGCATCGCACCTTTACGGGCAGCACGCGCATCGTGTGCCCACCGCGCCACAGGGCGCATTCCGCAAGGTGTTGTATGACCCTCCTGGTGATCCGCCACGCGTCTCCGTCGGCGCCGCGCCCGCAGCTGCCGGCGCAGCTGAGCGGCCATCGCGTGCTGTGCAGCGACTGCGCCAGCCTGTCCGAGGTACGCCAGTGCCTGTGCCAGCCGCAAGCGCGCTCGGCCGACTGGGTACTGCTGGATGTCGGCGCCGCCGACGAGGCGCAATGGCAGGCCGAAGGTGGCGCGCTGCAGGCGGCGCTGGAACGGCTGCCGGCGCAGTACATCGAGCTGCAGGCGCCCAGCGAGCCCGGCCTGGAGGCACGCCTGCGCCTGCAGCATGGCCCCGCCGCAGTGGTGGTGGACCAGCGCAGCCAGCAGGCCGGTTACCCGTTGTCGCTGGCCATCGTTGGCCGCCGCCTGGCGCAGGAGGGCTGAGCCATGTCGATCTTCATCATCCGCGGCCCGGAGGCGGCCGGTGCGTTGATCCGCACGGCGATGCCACTGCCGGCGCCGGTACTGAAGTCGCTGGTGCATCGCGCGATCGATGCCGGCACCAGCGTGGCGATCCGTGCCTGCGGTTCGGAACAGGAGCTGCTGGATGCGCTGCGCGTGGCTGATCACAGCCGTGGCGAGGTGACGCTGCTTGATCCGGGTGCGTGTGCCAACAGCCTGCGCCTGCAGCGCCTGCTGCCCTACCTGCACAACGCCTACGTGGAAGTGCACGACGACGGCGCAGTGGCCGAGCCGTGCCTGCCGGCCGGTGTCGGCCAGCGCCTGGGCATCGCCGCCGGCTATGGCGCGCAGAGCTATGTGCTGGCGCTGGACATCGCACTGGATCACCTGGGACTGGCCGAGCAGGCCAACCGGGTGCACGTGGGAACGTAACGCTGTCTGTAGAGTCGAGCCATGCTCGACTGGCTTTTCCGCCTTTGTAGAGCCGAGCCCATGCTCGGCTGCCTTTCCAGGAAACATCAGCCGAGCATGGGCTCGGCTCTACACAAAGAAAAACGGCGAGGTTGCCCCCGCCGTTTTCGTTTTCTTATTTCAGCCCGCGGAACTTCAGCAGCGGTTCCACCGACGGGTCCTTGCCGCGGAAATCGCGGTACAGGGTCGACAGCTCCACACTGTTGCCGCGCGAGAGGATCTTGTCGCGGAACTCCTGGCCATTGGCCGCGGTCAGGCCACCGTGCTCGGTGAACCACTGGTAGGCGTCATGGTCCAGCACTTCGGCCCAGAAGTAGGCGTAGTAGCCGGCCGAGTAACCGCCACCCCAGATGTGGTCGAAGTAGGTGGTGCGGTAGCGCGGCGGCACCTGCGGCAGGTCGACCTTGAACTTCTTCAGCGCGCTGGCTTCAAAGGCGCCGACATCCTGCAGCGGCGCATCGGCCTTCTGAGTGTGCCAGGCCAGGTCGAGCAGTGCGGCCGACAGGTACTCGGTGGTCGCATAGCCCTGGTTGAAGCTGCGTGCCTTGAGGATCTTGTCGACCAGTTCCTGCGGCATCGCCTCGCCGGTCTTGTAGTGCTTGGCGTAGTTGGCAAACACCTTCGGATCCAGCGCCCAGTGCTCGTTGAACTGCGACGGGAACTCGACGAAATCACGCGAGGTGGCGGTGCCGGCAATCGACGGGTACTTCACGTTCGAGAACATGCCGTGCAGCGCATGGCCGAACTCATGGAACATGGTGGTGACGTCGTCGAAGCTGATCAGCGCCGGCTGGCCGGCGGCCGGCTTGGTGAAGTTGCAGACGTTGTAGACCACCGGCTTGGCACCGGTCAGGCCGTCCTGCTCGACGAACACGTCCATCCAGGCGCCGCCGGACTTGCTGTCACGCTTGAAGTAGTCGGTGTAGAACAGCGCCAGCGAGGTGCCGTCCTTGTCGAACACTTCGTACACCTTCATGTCCGGGTTGTAGGTCGGAATGTCGGTACGCGGCTTGAAGGTGATGCCGTACAGCTGGGTGGCGGCGTAGAAGACGCCGTTCTGCAGCACGTTGTCCAGCTCGAAGTACGGCTTGATCTGCGACTCGTCCAGATCGTACTTGGCCTTGCGCACCTGCTCGGCGTAGAAATCCCAGTCCGAAGCGGCGACCTGGAAACCACCCTTCTGCGCGTCGATCACCTTCTGGATCTCGCCGGCTTCGGTGCGCGCCTTGGCGGTGGCGGCCGGCACGGTGTCGGTCAGCAGCTTGAGCGCGGCGGCCGGGGTCTTGGCCATCTGGTCGCCCAGCTGGTAGTCGGCGAACGTGTCGAAGCCAAGCAGCTTGGCCTTCTGCGCACGCAGCTGGGCCAGGCGCTGCACGGTCTGCCGGGTGTCGTTGGCATCGCCGCGCTCGGCGCGGGTTTCCGAGGCCTTCAGCACAGCGGCGCGCTGGTCGCGATCGCTCAGCGAACCGAGCACCGGCTGCTGGGTGGTGTTCTGCAGCGGCAGCAGGAACTTGCCATCCAGCTTGCGATCCTTGGCGGCGGTGGCAGCGTTGTTGATCGCATTCTCGTCCAGGCCGGCCAGCTTGGCCTTGTCGTCAACGACAACGGCCGCGGCGGCGGTGGCAGCCACCAGGCGGGTATGGAACTGGGTGGAAAGGGTGGTTTCTTCCACGTTGAGCTTGCGCAGGCTCGCCTTGTCGGCGTCGGACAGCTGCGCGCCAGCGCGCACCAGGCCGTCGTAGTAATGCTCGACCAGGCGCTTCTGCACCGGGTCCAGTTCCAGCGTGTCACGCTGGTCGTACAGCGACTTCACGCGCGCGAACAGCTTCGGGTCGAGGTTGATCTCGTCCTGGTGCGCGGCCAGCTTCGGCGCCACCTCTTCCTGGATCTTCTGGCGTGCATCGTTGGTATCGGCCTGGACCAGGCCGAAGAAAATGCGCGACACGCGGTTCAGGGTCTCGCCGCTGCGCTCCATCGCCACGATGGTGTTGTCGAAGGTGGCCGGTTCGCTGCTGTCGGCGATCTTGCGCACGTCGGCCAGGTGCTGGCGCATGCCTTCCTCGAACGCCGGCAGGTAGTCGCTGTCCTTGATCTTGTCGAACTGCGGCGCCTGGAACGGCAGCGTGCTGGCGCTCAGCAGCGGATTGGTGGAGGCTTCGGCCGGCTGCTGGGCCGGGGCTTTCTGGGCATCGGACACGGGGGTGGACTCCTTGCCGGAACAGGCCGCCAGCGCCAGGCTGATGGCGGCGGCCAGGACTACGGTACGCGACATGTAAAACGCTCCTTGGGCAGACGGTACGGGATACCAGCCCTCCACCCTACTCCTGTCGCGCTCGCCCGGCATGTGCCGGACGTGGCGTCTATGCGGCGACCTGCGGCCGGCTCAGACCGTACCGCGGGTCTTGCCCATCCACGGCCGGTAGAACTCACGGATGGCGGCCATGTCGGCGGCGTCATCGCCGCTGGGCGTGAACAGCGGGCCGATGCCGATGGTCTTTTCCGGATAGTGGAAATACGCGGCCAGGATCGGCACGTCGGCCATCCGGGCGATCTTCAGGAAGCCGGCCTTCCAGTCCTTCACGGCCTTGCGGGTGCCCTCGGGCGTGATGGCGAACCACATCTTCTCGTTGTTGCGCAGCAGGTCCACCGCCTGGCCCACTGTGCCCTGCGGCGAGCTGCGGTCCAGCGGGATCACGCCCAGCTTGTGCAGCAGTGGGCCCAGCGGCCACCAGAACAGCGATGCCTTGCCCAGCACCTTGACCTTCATGCCCAGTGCGATCTTGGCCGCCATGCCCCACAGGCCATCCCAGTTGGACGAATGCGGGGCGATGATGAAGACCAGCCTCGGGATGTCAGGCAGGGTACCGGTCACCTTCCAGCCGCCCATGCGCAGGGTGCAGCGCGCCAGCCAGCGCAGGAAGGCGTTGGGTTTGACCTGCGGCATCTGCGGCGGCACAGCCGGCAGCAACGAAGTCGGGTTGTTCAAGCAATCACTCCCAGTCACGTGATGAGCGCCCGCGCTTGATCTGCGCGCGCCCGCGTTTGGCGTCCAGACGACGCAGTTTCGACCCGAGGGTCGGCTTGGTGGCCTTGCGCGGTTTGGGCACGCTCAGCCCGGCCTGGATGAAGGCCGCCAGCCGATCGCGCGCATCCTCGCGATTGCGATCCTGGGTCCGGAAACGTTGCGCGTCGATGACCAGCACGCCTTCGCCGGTCATGCGCCGGTCACGCCGCGCCAGCAGGCGCATGCGCAACGGTTCGGGCAACGAGGGCGAGTTGGCCACGTCGAAACGTAGTTCCACCGCGGTGGAGACCTTGTTGACGTTCTGGCCACCGGCACCACTGGCACGCACGAACCGCTCGACGATCTCGCCGTCGGGGATTTCAAGCTGCGCGCTGATGGTGACCGGTCCACTGCCCATCCGCGCATTGTAGCGGCAGCCACGTGCCGGAGTGCGGCATCGCGCACCGTATGCCGCCGATCAGGTACCGAACACGCCGCCTTCGCCTTGGCTGCGGGTATGCTGGCCGTCCCATGTACTGCAGGAAGCCCCGCATGACCCGCACCGCACCCGCCCTGCCGTCCCTGCTGCGCCGCGCCGCCCTGCTGCTGGCGCTGGCCGTGGCCAGCGTTCCGGCCCTGGCCGCGCCGCCGACCGATGGCGACATCAACCGCCTGCTGTCCGCGTCACGTGCGCAGAGCATGATCGACACCATGCTGCCGCAGATCGAGGCGATGCAGCAGCAGCAGTTCCAGCAGGTGGCCGCACAGCGCCAGCTCAACGCCCAGCAGCAGGAACAGCTGAAGCGGATCCAGGCGCGGACCAGCCAGACCCTGCGCCAGGCCTTGTCGTGGCAGCAGCTGCGGCCGATGTACGTGGACCTGTACAAGAAGACCTTCAGCAAGGAAGACGTGCTGGCGATGGCCGAGTTCTACGAGAGCGCGGCCGGCCAGAGCCTGCTGGACAAGACCCCGGCGCTGATGCAGAACGTGATGGTGGCCATCCAGGCCCGCATGCAGCCGCTGTTTGCGGACCTGCAGAAGGATCTGGAAGCAATCGTCAACGAGCCGGAAAAGAAATAACGGGGTGCGCCGGGCCACGCCCGGCCGCTGGCTGTAGAGCCGAGCCCACGCCCGCCTTACCGCAGCAGCATCAGGCGTCGTCCACCTGCCAGCCGAACAGGTCCAGCGCCTTCTGGAACTCGCGGTCCAGCGGCGCACGCACATCCACCGTGCCACCGTCCGGATGCGGGAAGCGCAGGCGCTCGGCGTGCAGCAGCATGCGGTGCACGCCCTGCATGCGGAAGATGCGGTTGTGGCGGCCATCACCGTGGCTGGTGTCACCGATCATGTGATGCGACAGGTGCTTGAGATGCCGGCGGATCTGCCGGAAGCGCCCGGTCTGTGGCTGGCAGCGCAGCAACGCATAACGCGAGCTGGTGAACTCACCGACCGGCACCGACAGCTCGCCGGTGGCCAAGCGCTGGAAGTCGGTGACCGCCGGCTTCTTCACCGGCTTGCCGGGGCCGCCATCCAGGTCATGGTCGACCTGCCAGGAGAGCTCGGCCGGCCAGCCCCGGCAGACGGTCAGGTAGTCCTTCAGCACCTCGCCGCCCATCAGGGCCTTGCCCAGTGCACTGGCGGTCTCGCGGTCGAAGGCCAGCAACAGGCAGCCACTGGTGGCGCGATCCAGCCGGTGGACCAGGAAGATCGGGCGGCCCAGCTGCTCGCGCAGGCGGTCGGCCAGGAAGTCATCTTCGCCACGGGCCAGCTTGCTGTCGTGGACCATCAGCCCGGCAGGCTTGTTGACCACGGCCAGGCGTTCATCCAGGTGCAGCAGCTGCAGGGGCGCGGTGTCGGTCTCGACCGCGGCGAGGGTCTCGGGTTCGGTGCTCACCGCGGGATTATAAAGGCCTGCCTTCTGTAGAGCCGAGCCCACGCTCGGCGGCTCTGCGCGACCGGCAACAGCCTGCCAACCAAGGTTGGCACCTGCCTGTAGAGCAGTCAGGCGCTGCGTACGGCCAACAGCTCCCCATTGCCCACCGGCACCAGGCTGGTGCTGAAGTCCGGATCAGCCTCCAGCAGCGCCCGCAGCGGTTCCATCTGTTCCGCATGCGAGGTGGCGTTGTCCACCACCAGCAGGCCACCCGGGCGCAGCACGCGACGCAACTGCGGCCACCAGCCAGCGTATTGCCCGCGGTCCGAATCGAGGAACAGCAGGTCGACGCTGGCATCCGCGGCCAGCGCCAGCCACGGTCCTGCATCGTCGTGGACCAGCGTGATGCGATCGGCCAGGCCACTGCGCGCGAAGGTGTCACGCGCCATCGCCACCTTGTCCTCCGCGTATTCCAGCGTGGTCACGTGGCCGTCGATGGCGGCGGCGGCCTCGGCCAGCCACAGCGTCGAATAGCCGTTGGAGGTGCCGATCTCCAGCACCCGGCGCGCAGCGCCGAAGCGGACCAGCACGGACAGGAATTCACCTGTCTCCGGCGTGATGTTGAGCATGCGGCGGCCACGCGCGCTTTCGCGGGCGTCGTTGTCTGCGCCGAAGCGGGTCAGTTCGTCCTTGAGTGCCTGCAGCATGGGGCCTACTTCCACCACGCGCGCAGCAGCGCCACTGCGCCGACCGCACCAGACAGCCAGCTCCACGCCGGCACGTCGCCCCAGTACCAGCCCGGTGGCTGCAGCACATACATCAGTGCGGCGATGGCCAGCAGGCCGACGCCGGTGATCGCGCCGACCGCATGCTTCTGCAGGCGCTGCACGCTGGCATCCAGTGCGGCCAGGTCGCGCGAGCGCATCGACAGTTCGTGGCGACCTTCCACCTGCTGGGTCAGCCAGGCATGCACCAGGCGCGGCATGTCCGGCGCGTGGGTCATGATTTCCGGCAGGCGCTTGCCGATCTCGCGTACCACCCGGCGCGGGCTGTAGCGCTCGCGCAGGATCTTCGCCAGCACCGGCTTGGCCACTGCCCAGATGTCGATCTGCGGATCGAGCTGGCGGCCGACGCCTTCGATGTTCAGCAGGGTCTTCTGCAGCAGGATCAGCTGCGGCTGCAGGGTCAGCTGGTAACGCTGCGCCACGCGGAACAGCTTCATCAGCACTTCGGCCAGCGAGATCTGCGACAGCGGACGGGTGAAGTACGGCTCGCACACCGAGCGCACGGCCGCTTCCAGGTCATCGATGCGCACGTTGTCCGGCATCCAGCGCGCCTGCACATGCAGTTCGGCGATACGGCGGTAGTCGCGGTTGAAGATGGCCATGAAGTTCTCGGCCAGGTAGTACTGATCTTCCTGCGAGAGCTGGCCCATGATGCCGAAGTCCAGCGCGATGAAGCGCGGGTTGGCGCGACGCGACGGATCGGTGTCGACCCAGATGTTGCCGGCGTGCGCATCGGCATGGAAGAAGTTGTCGCGGAACACCTGGGTGTAGAACACCCGCACGCCCTTGGCGGCCAGCGCCTTGCGGTCGATGCCGGCCTTGTCCAGCGCGGCGATGTCGTCGGACGGAATGCCCCACACGCGCTCCAGCGTCAGCGCGCGCTCGGCGGTGTGGCTCCAGATCACTTCCGGCACGTACAGGTCGTCGCTGTTTTCCCAGAAGCGGCGCAGCACGCTGGCATTGGCGCCTTCGCGCTGCAGGTCCAGCTCGGCGGACAGGGTGTTTTCGACCTCGGCCACCACTTCGCGCGGACGGATCTTGTCGGCGCGCGGATGGGTGCGCTCGACCAGCGCGGCCAGCGAATTGAGCAGGGCGATATCGGCGTCGATCTGCTTCTCGATGCCCGGGCGCAGCACCTTGACCACGACCTGGCGGCCATCGGCCAGCGTAGCCGCGTGCACCTGCGCGATCGAGGCCGAGGCCAGCGGTTCGGTGTCGAAGCTGGCAAATGCCTCGCTGACCGGCAGGCCGAGCGCTTCCTCGACGATGCGACGCGCGGTCTCGCCATCAAACGGCTTGACCCGGTCCTGCAGCAGGGTCAGTTCGTTGGCCACATCCGGTGGGACCAGATCGCGGCGGGTGGACAGGATCTGGCCGAACTTGACGAAGATCGGGCCGAGATCCTGCAGCGCCAGGCGCAGGCGCGCACCACGCGACTGTGCGGCGATGTCGGCCGAGGCGCGCGGCACGAACGGCTTGGCCAGGCGCAACCAGCGCTCGGCCGGTGTGCCCTGCAGCAGGTCGTCGAGGCGGTAACGCAGGATCACCCGGCCGATGCGGCTGGCGCGCAGCACGGCCTTCATGCGGCACCCCGCAGGCGCTGTACGCGTGCACCCAGTCGCTCGACGTCGTCGCGCAGCACGTCCACGTCATCGTGGAAGGCATCCAGTTCAGCGCGCGGCACTACATCGCGCGATTCCTCGGTGATGAACTCGGCGGCGCTGTGGGCCAGGTCGACCGCGCTCTGGCGCGCGTGCTGCAGGGCGCTGCGCAGGGTGTTGGCGACCTGCACGCCCAGTACCTCGCCGAACACGCTGACGAACGGTTGCTGCCAGTCGGGGTCGAAGCCCTTGGCGAGCTGCTGCAGGCGGCGTGCCAGTTCGGCGTCGCCGGCCACGCGCACGCGACCCTTGCTGTTGGTGTCGCCGCGCCGTGCGTTGGCCAGCAGCGGCAGCTGCGCGAGCACGCCGGCCAGGCTGCTGCGCACGGCCAGGTCGGCTTCCTGCGCGTCCACCGGGCCGACCCGCAGCTGGTCGCCGTCGACGCTGATGCGCATGGCCAGCGACGGCGCTTCCAGGGTCAGATCGATATGCCGGCCATCCAGGCTGGTCAGCGCATGGCGGGTATCCGGATCCAGCGCCAGCGCGCGGTTCAGGGCGATCTGCAGGGCGCGGCCAGCGACCGGCTTGAGGGACTTGAGCAGGGAGAGAGCCATGTGTGCATTCTACCTGCGTGGGTGGGGGGCTTGGGCCGGGCTGCCGCCCGGCACCCGCAGAGGCACCGGCCGCTGGCCGGCAAGATCAACATCAAAAGCGGGCTATCCGTGGGATGGCGGGGTGGGTCCGGTTGCGGGGGACGCTGCAAGTACGTCCATGTAAGCTCGGTCGCCGCTTGCTCGTGTGCGCTGTCCTGCGCACACGGCAAGACCGGGGTTGGGCGTCCTGCCCAACCCGCCCGAGGCATGCCTCGGGCCCATGCGGCTCACGCCCCCGCAACCGGACCCACCCCGCCTTCGACAGGTTCCTGCTGCTGTTGGTGGGTGTCGACCTTGGTCGACACGGCAGATCGCCATGCGTGGATGGATTTCTGGTTCATCTGTGCCTCACGCGGAGGGCCGATGAAGGTTCATGCTATGAGGCCACGCAATGCACAGGACATCGCAACACCATGGCACGGACCCGGGTCGGCATCATCTTCGGTGGCAAGTCTTCCGAGCACGAAGTTTCGCTGCAGTCGGCGAAGAACATCCTCGATGCGCTCGATCGCGAGCGCTTCGAGCCGGTGCTGGTCGGTATCGACAAGCAGGGCCAGTGGCATCTGAGCCAGCCGGATACCTTCCTGATCAATGGCGATGATCCGTCGCGCATTGCGCTGCATCGGTCCGGCACGTCGCTGGCGGTGCGCCCGGGTGCAGAGCAGGGGCAGCTGCAGCCGCCCGATGCGGCCAGCGCGCTCGGTCAGATCGATGTGGTGCTGCCGATCGTGCACGGGCCGCTGGGCGAGGACGGTGCGCTGCAGGGGCTGCTGCGCATGGCCAACCTGCCCTTCGTCGGTTCACCGGTACTGGGCTCGGCGGTGGCGATGGACAAGGACGTGACCAAGCGCCTGCTGCGCGACGCCGGGCTGCAGGTGGCACCGTGGCTGTGCATCCGTCGCCATCAGGCGGCGGCAGTCGATGTCGATGCGGTGATCGCGCAGCTCGGCCTGCCGTTGTTCGTGAAGCCGGCCAACCAGGGTTCGTCGGTGGGGGTGAGCAAGGTCAAGGATGCAGCGGGCTTCGCCGAGGCGCTGGCATTGGCGCTGCGCTACGACCACAAGGTGCTGGTGGAATCGGCGGTGGTCGGCCGCGAGATCGAGTGCGCGGTGCTGGGCAACGAACATCCGCAGGCCAGCCTGTGCGGGGAAGTGGTGGTGCACGACGAGTTCTACGCCTACGACACCAAGTACATCAACGCCGATGGTGCCGAGGTGGTGGTGCCGGCGGATATCGATGCTGCAAGCCAGGCGCGGATCCAGCAGACCGCGCTGCAGGCCTACCAGGCGCTGGAGTGTGCGGGCATGGCGCGCGTGGATGTGTTCCTCACCGCAGACGGTGAGATCGTCATCAACGAGGTCAACACGCTGCCGGGCTTCACCCGCATCAGCATGTACCCGAAGCTGTGGGGCGCCAGCGGTGTGGACTACACCACGCTGATCACGCGGCTGATCGAACTGGCGCTGGAGCGCCATGAAGCCGATCGCGGCTTGCACAGCGCCGTGTAGCGGCGCTGTGTGTAGCGTCGAGCCATGCTCGACCCTGGAGATGCAGCCGAGCATGGCTCGGCTCTACAGGAGGCGTGCCGACCAACGGTCGGCACCCACCGGGAAGCGACGTGCCGGCCGGTGACCGGCACGTCCTGCAGGTTCTATCCGCGCTTGCGGAACATCGAGATCACTGCCAGTACCAGGAACACAACGAACAGGATCCAGGCAATGTTGCTGGCAGCACCGGCAATGCCGGAGAAGCCGAGCACGGCGGCGATGATGGCGATGACGAAAAAGATGACGGCGTAATGCAGCATGGCGCTCCTCGCAGATGTCCGGGCCGTTGGATGGCGTGGGTCCATCCTCCCGATCTGGCGGTGTGCAGCCAGTGACGGCGATCTATGCAGCAGATGAAGCCTTCAGCCTGCGCAGCCCTTCCTCGATGCTGACCCGCGGCACGTAGCCGAAGTCGCGGCGTGCCGGCTCCATGCTGTACCAGTGCGGCGTGCACAGCTGCTCGGCCAGGAAGCGGGTCAATGGCGGCTCGCCGCGCAGGCGCAGCAGCGGCCACAGGCGCTCGCAGACCGCACCGATGCGGTAGGCGGTCTTGAAGCTGATCGCCTTGTTCACCGTCGGCGCACCCACGGCGGCCAGCAGCTTGTTGACCAGCTCGCGCATCGGCAGCGGCTCACCGTTGGAGATGAAGTAGGCCTTGCCCGCACACGCGGCACCCGGCGCCAATGCCTCGAAAGCGAGGAAGTGCGCGAGCGCGGCGTTGTCGATGTAGGTGGTATCGACCTTGTTGCTGCCATCGCCCACCAGGCGCAGGCGACCCTGCCGTGCACGTTCGGCCAGGCGCGGCACCAGCTGCTGGTCGCCCGGGCCCCAGATCAGGCGCGGGCGCAGCGCCACCGTCGCCAACGCTGCGTCGTTGGCGGCCAGCACGCGCTGTTCGGCAATCGCCTTGGTCGCCGCATACGGGGCCTGGAAGTCCTCGCCGTAGGGCACTTCATCCGCGCCCAGGCCTTCCACTGGATGGGTGGCACGGTGCGTCACGCTGGGCGTGGAGGTATAGACCAAGCGGCTGATGCCATGCGCACGGCAGGCGGCGATCACATTGTCGGTGCCGACCACGTTGGCCTGGTGGTAGCTGTCATAGCTGCCCCAGGCGCCGGCCTTGGCACCGTTGTGGAACACCGCATCGACGCCGGCCACCGCGTGCAGCACCGCCTGCGCATCGGCCAGGTCGCCACGGATCTGGCCCACGCCCATCGCCTGCAGTTCCGGGTAATGGCTGCGGTTGAACGCCAGCACCTGGTGGCCACGCTCGACCAGCCCGCGGCACAGCGCCTGGCCAAGGAAACCACCACCACCGGTGACCAGGATCTTCATGCGCGCTTCTCCAGTTCGGCGCTGGCCCAGACGGCGAGCTTCTCGCGGCCGATCTTGGCGTTGTGACGGATATCGACGGGGAACGCCGGATGCACCAGGAAATGCTGCAGGCCGGCCTCAGGCGTGCGCGCTGCGGCATGCGCACGCAGCGCTTCCTGCAACGCCGGGCTGTCTGCCTGGCCACGCTGCAGTTCCACGCACAGCACCGGCACCTGTGCACCCGGGGCGCCGACACCGACCAGTGCAGTGCGCGCCACCCCGGCCACGGTGTTGAACACCGGCTCGACCTGCTCGGTGTATAGCGGTCCGCGCGCGGTTTCCACGCGCTGCGTCTTGCGTCCGCAGAACCACAGGCGGCCCTGCGCATCGAAGTAACCCACATCGCCCATGCGATGGACCACGCGCGTGCTGCCATCGGCCAGCGTCTCGCGGATCTTCGCTGCCGCCGTCGCCTGCGGGCGGTTGAAGTAGGTGTCGGTGGCGGTCGGCCCGGCTACGGTGATCTCGCCCACCTCGCCGGTGGACAGCACGCGCGCCTGCGACCAGTCCGGCAGCGGCGCGTCATCGATGGCGATGATGCGCACTTCGTTTGGCTCGACCACGCTGCCCACGCAGGTACCGGCACCTGCTTCGGTAGCAGCACGGGTGCGCTCCAGCTCGCGGCCCTCGACCACCGCCACCGGCAGGCACTCGGTGGCGCCATAGGGCGTCCAGAACTGCGCGTCGGCCGGCAGCAGGCTGCGGATGGTGGCGACCACGTCCGGCGGCACCGGCGCGCCCGCCGAGGTCACCCGGGTCACCGTCGGCAGCGGCCGGCCATGCTTCGCCAGCACCCGCATCAGCGCCGGCGAGCCGAACAGCTGGGTCACGCCGAAACGCTGGATGGCGTCGTGCAGGCGCGCCGGGTCGGCCTGCGCCGGCCGGGTCGGGTCCATGTCCGGGATCACCGAGGTCAGGCCCAGCGCAGGATCGAACAGCGCGAACGGCGGGAAGGTCGGCAGGTCCACCCCGCCCGCTTCCATGCCGAAGGCGCTGCCCAGCAGCTGGATCTGCCCGACGAAGTGGCGATGGCGGTAGACCACGCCCTTGGGCACGCCGGTGGAGCCGCTGGTGAACAGGATCGCCGCCATGTCCTCACCGTCGGTGGCGGCCAGCATCGCCCCCCCATTGGCGCCGGCGCGCTCCAGCGCGGCCAGGGTGGTTCCGCCCCAGCCGAGGCGGCGGCCGACGGTCACCAGGCGCGCCGCCGACGGTGCCCAGCGCAGCACCAGCCGCGCCACATGGGCCAGCGGAATGCCGATGAAGGCTTCCGGCTGCGCCTCGTCCAGGCACTGTTTCAGCGCGCGCCTGTCGATGCCCGGGTCGACCAGCACCGGCACCGCGCCCAGCTTGAACAGCGCGAACATCAACAGGAAGAACTCCGGCGAGGGCCGCACCATCACCACCGTGCGCACCCCGCGGCCGATCCCGTAGCCGGCCAGGCCGGCGGCCATGGCGTCGCTGCGGGCGTCCAGCTGGCGGTAATCCAGGGTGACGTCGTAGGCGGCCATGCCGTTGCCGGCGCCCCGGCGGCCGGGGCAGCGGATGGCGATCTGGTCGGGGCGTTCACGCGCCAGTTCAGGCAAACGGGCCGCAATATTGCAGGGTCGGTTCATCCGTTCATTGTCGCCGCTAACGGAATTTCTTGCGCGGCGGCCCACTTCGTGGAAAATCCGCACCCTCGTTCCTGATTCCGACTGCCGCCCGAGGCGGCTTGCCCATGCAACATCCCTGCATGACCTGCGGCGCCTGCTGCACCCAATACCGCGTGGCCTTCCACTGGATGGAATCAGACGAGGTCACCCCCGGTGGCGTGCCACACCAGCTCACCGAGGTGCTGGACCCGCATCGCCTGTGCATGCGCGGCACCCATTCCAAGCCGGTGCGCTGCGTGGCGCTGGATGCGCAGATCGGCGTGTATTCGCGCTGCACCATCCACCCCAACCGGCCCAGCGTGTGCCGTGAGGTGGATGCATCGTGGGAGTACGGCAAGGCCAGCCCGCAGTGCGACAAGGCGCGCATCGCCTATGGCCTGGATCCACTGACGCTGGCCGACTGGCGTTGGCGCGATGACGCCGACAATGATGACGATCATCCGGACGACAACGGCAACAGCCCGTCTTCGCCGCCGCAGGCGCCGGTCGCCGCATAATCCGGTGTGCCGACCAACGGTCGGCACCCACCCATACCTTCCACGTGTGGGTGCCGACCGTTGGTCGGCACACCTCTCAGATCGGGTTCTTGTCCAGGAACGCGCGGATCTCCGGCACCAGCACCTCGTGCTTGTCTTCCAGCACGTAATGCCCGGCATCCTCGAAGGCATGCACCTGGGCCCGCGGCAGCGCGGCCTGGAAGCCCTTCAGGAAGTGGTGGTCGAACACGAAGTCGCGCAGGCCCCAGCCGAGGAAGGCGGGGCGGTCGGCGAACGACGGCAGCGCCTTGCCGGCACGCTCCAGCAGCGACCACGCCCTGTCGGCCGGCGACAGCGGGATGTCCTGCATGAAGCGGATGGTGCTGATGCGGTTGGCGTAGCTGTTGTACGGCGACACGTAGGCGCGGCGCACGTCGGCCGGCATCTTCCGCTCCACGCCCAGCCACGAGGCGCCGGACGAGAATGCGTTGAAGCTGCGGATGATCCACTCGCCGATCTTCCAGTGGCGGCCCAGCGCGATCTGCCACGGCATCTTCTTCGCGGCCGGCATCGGGAAGGCGGCGGTGTTGAGCACCACCAGGCGCTTCACCTGGTCGTGGTGCGACAGCGCCCAGCCGAAGCCGATCATGCCGCCCCAGTCGTGCACGGCCAGGGTCACCGGACCGGTAATGCCCAGGTGCTTCAGCAGCGCATCAAGGTCGTCCACGCGCGACTGCAGCGTGTATTCGTAGCGGCTGTCGTCCGGCTTGTCCGACAGGCCCATGCCGATGTGGTCCGGCACGATGCAGCGGTACGTGTCCGAGAGGCCGGCCACCAGCGTGCGCCAGTAATAGCTCCACGACGGGTTACCGTGCACCATCACCACCACCTCGCCGTCGCGCGGGCCTTCGTCGAGATAGTTCATCGACAGGCCAGGGCGCACTTCGAAGCGCTGCGGGTGGGCGGGGTAACCGGGGAGATCGCGCATGCGGAGCACCTAAGGAGAATCGCGGCGCGGTATAGAGCCGAGCCGATGCTCGGCTGCTCTCCGGTCCGCTGCGGAAGAGCCGCGCTGCGCGCGTGAGCCGAGCATGGCTCGGCTCTACAGGAGGTCGGGCAGCGGGCTGCTTACCAGACCACTTCAGCCATCGAACAGTTCAGGCCCGAGCCGATGCCCAGAAGCGCGATGCGATCGCCCTTCTTCAGCTTGCCCAGCTGCTTGAGCTTGCTCAGCACGATCGGCACCGAGGCCGGGCCGATGTTGCCGTGCTCGCCGAAGATGGTCATGACCTTCTTCGGGTCGATGCCGAAGTTCTTGATGAACGCGGCCGTGTGCGGCTGGCTGACCTGGTGGATCACGAACTGGTCCAGCTCTTCCACGGCCCAGCCGAGTGCAATCTTGGCGGCGCTGAAGGTCTTCTGCGCCAGCTTGATGCCTTCGATCAGCAGCAGGCGGGTATCGGTGACCATGCGGTCCAGGTTGCCCAGGCACAGCTGGTTCCACTCGGTGGCCGAGCGGGTCACGCCGCCCTTGTAGCGCGGGGCGTCCGGCACCAGCTCCGAGCGCGCCATCACCATGGCCGCAGCACCCGAACCGGTGGTCAGCGCCGCCAGCTCGTTGCGGAAATCGTCAGCGGTGACGTCCGGGGCGGTCATGCGCTCCAGGGTCTTCTCGTACACCAGGTTGGCGGTCTCGCCATCCACCACCAGCGCGTAGTCGATATCACCGCGCTCGATCATGCGCGCCGCGATATCCATGCCGTTGATGAAGGCCAGGCAGGCATTGGCGACGTCGAAGGTCATGCATTCGTCGCTGACGCCGAGGTTGCCGGACACGATGGAGGCCGTGGACGGCTCCAGGTAGTCACGGCTGACCGAGGTGTTGACCAGCAGGCCGACCTGGGTCGCGGTGATGCCCGCGTCTTCCAGTGCCTTGCGGCCGGCCATGGTGGCGGCGTCCGACGCCAGCACGCCGTTGTCCCACAGGCGGCGGGCATGGATGCCGGCGATATCGCCGAGCACGTCGGTGCGGATACCGAGGCGATCCAACGTCGGCTGCAGGCGTTCGTTGATTTCCTTGGTCGTCAGCGTATGCGGCGCGTCGACGTGTGCCAGGCCGGCGATCGAGACATTCTTGAAGAGCATCGAGGTTAGCGCCAAGGCTCAGGCAAAAGGGGGCGCTATTCTATAACCCCCGGGCTTTCACCGCATCTTTACGAATTCAGCCTTGCCCGTATGGTGAAGCGTTCAGCGCGGCGGGCACTGGAAGGCGGCGAAGCGCTGGCTGCCATCGGCCGGGGCCGCAGCGGCCTGCACGGCATTGGCGCCGGCGCTCGGGGCCTCGTTGCGGGCCAGGGTTTCCAGCTCTTCCTGCACCCGCAGCGGGTTGCGGTTGTAGAAACCGACCTTGCTCTTCACGGTCACCACCACCTCGCCCTTGGCGATGCAGCCGGCGGGAACCGGGCCTGCCGGCAGCACGCGGGTCGCCTTGCCGGCCGGTTCGATCGGCACCCAGGTACAGGCGGTGACGGTGAGCAGCAGGGAGGAAAGCAGCAGAACGCGCATGGGCAGATCCTGGAAGGGTATGGGGGGGATTCTGCCTGAACAGCCTGAATCGGGGGTAGCCGGTGGGGGACGGATCCCCCGCAGGGCGCTCTGGCCCGTCTTCGGGTCAAGGAGTTGCCGGCCAGCGGCCGGCACTACCGGGGGAGCCGGCCCGCCCCATGGCGGGCCGGGTCTTGCCTTACTTCTTGACCGGGTTGCCTTCGGCATCGATCACCGTCACCTCGCCCAGGTTCAGCGCACGCACGGCCGCTTCGGTCTGCTTGAGGTCACCCACCACCACCCAGGTCAGGGCCTGCGGCTTGATCTCGGCGGCGGCCTGCTGCACCTGTGCCGGGGTCATCGACTCGATCTCGGCCTTGCGGCGCAGCACGTAGTCGTCCGGGCGCTTGAACTGCACGATCGAACCGATGGTCGACGCTACCGCGCTGGCGGTCTCGTAGGCACCGGGCAGGCTCAGGGTCTGGATGTTGCGGATGCGGTTGACCTCGGCGGCAGTGGCCGGCTTGCTGCCATCGGCGAACGCGGCGATTTCCTTGCGCATTTCCGCCATCGCCGGACCGGTCTTGTCGATCTGCACCGGCGCGCTGGCCATCCACGGGCGCTGGCCCACCGAATTGACCGCGCTGCTGCGTGCACCGTACGACCAGTGCTTGTCTTCACGCAGGTTCATGTTCAGGCGCGAGGTGAAGTCACCGCCGATCACGCCGTTGGCGATGTCGAAGCGGGTCGAGCTGGCAGCGCTCGAAGGCGCCACCACCTGGCCGGCGAACAGGTTGGCCTGCACCGCGCCCGGCTGGTCGATCAGGAACACGCGCGGGCCCTTCGGCAGCGCTACGTCGGTGGCCGCCTTCACCTGCGGGGCGTCGCCACTGGCCTTCCAGTCGCCCAGCTGCTTGTCCAGCAGCGGCACGATCTCGGCCAGGGTGGTGTCACCGACCACGATCAGGGTGCCGTTCTGCGGGCGCAGCCAGTCGTGGTGGAAGTCGACCAGGTCTTCGCGGGTCAGGCCATTGATCGCCGCTTCGTCACCGCTGCCGGTGAACGGAATGGCGTACGGGTGGCCCTTCCCGTACAGCAGCGGCGGCAGCACGCGCATCGCCACCGCACCCGGGTTGACCTTCTCCTGCTGGATGCCGGCGATCCAGCTCGCCTTGACCCGGTCGATCTCGCCCTGCTCGAAGCGCGGCTCACGCAGCAGGTCGCGGTACAGCGCCAGCGACGGTGCCAGGTTTTCCTTCAGCGCCGACAGGTCCACGCTCATCGAGTCCAGGCCGGCCGAGGCATCCAGGCTGGCACCCAGCGCGTCGGCGGCATCGGCGAAGGCCAGCGAGCCGAGCTTGCCGGCGCCTTCGGTCATCAGGCTCATGGTGAAGTTGGCGGTGCCCGGCTTGCGGCCCTGGTCGGCGCTGAAGCCGCCCGGGAACTGGTAGCTGAACTGCACCACCGGAATCTCGTGGCGCTCGGCCAGGATCACCTGGGTGCCGTTCTTCAGCGTGGCGCGCTGCAGCGCCGGGAACTTCAGCTGCGGGAACTCGCGGGTCTGCGGCACGCCGGCCTTGCGGTCGACCTGCTCGGGCAGGGTGCTGTACTTGGGGTCCACCGCCGGCACGTTGAACGGCTTCGGCGCCTGGCTCGGCTCTTCCTTCAGCGCCACGCGCTCACCCGGTGCGATCACCAGGGTGTGGCTGCCCGTGTCCAGCCACTGCGCGCCCAGCCGGCTCAGATCAGCAGCACTGGCCTTCTCGATGTTGGCCAGCGAGGTGCGGAAGCAGCCCGGGTCGCCGGTGAACACCGCGCACTCGGCCAGTGCGTCGGCCTTGCCGCCGAAGCCACCAATGCGCTCGATGCCGCGGATGAAACCGGCGCGGGCACCGGTCTTGGCGCGCTCCAGCTCGGCCGCGGTCGGGCCCTGCTTGATCAGGCGGTCCAGTTCCTCGTCGATGATCTTCTCGACCTTGGCCGGGTCCTGGCCCTGCTTGACCGTCGCCATGATCACGAAGTTCGAACCCAGCTGCGACGTCGACAGGCCCGACGCGATGCTGTCCACCAGCTTGTCCTGGTGCTGCAGGCGCTGGCTCAGGCGCGAGGACTTGGCACCGCCCAGCACCTGCGCGAACAACTGCAGCTGATCGACATCGGTGGTGCCGACCTGCGGCACGTTCCAGGCGCGGTAGATGCGCGCCTGCGGCACCTTGTCGGTCATCGTCTCGCGCGTGTCGGCGCTGCGCTTGGCCACGTTCACTGCCGGCTGCGCCATGGTCGGGCCGGCCGGGATGGCGCCGAAGTACTTGCCGACCTTTTCCTTGGCGGTGGCCAGGTCGATGTCGCCGGCCAGCACCAGCACCGCGTTGTTCGGGCCGTACCAAGTGCGGAACCAGGTCTTCACGTCATCCAGCGACGCCGCGTTCAGATCGTTCATCGAACCGATCACGCCGTGGTGGTACGGGTGGCCAACCGGGTACAGCGCCTTGTTGAGCTGGTCCCAGGCCTGGCCGTAGGGCTGGTTCTCGCCCTGGCGCTTCTCGTTCTGCACCACGCCACGCTGCTCGTCCAGCGCCGCCTGGTCGATCGCACCGACCAGATGGCCCATGCGGTCCGATTCCATCCACAGCGCCATGTCCAGCGCGGTGGTGGGCACGTTCTCGAAGTAGTTGGTGCGGTCGGTATTGGTGGTGCCGTTCTGGTTGGTGGCACCGACCTGCTTGAACGGTTCGAAGAATTCGCCGTCGTGGTTTTCGCTGCCCTGGAACATCAGGTGTTCGAACAGGTGCGCGAAGCCGGTACGGCCAGCCGGCTCGTCCTTGCTGCCCACGTGGTACCAGACATTGACCGCGACGATCGGCGCCTTGCGATCGGTATGCACGATCACGCGCAGGCCGTTGGGCAGGGTGAACTGCTCATACGGGATATCGACCTTGGCCGGTGCGGCCGGCTTGGCCGCCAGCGCATGGGAAGGCACAAGCGTGCCCAGGGCGGTGCTGAGGGCGACGGCCAGCAGTGCAGCGCGCGGGCGAAGGGCGAGAGACATATCCGGATCCTTGGTCACATAGGTGAACCCCGATCCTAGCCTGCGCACGCAGCGGCAGGAATCGGCCAGCAGTCACTGGGGGTGTTTGCCCCTGTGCCCCATCCGCGGCGCCGATCTGCCCTGCCTGACCCGTCACATGCGCCCGCCAGGAACGTCCGGACAGTGTCCGCGGCGCATCGAATGGACAGGTGTCCGCCCACCGGACACTTTCCGATCCGAACAAAACCCTTGCAAATCAACAACTAAAAGTTGGCACGAGGATTGCTTGGTACTTCCTGCGCCAGGAAGGGCTTCAGACGAAAGCTGACTGAAGACTGAACAAATGCAGGAAATCGAAAATTTTCCTTGCATGCCCAGAATCGGTGTACTACCTTACTACCACACCGCTGATCACCAACACTAAACAGGCCCCGTCATGAACGCCAAGACCATTGCCATCGCCATCGCCCTGATTGCCGGCACCGCGGTTGTTTCGTCGGTGCAGGCCTCCGAATCCATCAAGACGCTGTCCACCGTGCAGGTCCGCCCGGCCGCCGACCAGCTGGCCCAGCAGGCCTGGGAACAGGCCAGCGGCATCCCGACCCTGGCCACCGTGGAAGTGCGCCCGAGCGCCGACCAGCTGGCCGAGCGCAACGGCTACGTCGCCACCCCGGTTGCGGCCGCGATGCCGATCACCACCCTGGCCTCGGTGGAAGTGCGCCCGAGCCTGGAACAGCGCGTCGCCCTGGCCGCCGAAATGGAAGCCCAGCGCTACGCCGCGACCCTGGCTGCCGCCGCCACCAACGTCGCCAACTCGGTCATCGTCAACCTGCCGGCCCTGCAGGTGCGTCCGAGCGCCGCCGACCTGCAGGCCCTGGCCACCGAAACCGCCCAGGTCCTGCTGCGCCCGTAAGCGGTGCCGCCCTGCCAGCGCAGGGCGTGCGCCGTAAAGGCAGCCGCCGTCGCAGGTACACTGCGCCGATGAATGCCGCGCCCCAGTTCCACGTGATCCTGTTCCAACCGGAAATCCCGCCCAACACGGGCAATGTGATCCGGCTCTGTGCCAACACCGGCGCGCAGCTGCACCTGGTCGAGCCGCTCGGCTTCGCACTGGAAGACAAGCAGCTCAAGCGCGCCGGCCTGGACTACCACGAGTACTCGCGCCTGCAGGTGCACCCCGACCTGGATACCGCGCTGGCGCGGATCGCACCAAAGCGGTTGTTCGCCCTGAGTACGCGTGCCAGCGTCCGCTATGACAGCGTGGCGTTCGAAGACGGTGATGCGTTCCTGTTCGGCCCCGAAAGCCGCGGCCTGCCGCAGGACGTGCTCGATGCATTGCCCGATGGCCGCCGCCTGCGCCTGCCGATGCGGCCGGACAACCGCAGCCTCAATCTTTCCAACACCGTGGCCGTAGTGGTGTACGAAGCGTGGCGCCAGCACGGCTTCGCCGGCGGCGCGTGAAAGAAACCAGCCGAGCATGGGCTCGGCTCTACACGTACGCTCCTGTAGAGCCGAGCCCGCGCTCGGCTCCCCCGTATCGCGTCCGGAAACCGGATAGCGTCAAAACGCGTTGATGCCGGTCAGCTCACGCCCGATCACCAGCTGGTGCACGGTCTCGGTGCCTTCATAGGTGATCACCGATTCCAGGTTCAGCGCATGCCGGATCGCCACATGCTCGGTGGTGATACCGGCGCCGCCCAACAGGTCGCGGCATTCGCGGGCGATGTCGATGGCCATGCGGCAGTTGTTCCACTTGGCCAGGCTGACCTGCTGCGGCTGCAGCTGGCCGGCTTCCTTCAGGCGGCCCAGCTGCAGGGCCAGCAGCTGCGCGGTGGTGATGCGGCGGGCCATCTCGGCCAGCTTGATCTGCGCACTCTGCGTGGCCGCCAGCGGGCGGCCGAACAGCACGCGCTCCTTGGCATAGCCCAGTGCTTCATCCAGGCAGGCAATCGCCGCACCGATCGGGCCCCAGCTGATGCCGTAACGGGCCTGGGTCAGGCAACCCAGCGGCCCCTTCAGTCCCTTCACGTTCGGCAGGCGGTGGCTGTCGGGGACGCGCACGTCGTCAAAGAACAGCGCGCCGGTCAGCGACGCGCGCAGGCTCATCTTGTGCTTGATTTCCTGCGTGGTGAAGCCGGCCATGCCCTTTTCCAGCACAAAGCCCTGGATACCATCCTCGGTCTGTGCCCAGACGATGGCCAGATCGGCTACCGGGCCGCTGGTGATCCACATCTTGCTGCCACTGATGCGCCAATCACTGCCATCGCGCACCGCGCGGGTCTTCATGCTGGCCGGGTCGGAACCGCCGTGCGCCTCGGTCAGGCCGAAACAGCCGATCAGCTCGCCGCGTGCCATCGCCGGCAGCCACTGCTGGCGCTGTTCCTCGCTGCCATAGGCGTAGATCGGGTACATGCACAGCGAGCTCTGCACCGAGACGAAGCTGCGTAGGCCGGAATCGCCGCGCTCCAGCTCCTGGCAGATCAGGCCGTAACTGACCGCACCGAGGTCGCCACCGCCGTACTGCGCCGGCAGGGTTGCGCCAAGCAGGCCCAACGAAGCGATCTCCGGCACCAGTTCGTCGGGGAAACGCGCCTGGTCGAACGCATCGCCGATGATCGGCAGCACGCGTTCGTTGGTGAAGCGGGCGACGCTCTCCTGTACGGCGCGCTCTTCCTCGTTGAGCAGGGAACGGACATCGAACAGATCGTACGGATGCAAAGCCATGGCACTCACACGCAGTCAGGACCCGGCCATTGTCGGTCATCCGGGCAGAGCGTGCCGACCAGGGTCGGCACCCACCAGAGCTGCACCGCTACGCTGCACCGCAGCAATCATGACGTGAACATCGCCGATCTAGCTCGATCACGCGCGGCCCGGTACCCTGACACATTCAAACAACCGTTTCGCCCGTGGCCGCACGCGCGATTCCCAGGCACCGCCGGTGGCCCCGATGCCGGCCCTACCCACGAGTCATGCAATCGATGAGCGCTGAAGCCAACGCCCTGCCCCCGCGTGAAGTAATGGAGTTCGACGTGGTGATCGTCGGCGCCGGCCCCGCCGGCCTGGCCACCGCGATCCGCCTGCGCCAGCGCGCGATCGAAGCCGGCCGCGAGCTGTCGGTGTGCGTGCTGGAAAAGGGCTCCGAACCGGGCGCGCACGTACTGTCCGGTGCGGTGATGGACCCGCGCGCACTGACCGAACTGTTCCCGGACTGGGCCGAACGCGGCGCACCGCTGAAGCAGAAGGTCACCCGCGACGAATTCCTGTTCCTCAGCGAAACCGGCGCACGCAGCACGCCCAACGCACTGCTGCCGGAGTGCTTCCACAACGAAGGCAACTACATCATCAGCCTCGGCGAAGTGACCCGCTGGCTGGCGCAGCAGGCCGAGGCGCTGGAGGTTGCGATCTTCCCCGGCTTCGCGGCCGCCGAAGTGCTGTACGGCGACAACGGCGAAGTGATCGGCGTGGCGACCGGCGACATGGGCATCGAGAAGGACGGCAGCATCGGCCCGGCGTTCGAGCGCGGCATGGCCCTGCAGGCCAAGTACACGATCTTCGCCGAAGGCGCGCGCGGCCACCTCGGCCGCCAGCTGATCGCCCGCTACAGGCTGGATGAAGGCAAGGACCCGCAGGCCTACGGCATCGGCATCAAGGAACTGTGGCAGATCGACCCGGCCAAGCATGAGCCGGGCCTGGTGGTGCATGCCGCCGGCTGGCCGCTGGACAGCGATACCTACGGCGGTGCGTTCCTGTACCACGCCGACGGCGGCAAGGTCGCCATCGGCTACGTGGTCGGCCTGGACTACAAAAATCCGTGGCTGAGCCCGTTCGAGGAATTCCAGCGCTTCAAGACACATCCGTCCATCCGCAAGCACCTGGAGGGTGGCACCCGCATCGGTTACGGCGCGCGTGCGATCACCGCCGGTGGCCTGCTGTCGCTGCCGAAGACGGTGTTCCCGGGTGGCGCACTGGTCGGCTGCGAGGCCGGCTACCTCAACGCCAGCCGCATCAAGGGCAGCCACGCGGCGATCAAGACCGGCATGCTGTGCGCCGACGCCGCGTTCGACGCGCTGGCCGCCGACCGCCAGCACGATGAACTGAGCGCCTACCCGAAGGCATTCGAAGCCAGCTGGCTGTTCACCGAACTGCAGCAGGCCAAGAACTTCAAGCAGTGGTTCAAGAAGGGCCAGACCGTGGCCACGCTGATGACCGGCGTGGAGCAGTGGCTGCTGCCCAAGCTGGGCGTGCGCAATCCGCCGTGGACGCTGCACCGCACCCAGCCGGACCACGTCTGCCTGGAACCGGCGTCCAAGCACACCCGCATCGCCTACCCCAAGCCGGATGGCGTACTGACCTTCGATCGTCTCAGCTCGGTGTTCCTGAGCAGCACCAACCACGACGAGAACCAGCCCAGCCACCTGACGCTGAAGGATCCGAGCATTCCGGTGAAGGTGAACCTGGCCGAGTACGCCGGTCCCGAAGCACGCTACTGCCCGGCCGGCGTGTACGAGTTCGTCGGTGAAGCCGACAGCGCGCGCCTGCAGATCAACGCGCAGAACTGCGTGCACTGCAAGACCTGCGACATCAAGGACCCGACCCAGAACATCGTCTGGGTGACCCCGCAGGGCGGCGGCGGCCCGAACTACTCGGGCATGTGATCGCCACGGGCTGCGACCGCGCGTCGCAGCCCGTCGGTTGCCGCGCAGCGCTATCCTGCCCGCCCATGCGTGCTTCCCGCCTGCTCATCGCCGTTGCCGTGGCGCTGGTCGCCACGGCCTGCCAGCGCCCGCCTGCAGCACCCGCCACGCCGGAACAGGCGCGCCAGCAGGCCATGCAGCGTGCGTTCGAACTGTGTGCCGGCTGCCACACCGTACAGCCCGGCGGCATCCACCGCTTCGGGCCGAACCTGCACGGCGTGATCGGTCGTCGCGCCGGCAGCCTGCCCGACTACGGCTATTCCGACGGCATGCGCCGCGCCGACATCACCTGGACCGCGCAGACCCTGGATGCGTTCCTGCAGTCGCCCACCCACGTGGTGCCCGGCACGCGCATGTACAACGCTTTCCCCAGCGCAGAACGCCGCGCGCTGGTGATCGCCTACCTGCAGCAGCAGCCGGCTCAGTGAGCCAGGCGCTGCAGTTGCTGCTGCAGCCGCGCGACGAACCCCGCCACCGCCTCGAACAACGGCTCCGGATCGGTCTCGGCTGCGTCCTGCAGGCGCTCGACCAGGGCATTGGCCTGCCCGGCCAGCACCGTCGCTCCCACCGCGCCCAATCCACCGGCCTGACGATGCAGGTGCAGTGCGGCAGACATGCGGTCACCGGCCTGCACGGCGCGCTGTACGCCCGCCAGATCACCTTCGCTGGCCTGCACCAGGCTGTCGCGCAGCTGCTCGGCCAACGCCCGCGAGCCGAAGCGCCGCTGCAGGCTGTCCAGATCGGGCAGCGTCCCACCATCGTCGGCAGCGGACTCGGCCAGCTCCTCGAACGACTGTCCCTGCGCCTGCGGCAACCAGCGCAGCAGCGCGGTACGCAGCGTGGCCAGTGACAGCGGCTTGGCCAGCACTTCGTCCATGCCGGCCTCGCGGCAACGACGCGCATCGTCGTCCAGCACACTGGCGGTCAGCGCCAATACGGTCAACCGCGGCTGGCCGTTGCGGCCCTCGCGTTCGCGCAGCAGGCGGGTGAATGCGAAGCCATCCAGCACCGGCATCCGGCAATCGGTGATGACCAGATCGAACGGCTCCGACGCCAACCGATCCAGCCCCTGCTGGCCATCGCCGACCAGCACATGCGGCACGCCCAGTTGCTGCAGGCGCCAGGCCATCATCGCCTGGTTGGTCGGATGATCTTCGATCACCAGCACGCGTGCCTCGCGCAGCGCCGGCGGCAGCAGCGACGCCTGCTCCTGCTCAGCGACCAGCGCCTCAACATCACCACTGCCGGCTTCCACCAGCGACAGCCGCACCTCGGCGCGGGTGCCCTCACCCAGCGTGCTGTGCAGCTCCAGCTCGCCGTCCATCATCTGCACCAGGCGCTGGCAGATGCTCAGGCCCAGGCCGGTACCACCATGGTCGCGCTGGATGTACGCACCGGCCTGGGTGAACGGCGCAAACAGGTGCTGCAGCTGTTCCGGTGCGATACCGATGCCGGTGTCGGTGACGCTCAGGCACAGCGGCTGGCTGCCGTCCTCGGCGGTCGGCCCCAGCACTTCCAGCCGCAGCCGCACTTCGCCGCGCACGGTGAACTTGATCGCGTTGCTGAGCAGGTTGAACACGATCTGACGCAGGCGCACACCATCCACTTCGTGCGCGGCCGCCAGCTGCGGGTCGATCTGCACGTGCAGGTCCAGCCCGCGCGCACTGGCCTGCGCCGACAACAACCGGCACACGCTTTCCAGCAATGGCCGCAGCGGCTGCGGCACCGGTTCCAGGCGCAGCGCGCCGGCCTCCAGCCGCGAGTAATCGAGGATATCGTCGAGGATCTGCCGCAGCATCTGCGCCGAATCCTCGATCACCCCCAGGATGCGCTGCTGCTCGGCATCCAGCGGCGAATGCGCCAGCACTTCCAGCATGCCCAGCACGCCACTCATCGGCGTGCGGATCTCATGGCTCATGGTTGCCAGGAAACGCGACTTGGCTTCCGCGGCCTGTTCGGCGTCGGCCTTGGCCGCAGTCAGGGCCTCGGCCTGCGCACGCGCCTCGCTGACATCCACCCAGTAACCACTCCAGGTCACCGCACCTGCTTCGGCCGCATAGGGATGGGCCTGGCTGCGCACCCAGCGCGCGCCGGCACCTTCAGGTCGCAGCCGGAATTCCAGAATGAGCGGTGCGAACTGGCGCGCCGCCTGCTCGACCGAATGCAGGATGTGCTCGCGGTCGTCTTCCTCGATGCGCTCCAGCAGGCACCTTGCATCCTGTTCGGCCTGCTGCCGGCTGATTCCGAACAACGCCTGCAGGTCACCGGCAATGAACGGGAAGCTGAGGGTTCCGTCTGCCGCACGGCGCGCCTGATAGACCACGGCGGGCAGGTTGTCGGTGACTTCGGCCAGGCGCTGTTCGAGATGACGTCGCCCGGCCACCTCGCGGCGCAGCCGCCAATGCCCGATGGCGTGCACCAGCAGCGCGGTGAGCAGCACCAGCAGCAGCGGCACGCCCCAGCGCGCCACGCTGGTCCAGTCGAGCCCGTTGCGATACTCGACGGCCAGCCAGTCGCCGCGCAGGGCCTCGCGCTGGCGTGGGGTCATCTGCAGCAGCAGGCGGTCGAAAGTGGTGGCCAGGGCGGCATGGCGGCGCTCGACAGCCAGCACCAGCTGATCGTTGAAGCCAGCCGGTGCGGCCACCTGCAGGCGCCCCGGGAAGCGGCTGCGCAGCAGATGGTCAACCACGGCCAGATTGCCTACATAGGCATCGGCGTCGCCATTGATCAGGCGCTGCAGGGCCTGTTCCACGCTGCGCGCCGCGATGATCCGGGCCTGCGGTGCCTGCTGCAGCACATAGCCACGCACACGCTCCGGATCGGACAGCAGCACCCGCCTGCCCTGCAGGTCGGACAGGCCCAGCAGCGCCGGGCTGTCACGCTGGCTGACGATCACGTTCGGCACGCTGATGAAGGGCTGGCTGAACACCCAGTCCGGGCCCAGGTAGCGCGAATCGGCAGGAATGCCCATTACCGCCTGCAGCTCGCCGCGGCGTGCCTTCTCGCGCACCTCGTACCAGTCATGGCTGTTTTCCACCTGCAGGTTGGCGCCGGCCTGCAGCAAACGCCGCAGGTATTCGCTGGCCAGGCCGCTGGGTCTGCCATCCTGGTCCGCGAACGACAGCGGCGCCGCGTTCGGCGCGAAGCCGATCTTCAACGGCTGCTCCAGTACCCGCTTCTCGGCCTGGCTCAGCGCCAGCTGTGCCGATGCCGACCACCGCGGAGGTGGCAGCCAGCGCTGCACCAGCGCATCGCGCTGGGCCTGGCTGGTCGCGGCCAGCGCCAGGTCCAACGCTTCGGCCAGCGGCTGCTTGCTGTTGGGAATGCCGAAGTGCAGCCGTTCGGGCGGCAGATCGCTGGGGCGCAGCAGCACGACCCCCTGCAGGTCCTCGCGGGCGATCAGTTCGGTGGCTACGTAGGCATTGCCGATGTAAACGTCAGCCTTGTCGTCTCTGACCATCTCCAGCGCCGCCAGCGAGCTGTTTGCGACAAGCTGTCGTGCCCGGGGGAAGCGCGCCCGCACCTGCGGGCCGGTCAGGAAGTCCTGCTCGATCACCACCCGCAGTCCATCCAGGTCGGGAATGTCGGAGGCACGCAGGTCATCCGGGCGTCCCACCAGGGCCAGCGGCGCCTCGCCATAGGCGGCGGTATAGACCATGCAGCGGGTGCGGTCGGCACTGAGACCGACATTCATCACCACGTCGATCTCACCACGACATGCCGCATCCAGCACGGATGTCCAGTCGGAATAGCGCCTCGCCTCGACCTTCATGCCTAGCTGACGGGCGAGAAGCGACAGATAATCGGGTCCCAGGCCGACCTGCTGGCCATCACGGAGGGACTCGAACGGCGGCCAGCCACTGTCATACTGGCCCACGACGATGCTCGGATGCGCGGCAAGGTACTCGCGCTGCAGCGGCGTGAGCGACAACGGTCCAGGCACCGCCTGTGCCAGCGCCGCAGGCAACGCCAGCACGGCCAGCAGCAGGACCAGCCCGCGAACAGCCCAGCTACGCATCGGCGTCGATCTCCTAGAATCTGCCAGGAACCGCGATGGTCGCGGCCCGGCCTGCCCGGTGGTCATACTAGAGCATGAGCTTGCGCATCATCATCGCAGACGACCACCCGGTGGTCCGTATCGGTACCCGCGCCGTCATCGAATCGAGCGGGGTTGGCCGCGTGGTCGGCGAAGCCGACAGTGCACAGGCGCTGATGGCCCTGCTCGGCAGCCAGCCCTGCGACCTGCTGGTGACCGACTACTCCATGCCGGGCAGCCCACAGGCCGACGGTTTCGCCATGATCGGCATGATCCGCCGCCGCCATCCCGACCTGCCGGTACTGATGCTCAGTGTCTCCAACAACCTGGCGATCCTGCGCATGGTGCTCGACAGCGGCGTGCTCGGCCTGGTCGACAAGAGTTCGTCGATGGACGAACTGCCGCAGGCCATCCAGTCGGTCTACCGGGGCCAGCCCTACATCAGCCGAAGCCTGCGCGAGCGGGTCGAGGCCGCCGGCAGCTGGCGCATGCGCGAGGGCGACGGCAAGCCGCTGTCGCCACGCGAAGTGGAGGTGCTGCGGCTGCTGGGCACCGGCATGACCGTGAAGGAAATCTCGCTGCAGCTGCACAAGAGCGTCAGCACCATCAGCCGGCAGAAGGGTGACGCCATGCTCAAATTGGGCCTGAAGGGCGACGCCGAGCTGTTCGATTACCTGCGCGACGGCAATATCTGAGAGCCAGATCACACAAGAAGGGCATCTGCCACCGCCCTCTTTGACCCGCCGCCGATCTGTGCCAAGATGGCCCGGCATGAGTTCTCAATGCGAGGTCGAAGGAATCGACCGGCTCATGTCCTCGCTCCCGTCCCTGGTGGATGGGGTGCGGTTTCCTGCCGACCTTCTGGCCCGGCAACGCTGACCATGGAGAGGCGCATGCATCATCCCCCCAAGCTACGTTGGACCCTGCCGGTGCGGCCCCTGCGCGCATTCGCGGCGTGCCTGCTCGTCTCTCTTTCCGCTGCCGCCTGCAGCGCCGCCGATCCGGCCCCCTCGTCCTCCCAGCCCGGCGCTCCTGCGCAGGCTGCCAATGCGCCCCGACAGGATGTTGCCCCGATGCAGACCCCCACCCCCGATGCCGCCGTCACCCCGCCCGACGCGCCGACCGTCATGTATTTCACCTACCAGGTGGATGGCGATGGCGCGACCTCCTATGAGGTCCAGAACGGCAGCGTGGCGACCTTCTGGTTCGGCCACACCTTCACCCTCGATGGCACCACGTACTACACGGGTTTCTCCTGGGATACCCGCGAGCACTACGGCAAGCCGGGCGAGCAGACGCCGGCCGGTCCGGATGACCGCGCCAACCTCGCCGAGGCCACCTTCGTGCTGGCCGGCACCGACGCCAGGAAGCCATGGAAGTTCCGTGGCCAGGAATGGACCATCGGCGCACTGGGCGCGTACGACAAGGCCGACGATGTCGATACCCGGCGCAAGCCGCTTGAGCATCGCACCGCCGACGGCCGCCTGCTGCTGGCGGTGCCGACCCGCAGCTTCGACCGCGGCATCAGCAGCACCGGCTATGCGCTGCTGCTGTTCAACCCCAAGCGCAGCGAAGACGACGTGGACAGCAAGGTCTGGCGCTATGTCGGCTCGGTGCGCACCGGTGAGGACAACAGTGCCGCCTGCGACGAAGGCAACGTAATGCCCTGCACCGGCAGCGACGGCGAACTGGCCTTCGCTGCCGACGGCAACGGCCTGCCGCGCCTGACCGTGACCTTCAAGGGCACCACCATCGAAGGCCCCGGCAAGACCCGCGCACTGGGTGCCAGCGACGCCGTGCACTACACCTTCGACAGCGCGACCCAGCAGTACGTCGCGCCCTGATAGCACCCGCCACGCGCGGGTTCCCTGTTGACCGACATGTTCTTGACTCACGGATGAGTCCGGTTGGCGATTCGCGGCATGCGCCGCTCCATCAACCCCGAGGAAAACGTCATGGCACAGCATGACTACAGCAGAAAGGAAGTCCTGGACATCGTCGAGCAGGTTGCCCGGCACAAGGGCATCCCGGTCGATGACTTCATGCGCTTCGCGCACATCGAGACCGGTGGCAGCTTCAACGAGCGTGCCCACAACACCTCGTCGGGTGCCAAGGGCCTGTTCCAGTTCGTGCCCGGCTCCGCGCGCCAGTACCACCTGACCGGCCACGAGTTCGACCCCACCCGCAACACCGAAGCGGCCGCGCAGATGTACCAGGACAACCTGGACTCGATGGCGCGCCGCAACGAGCGCACCGGCAACCCGTATCTGTCCGGGGGCAACACGCCCACCGGATTGGACCTGTACCTGGCCCACCAGCAGGGCAGCGCCGGCTATGGCTCGGTGCAGACCGCCATTGCCACCGGCACCTTCGGCGTGGTGCGCAACAGCCACGGCGAAGAGATCAACATGCGCCGCAACGTGCTGAACCAGATCGGTTCCGACGCGAAGGCGCTGACCGGCCACACCCTGGCCGAGATGCGCGGCATGAACGATGGCGACCTGGCGCGGACGTTCTCCAGCTACTACATCCACAAGTACGCGGCGATCAGCATTCCGGAAAAGAACATCGCGCCGCAGACGATAGCGTCGGGCCAGACCCAGACCCCGGCAGCGGCCAGCGCCGCCGTGGCGGCCGGTGCTGCCACGCTGGCGGCGACCGCAACGGCTGCTGCCGCGCCGAAGCCGGGCATCGAACTGCAGGCCGCCTACGACGCAGGCCTGAAGTACGACCACGTCAAGTACGCCATCAACATCCCGGGTCACGCGCTGTACGTGCCGGGCAAGACCGGCAAGAACGTGGAGCAGGGTTACATCGACTGTTCCGGTTGGGTCGGCACGCTGCAGAACCGGACCATGGACGAGATCAACCAGAAGGCCGGGCATGCGGTGTTCAGCAAGGCCGATCGCATCGACCTGGGCAACCTGGGTTCCGGTGGCATCGTGCGCAAGGCGTTTGACCAGTCCGGCGTGCTGCTGGACCGCGACGCGATCCTGAAGCCCGATGCGCTGAAGGAAGGCATGATCATCGGCCTGGATACGGCCAAGACCCGCCATGAGCACTGGAACGGCATCGACCACATCGTGATGGTGGTGCGCGACCCCAACACCGACAAGCTGCTGATCAGCCAGTCCACCGGCAGCAAGGGCGTGCACACCATGCCGGTCGAGGACTACCTCAAGCAGGTGAAGGAGCACCCGAACTGGAAGCTGTACGCCACCGATCCGCTGTCCAAGGCGCGCGACCTGCTGGAAAACCGCACCCAGTCGCATGAGCAGCCCCAGGGCAAGCCTGCCGCCGAGCACAAGGCCGCTGCCACCCCGCACGCCGAACTGTACAAGCAGGGCGCGCACAGCGAGGGCGTGCGCAAGGTGCAGGAGCAGCTGGGCCACCTCGGCTACGTCGGTGCCGACGGCAAGCCGCTGGTCGAGGATGGCCGCTTCGGGCGCAACACCGACGCGGCGGTGCGCCAGCTGCAGAAGGACAACGGGCTGGTGGCCGACGGCATTGTCGGGGTGAAGACGCTGGAGGCCATCAAGGAAGCCCGCGAACGGCCGTTGCTGAACGACGAGCGGCACCCGCGCAATCCATTGTTCATCCAGGCCAGCAAGGGTCTGGAACTGATGCCGGCAGGCACCTTCAAGGATCGCCACGCGCTGGAAAGCGCCGCTGCGGCCCTGACCAAGGAGGCGCATGCCGCCGGCCTGCAGCGCATCGACACGGTGGTGCCGAGCCCGAACGGTGAGCGCCTGTTTGCCGTGCAGGGCACGATCGGTGACCCCGCCGCCAGCCGCGTGGCGGTGGATACCCGTGCCGCCAGCGAGCAGAGCCTGGCACTCAGCAGCGGTGCCGTGCAGGGCGCGCCGAACGTGCTGCACCAGCAGCAGGATGCCCAGCAGGAGCAGGCCCGGCAGGCACAGAAGGCGATGGGCGTCTAAGCCCGCAGCGCCTTGGGAGAGAAGGGAGGGCCACGTCCGCGTGGCCTTTTCCCTTTCTGCCAGCTGAGCGGCCGAGGCCGCTTTCAGCCTTGCTTCATGCCGCCTGCCGCTAGATGAATGCGCAAGCCGCACGGTGGACCAGGCAATGTTCCGGCAATGTTGGAACGCCAGCGTGGACACCACGGCAGCCGGGGCGCCCCACGCCCTCCCTGCCCAGCGTGGCATGCACCTCACAGGAGAACGAACATGCTCAGTACTTCCGCACTCAGCTTCCGTGGTCTGGCGATGGCTCTGGCACTGGTGGCCGGTGTGGCCGTGGTCAGCGATGCCAGCGCGATGTCGAGGAAGGACAAGCGCACCCTGGTCGGCGCCGCGGTCGGTGGCGTGGCCGGCAACCTGCTCTCCAACGGCGATCCTGCGGCCACCGTGGGCGGCGCCGTGGCCGGCGGGGCGATCGGCAACCTGACCACCTCCGACCGCCGCGACCGCCGTTACTACGATAATCGTCGTTACGACGACCGCTACGATCGCCGTTACGACCGTGGCTACTACCGCAGCGGCTACTACGACCGCGGTGACGACCGTCGCTGGCAGCGCGAGCGCTACTACGACAACCGCTACTACCACGACCGCGGTCGCCATCGCGGCTGGTAAGCAGCGCGGCATCTCCCATGCCGATGCACGGACGGGCGGGTCGATGACCCGCCCGTTTGCGTTGGCCGCGTGCATGGCGTTGAATGCGCAGCCTTGGATGTGACTTTCCCCACCGGGGCTGCGGCATGACTTCTTCTTCCCACCGCGTGCAGGGCCTCAACAACGACGAGGTCGCTGCCGACTGGCCACCGATCAGCGCGGCGGACATCGCGTGGCTGCGCCGGCGTTACCCGCAGCTGGGCGAGCACAGCCAACCGCGCTGGCACAGCCCCCGACCGCTGTCGGCCGCCGCGATCGTCGACGGTGTGGACGGCGCGGTGTTCATCAAGCGCCACCACCACAACGTGCGCAGTGCGGCCTGCCTGGAAGAAGAACACCACTTCATCGCCCATCTCGCCGCCGCCGGCGTGCCGGTGGTACAGGTGCTGCCGGCCACCGATGGCCACAGCGCCGTCGAGCATGGCGAATGGACCTTCGAGCTGCATGCGGTTGGCGTCGGTGAGGACCTGTACCGCGACGCCGTGTCGTGGTCGCTGCTGACCGATGTCGCACAGGCCCGCGAAGCCGGGCGCGCACTCGCGCAGCTGCACCGCGCTGCGGCCAGCTATCACTCGGCGCAGCGCAGCACCCATGTGCTGGTCGCGCGCGACGATCTGATCCGCGCCGACGATCCGATCGCGGCCATCAAGGCAGGGCTGCACGAGCGCCCCGGGCTGGCCCGCTATCTCGCGCGCATTCCGTGGGAAGCGCAGCTGCAGCGTGACGTGTTGCCGTGGCATGCCGGCCTGGCCAAGCGCCTGCGCGACGAGCCGCGGCTGTGGGCCCACAACGACTGGCATGTTTCCAACCTGCTGTGGCGCGATGGGCAGATCAGTACCGTGCTGGATTTCGGCCTGGCCTCGCCCACCAGCGCACTGTTCGACCTCGCCACCGCGATCGAGCGCAACGCGGTGGCGTGGCTGGAGCTGGAGCGCGGCATGGAGGCGGTGCGCATCGATACCGCGCTGGCCCTGCTCGACGGCTACCGCCAGGTACTGCCGCTGTCGGCGGCACGCGTGCACCTGCTGGCCGACCTGCTGCCGATGGTCCATTTCGACTTCGCACTGTCCGAAGTGGAGTACTTCGAAGGTGTCACCGGCTCGACCGCGAATGCCGACGTGGCGTGGCAGCCCTTCATGCTGGGGCACCCGGCGTGGTTCCACAGCGCGCCGGGACAGGCACTGCTGCAGGCCCTGCACGCGGCAGCCTGAAGGGCGCCGGCTCGCAAATCCGTACCATTTGTAGTGAAATGGTCACCTGAAGCGGGGGTGCCTGGATCTGCCAGGCTGAGAGAGTCCCTTGGAACCTGATCCGGTTTGCACCGGCGTAGGGAGCTTTGAGCCGCAGCCACACCCCCATCATGGGCCGGTGCACCTGCGCGCCGTCGCTTCGTCTCCCTTGTTGTCCGAAGACGAATCGAATGAACCGCTGCCTGCGCCCCACCCTGCTCTCCCTCGCCCTCTGCGCCGCGCTGCCGCTGCACGCCAGCGAGGCCGAAGCGTCCCCCGATGCGGCTGCCACCGGCGCCGAGCGCTCGCCGACCGAACTGGCAGCGGTGCGCGTGCAGGCCGGCAAACCGAAGGCCGATACCTCGCGCGTGAACGCCTTCGGTGGCGGCAGCTGGAAGGACACGCCGGCCTCGGTGAACGTGCTCGAGCGCGATTACCTCGATCGCCGCCAGGTGCGTTCGCTGTCCGAGCTGGCCAGCAACGATGCCTCGCTGGGTGATGCGTATGCGCCGGTGGGCTACTACCAGAACATCGCGATCCGTGGCTTCGCCCTGGACGCCGCCACCGGCTATCGCTTCAACGGCCTGTCCATCGCCGGCGAACAGCGCCTGGCGCTGGAGAACGTGCAGTCGGTTGAGATCCTCAAGGGTGAAGCCGGTCTGGCCGCAGGCGTGATGGCGCCCGGCGGCATCATCAACTACATCGGCAAGCGCCCGGCCGAAGTGCGCACCGCCACGCTCGGTACCGACTCGGAAGGCTCGCGCTACGTCGCCGTCGATGTCGGCCACTGGATCACCCCGCGTTTCGGCCTGCGCCTGAATGCCGCATGGGATTCCAGCAATTCCTATGTCGAGCACGCCGATGGCCGCCGCAACTTCTACTCGCTGGCCGCCGACTGGCTGATCGGCGAACGCGGCAAGCTGGAAGTGGATGCCAACTACCAGACCAGCTCGCAGCGTTCGGTGTCCGGCTACCAGCTGCTGGGCGCACGCGACCTGCCGCGCGGCGTCGACCGCGAGCATCTGCTCGGCTACCAGCCGTGGCAGCGTCCGGTGGATATCGCCAGCACCAACATCACCGCCCTGCACACCTACGATTTCAACGACGCCTGGCAGTCGCGCGTCTCGGTCGGCCACAGCCGCTCGGTGATCGACGACAACGTCGCCTTCGCCTACGGCTGCTACTACGCCGTGCAATGCGCCGATGGCAGTGTGCCAGGCAACTACTTCGCACCCAACGGCGACTACGACATCTACGACTACCGCAGCCCGGACGACACCCGCCGCAACCAGCAGGCCCGTGCCGAGCTGCGCGGCCGTTTCGAGACCGGCAGCGTCGGCCATGAGCTGACCATCGGTGCCGACTACTTCCGCCGCACCGTGGACAAGCGCCCGAGCGTCAACGAATACGTTGGCACCACCAACATCCACGATGCGCAGGTGCCGGTGTTCGCACCGTCGCCGAAGATGCCGGGCCCGTCCGCACGTCGCCTGGACAGCCGCCAGACCGCGTTCTTCGCGCTGGACCGGATCAGCTTCGGCGATGACTGGCAATGGCTGGCCGGTGGTCGCTTCGTGCGCCTGGACGAGCGTGCCTACGACAAGCGTGGCGTCCCGCAGCGGCACAGCCGCCTGTCGCGCTTCCTGCCGCAGACCGCAGTGGTGTGGAAGGCCACCGACCAGCTCAACGCCTACGCCAGCTACGTGCGCGGCATATCGCTGGGCCAGGAAGCGCCGTTCTGGACCAGCAACGCCGACACCTTCCTGCCGTCGGTGCAGTCGCGGCAGCTGGAAGTGGGCGTGAAGTACGTGCCGGTCGAGGCGCTGACCCTCGGTGCGGCCGTGTTCCGCATTTCGCAGCCGTACCAGTACGCCAAGCCGGACAACAGCGACGTGGGCTACACCTTCGTCGAGGAAGGCACCCAGACCCACACCGGCCTGGAGCTGACCGCCAACGGCCGGCTGACCGATACATTGCAGATCGTGGCCAGTGCCAGCGTGCTGCAGGCGCGCGCGCGCGACACCGGTACCCCGGCCTATGAAGGTCATCAGCTGGTGAACGTGCCGAAGGTGCGCGCCAGCGTGCACGTGGCCTACGCGCTGCCGTTCGTGCCGGGCCTGGACGTGACCGGTGGCTGGCGCTATGCCGGTGCCAACGTGGCCCGTGCCGACGGCGGCGTGCGCGCCCCCGACTATTCGGTATTCGACGCCGGCCTGCGTTTCCAGCATCGCCTGCACGAACGTGCAGTGACCTGGAACCTGTCGGTGGACAACGTGTTCAACCGCTTCTACTGGCGCGATACCGGCAGCAGCGGTGGTGACTACTACCTGTTCCCCGGCGCACCGCGACAGGCCCGCCTGTCGGTGACGTTCGCGCTGTGAGCGGCGTGATGCTCGAGTGGACCGCCGCGCTGTGCAGCATCCTCGGCGTCTGGCTGATGGCCCGGCGCCGGCTGGCGGCGTGGCCGGTGGGCCTGCTGTCGGTGACGCTGTACGGGCTGGTGTTCGCCGAGGCCAAGCTGTATTCGGACACCCTGCTGCAGGTTGCCTTCGGCGGTTTCCTGATCTATGGCTGGCTCAACTGGCGCCAGCACGCCGCCGATGAGGGCAGCATCCGCATCGTGCCGCTGGCGCGCGGCAAGCTGTTGCGCGACCTGGCCATCGGCCTGTGCGGTGGCGTGGCGCTGGGTGCAGCCATGCACACCTTCACCGATGCCGCGTTGCCGTGGTTGGACGCGCTGCTGACCGGCCTGAGCCTGGTCGGGCAGTGGTGGCAGGCGCGGCGGCATGTGGCGTGCTGGTGGGTGTGGATTGCGGTGGACGTGGTCTACGTGGGCACGTATCTGTTCAAGTCACTACACGTGACCGCCGCGCTGTACGTGTTCTTCCTCGGCCTGGCCGTGTTCGGCCTGCGCGCATGGAGCGCGGCCGCGCGTGAACCACAGGTGGCAACGCAGTAGAGCCACGCCATGCGTGGCTGGGGGCCACCGGTAGTCGCCAACCTTGGTTGGCGTGCGTGCCGACCAAGGTCGGCATCTACCAGGCACATCCACACATGGCGTGGATCTACTGGGTTAGCACCAGGCCCAGCCGCAGCGGCTGGCGCATGTCCGCCGGCGGGGCTGCCTGCAACGGCGCGGCCTGCAGCGTCGCGCGCAGGTCGACGTCGACCTGGGCGTCACCCAGGCTGTCGAATTCCAGCTTCGAGATGCGACCATCCGCCGCGATCCACACGCTCACCGGCAGCGGCGTCGGTGCGTCCGGATGTGCCTGCAGCCATTCCAGCACGCGCTGCGCCTGCGGGTCCTGCTCCTGCTGCAGGCGCTGCTGCAGCTGGCCCCCCACGGCGGCGGCATAGGCCATCCAGTGTGCAGGAGCTTCCTGCGCAGACACCGCGGCGCTCCCCAGTGCCAGCGCACCGAACAACGCGGCCAGCGGCCGCCACCAGCGGCGTGCGCCGCTCCTGTTCCCTGCCATGGTCATCGCCCGTCTCCTGCGCTTCCATCCAGCGGACCATGGTCAGCGCCACAGATGACAGGCAGATGGCGGCACAGTAGAGCCACGCCATGCGTGGCTGCTGCGGGCAACGTGCGCACCATCCACGCATGGCGTGGATCTACTGGAACAGAGCGGCCAGCAGCCTGCGCAAGGACGAGAGGCGCGATCAATCGCCCAGATCGGCCAGCACTTTGCGCGAGGGCGCGAAGAAGGTCACGCCGGTGGTTGCGGTGGAGAAATCGAGGATGCGGTCGTGCAGCGGCGCGGGATTGCCGATGAACATACGCTCCAGCATCTTCTCGATCACCCACAGGCGGCGGGTGTAGCCAATGAAGTAGGTGCCGTACTCGCCACGGCCCGGGTTGGCGAACGGCATGTTGTCGCGCAGGATCTCGTGCTCGCCGTCGGCGTCTTCGATGGTGCACAGCGTCTTGTGCGACTTCTGCGCATCGGCCGGCGCATCGTCCAGCTCGATGTTGTCGTGCTTGGTGCGGCCGATGATCGCTTCCTGCGCTTCAGTCTTCTGCGCGCGCCAGGCATCAAGATTGTGCAGGTACTTCTGCACCACCACGTAACTGCCACCAGCATGCTCCGGGTCTTCCTCGCCCACGATCGTGGCTTCCGGCAGCGACAGCCCTTCCGGATTGGCGGTGCCGTCGACGAAATCGAGCAGGTCGCGGCCATCGAAGTAGCGGAAGCCGGCCACGTCATCGACCGTCTCTACCGCATCGCCAAAGGCCATCAGCAGGTTGCGCTCGAACGCCACGATCAGATCCATGGTGCGTGCGCGGATGTGATACAGCAGGTCGCCGGGCGTGGACACCGCCGTGTGGGTAGCGCCCTTGATCTCGCGGAACGGCTGCAGCTCACGCGGCGGCGTGGTGCCGACCAGCGGCTGCCACACGCGGTGGCCGATGGCCACGTTGCAGGTGAAGGTGCGCTCGATCTCGCGGATGGCGGTGTTCTTGATCAGGTCATCGGTGCTGGCCAGTACCTCGCGCGCCTTTGCGATCGACGCCTCATCATCCTTCACCTTCAGCACCAGGAATGCCGCCGAATGGGTCAGTGGCGCGGTGATCTGCTGCGGCTCGTTGTCGAGCGTGTGGTTGAGGGCGGTGATCGGTGCGGGCTGGGAGTTCACGGCGGTTCCTGCTGGCTTGAGGCGGGCGCATCGCGTGTGGCGATGTGCGGGCGATCATAGCCGAAGCCCCTGATCGGCGACGGAGCGGTTCTCAGGTCGCGGCGGATGCCGCGTGCGTTTGAGACAGCGCCATGACACTGCTAGCCTGCGCCATGAGGCCGGCAACACGTGGCCATCCCTGCACTTCACGGAGGAAGACGCTGATGTCCCATACATCGATGCAGTGGCTGCGCGCATCCGCCACAACCGTGGCCCTCGCTCTGGCGTTGGGCACACCGCTTGGCGCGCACGCCGCTGCCGAGGATCCCTTCTTCACCGCCCTAGATCGCTACGGCGCCGATGACTTCAGCGGATGCGCGCGACTGCTCGGCGAGCTGTTGCAGCGTGGTGGCCGCTTCGCCGACGGCGGCGAGCTGCTGCTGGTTGAATGCACGGCCGCTGCCGGCGACCGCAGCCAGGCAATGGACTACGTGAACCAACTGCTGCCCCGCGGGCGCCTGTCATTCGATGATCTGCTGCACAAGGATCGGCCGGGGCTGAACGCCCTGCGCGCCGATCCGGCGTGGCCGGACATGCAGCGGCGCGTGGAAGCCGCCGAGCAGCAACGCCTCGCGCAGCTGGACGCACCGTTGCGCAAAGAGCTGCTGGAACGCGCCGGACGTGACCAGGCCGCCCAGCATGTGGCCATCGACGCGGGGGGTGGCGATGCGTTCAAGGGCGTAGCACCGGTGGCCCAGGCCAATGCCGATTGGTTGAAGACCGTGATTGCCGACAAGGGCTGGCCGACCTATTCGCGGGTCGGCCATGACGGAGCCAAGGCGGCTTGGCTGATCGTCCAGCACGCCGATCACGATCCCGCGTTCCAGGCACAGGTACTGCCGCTGATCGAACATGCGGCGAAGGCCGGCGAGGCCGATCTTCCCGATCTGGCGTTGCTGACCGATCGCGTACTGCTCGCGCAGGGCAAGCCGCAGCGTTACGGCAGCCAGTTCACCACCGCCGGCGACGGCACGATGGAGCTGCGGCCCACCGAAGACATGGACGGACTGGAAGCACGGCGCCAGGCCATGGGGCTGCAACCGCTGGCGCAGTACAAGGCCACGCTGTCGGAGGCGTATCGCAAGCCGGTCCGCTAGGGCCGTATCAGCCTGGACGCATCACGGCTCGATGCAGACAGCGTACTGCTGTGGGTCGTTCCAGGCGATGCGCAGATACGGACCTTCGAGCAGACCGCGGTCGCGAAGCCAGGCAAAGACCTCGGCCGGGCTCCATTCGCGACCGGCCAAGAACGCTACGCCCCGGTCACGCAGGGCAGCGAACAAGCGGGCTTTGCCGATGTCGTCGTCCATTTCGGCGCACAATGTCGCCGCCTGCCCCGCCACGCCGAGTGCCTGCAACGCCGCACGCGCGTCTGCGTCCAGCACCACCACCTGCACGGTATTGCCGTCGGCCTGCTGCACATACGCGGAAATGGGGATCAGCATGCGCTGGACTCTGCCTGGCTCGGCCCAGTATGCATGCTCCGCGGCGGGCATCAGCAGGTTCAGGTCGCATCACTCCAGACCGCCAGCTCATAGCCGTCCAGATCGCGGAAGTGGAAGCGGCGACCACCGGGGAACGCGAACACCGCCTGCACCACCTCGCCACCGGCGGCAACTACGCGTTGCTGCGTCTCGGCCAGGTCCGCGCAGTACAGGATCACCAGCGGCCCCCCGTGTGCACGCACCGGTGCGTCAGACACGAAGCCGCCTTTCAGACGGCCGTCGTAGAACTCGGTGTAGGCCGGCCCGTAGTCGGTGAAGTGCCAACCGAACACCTCGCCGTAGAAGCGTTTGCTGCGGGCAATGTCGGCGACGTTGAATTCGATGTTGTCGATGCGGCATTCGGCATCGTGGGGTGCGACGTGGCTCATGGCGTGGCTCCGTGGTGGGAGCCCCAGCTTCAATCAGCGCGGCATCGAGGTCTTGAACGAAACGGCCATCATTGGCCCCATTCGAGGCGCAGTTCGCGTGCGGTCATGCCACCCAGCTCACGCGCCTCGCGACTGAGATGGGCCTGGTCGGCATAGCCGGCCTCGGCGGCCAGCATTGCCAGCGAGTGCTGCGGCAGCGCGCGGCTGTGGCGCAGGAAACGTTGCAGGCGCAGGATCCGCTCCAGCGTCTTCGCCCCATAGCCGAACTGCGACTGGCTGAAGCGCCGCAGGCTGCGCGGGCTCAGGCTCAAGTGCGCCGCCAGCGTATCCAGCGTGGCGTGACCAGCGGCGAGCGCCTGGAACAGGACATGGGCGCGCCGCGCCGGGGTATCGAGCGCGGCCGCACTCATATGCTGGTGCAGGCAGTGCGCCATTCGCTGCAGGCGCTGTGCAGGCGCGGTGTCACCAATGGAGGCTGCAGCCCTGCTCGCCCACGCGCCCTTCAGATCGGCCAGTGGCACGGCCTGGCCGATGATCTCGGCCAAAGGCAGGCCCAGTGCCGCCAACGCCTGGCCGGGACGGAAGCGTGCCCCCAACACCTGCGCACCGGGTGCCAGCGCCGGGTGCGCGGCCACGCGGTCCGGGCCGACGACGAACAACGCACCGTCGCGCCAGAGGATATCCACGCAGCCATCGGGCAGTACGGTGATGTGCCCATCGGCATCGGCAGGAAGCTGGCTCTGCCACAGCTGGCCAAAGTGGCCGCGCAGCGGCGCAGGCGCCAGATGCTCCTGGTAGGCCGTGCCGGTACCTGCGAGGGAGGAAGGGTCGCCCATGCCGCATTGTGGCGCCACAGGGCCCATAAAAGTGAAGCCCGGCGCGAGGCCGGGCTTCGGTTGGCGTGTGGGAGAGAGAGAGAGTCACACGCCAGCACAACACGCACTAACGACAGGCGTTTGTTACCAGGTGAAGCGCGGGCCCACGAACCACTCGCGGTCGCCGGCCTTGGCCAGCTTCACTTCGCCGCTCAGGCCCCAGTTCTGGTTGAACTTGGCGGTGGCGCCCACACGGCCGTAGAACTCGCCGTCCGGGTTGTAACCGTGCTTCTTGCTGAAATCTTCGTAGCCGGCCATCACGTAGCCTTCCACGTACGGGTTGAACGCGGTGCGCACGCCCACTTCGGTGGAATAGCCGTTGAAGTCCAGGCCGCGCTTCTCGTCGTACTTCTGGTACGCAACACGGGCCACCAGATCGGTGTTCGGTGCGATGCCGTAGTTGTAGCCGACACCCAGGCGCCACTGGTCGACGTCATTCTTGAACTTGTCGGTTTCCTGGGCGCTGTAGTCGCCAAAGACGTGGAAGTTCGGGTGCACCGCCACGGAACCCTTCACCTTCCAGCCATCGGCGTCGCCGCCCTTGGCATCGGTGTTCACGTAGCCGCCTTCAACGTAGTTGTACGACAGGCCATCGGTCGCCGATGCAGCGAACGGCAGAGCAGCCAGAAGACCTAGGGCGAGCAGCGAATTCTTGTTCATCGGGACACACCTTTAATTATTTTGGTTTCGTCGACCGCCTCCCGGGAGGGGGAGAGAGAGGAGGCGGTCGACAGGTGTGAATTATCCGTTAGGGGGTCTAATCGACCCTGAATATTGAACTGACTGGTGTATAAATAAGGCTCCCGTTCAGGGAACTCCAACTGCGCTGCGTACGCATAAATCCAACCCAGGGTCGCGAGATGAAGAGACTGGCTTGCCTGCTTCTGCTGCTCACGATGCCGATGCTTGCGCACGGTGCGCATGCAGCCGCCTCTGCGGCGGGGGTCAATGCGGGCACGCTGGATGACTTCCTCGATCAGGTCGAGAAAAGCAACGCAGGCGTCGGCAGCGTGTCCATCTTCAGGAATGGCCACGAGGTCTACAACAGAAGCTTCGGGCAGAACAGCCTGCCGCCCGTCGCGCACGACGACAGCACCCGCTACCAGATCGCCTCGGTGACCAAGATGGTCACCGCCATCCTGGCGTTCAAGCTGATCGAAGAAGGCCGGTTGAGCCTGGACGATCACCTGTCGGACTTCTTCCCCGACATGCCGTCGGCGCAGCAGATCACCGTTGGCCATCTGCTGGCGCATTCCAGTGGCCTGGGCAACTTCGCGATAAAGGACGGCGCGGTCTGGGTGGTGGACGAGGTTAGCCAGGCACGGATCCTCGACGAGATACGAAGGCAGGGCACTGCGTTCGAGCCGGGGACGCGCGTGGCCTACTCCAACTCTGCCTACCTGCTGCTGCGGATGATCCTGGAACAGCGCTACGGCACCGACTACCAGCACATCGTCGAACAGCAGATTGCAGAACCGCTGGCGTTGCAGCACTTCGCTGCAGCACCGTCGCACACCGCCAACACCTTCAAGTCCTATGCATACGCAGGGCAGTGGAACGAGATCAAGGACATCGCGTACACCAACGTCATCGGCGTGGGCGACATCGCCGGCACCACGCGCGAACTGAACGTGCTGATCAACGCGCTGTTCCACAACCGGTTGCTGCGCAGGGAAAGCCTCGACCGGATGACGCCGGTTGCCGGCGCGGGCTGGGGAAAAGGACTGGCCGAGTTCCCGTTCGGTGAGCAGCGCTTCCTGGGCCACGCTGGCGATGTACTGGGCTCTCATTCGCGCGTCATCTACAACCCTGCCGATGATGTGTCGATCGCGTACTCCACCAATGGCGAGCGCATTCCAACCTCTGACTTCCTGCAGACCCTCGTTGGCATTGTCTACGGCAGTGGCTTCACGCTGCCGGCCTTGAAGTAGCCATACGCGCCGATCTACCGGGCAACGGGCAATCCGCGTTTGCAGCCTGTATGAACACGCGAAAGCCTCACAGGGTGATATCGGCTTCATACAGATGAATTGGCTGTTCTGAACAGGCACAAGGCGATCGGCCGGCGTACATCAGCTCGCCTGATCCCGCTTGTTAATGCTGGGTCAGAAGCGGACTTCACAACCCATCCACGTATTCAAATTTCAGCTGAAAGCGCTTGTCAGCAGCGGGAACAAACGCCGCTATATTCCAGCTTCCCCAGACGAAGGAGGGAGTGCAATGAACCTGAACCCGCAACACATGAAGACGGCCCGCGCACTTGCTGTAGCGCTCATCGCCACCGTCAGCCTTGGCGCCTGCGCCTCTTACAAGAACGAGTTTGCAACCATCAACTCGCGTCTCGACCAGCTCGACGTCAAGGTGCAGGGTGCTGCGCAGAGCGCGGAGTCCGCCAACCAGTCCGCGCAGCAGGCCAACCAGCGTCTGGACCAGATCGAAGGTCGCGTGCAGCAGCTTGAAAGGGCACCGGCCGGCCGCAAGCCGCGCGGGTAATCGCTCCCTCACTGCTTGAATTGATCCATCTCTGTATCGGGAACCAGTGGCCTTCGCCGGCCACTGGCGTCCTTCCACCCAAGACTGCATTGCAAGGAGCCGTCCCATTCGTACCTACTCCTCCCCTGCACGCCGCGCCCTCCATGCCGCACTGGCCATGGCACTGGTCGTTGCGTGCAGCGGCGTAGCCAACGCCAGGGACAAGGACGCACCTGCACCATCGGTAGCCGCCATTGATGAACTTCCGGCTGACCAGAGCGTGTCCGAAACGGTGATCGAGCTGGCCGGCTGGGTCGTCGCCAGCAAGGACAACCAGGGCTATCCGTTTGCGGTCATGGACAAGGCGGCGGCGCAGGTCCTGGTGTTCGGCGGTGACGGCAAGTTGCGCGGCGCGGCCCCGGCGCTGTTCGGTTCGGCCATCGGTGATCACTCCGCACCCGGCGTGGCCAAGCTCGCACTGAGCGCGATTCCCGGCCACGACCGCACCACGCCTGCCGGCCGCTTCATCGGCGGCTACGGCCCCTCTGATGATGCCGGGCGCGTGTTGTGGGTGGACTACGATTCGGCGGTCTCGCTGCATCCACTGCCACCCGGCACACCGAAAGAGAAGCGCGCCGAACGGCTGGCATCGCCCTCGCCCGACGACAACCGCGTCACCCACGGCTGCATCAATGTTTCCGCCGCGTTCTACGAACAGATCGTGGCGTCCACGTTCCAGAAGGGCGGCGTCTTCTACATCCTGCCGGACAAGGATTCGATCGCGAAGACGTTCCCGGAATTCGCGCAGAGCCGCGGGGATGCGAAGGACGAAGACGAGAAGGGCGCGCGGCGCGCAAGCAAGTAACACGCTCGTCGGCAGATTGGAATTCAGGAAGCCGCAGCCCCTGCGGCCCGCGCCAATGCCGCGGCGTGCGCGTCGCCCTTCCGCTCGCTGTAGCGGTCCACCAGGTAATCCGACCGCCCTCGCGTCAGCAGCGTGAACTTCACCAGCTCTTCCATCACATCCACCACCCGGTCGTAGTACGGCGAGGGCCTCATGCGCCCCTCTTCATCGAATTCCTGCCAGGCCTTGGCCACCGACGACTGGTTGGGGATGGTCAGCATGCGCATCCAACGTCCAAGCACGCGCAGCGTGTTGACCGTGTTGAACGACTGCGAGCCGCCGCTCACCTGCATCACCGCCAGCGTCCTGCCTTGCGTGGGCCGCACGCTGCCATCCTCCAATGGCAGCCAGTCGATCTGGTTCTTGAACACGCCGGTGACCGTGCCGTGCCGCTCGGGGCTGACCCAGACCTGGCCTTCCGACCACTGCGACCACGCGCGCAGCCGCTGCACTTCGGGATGACTCGTGTCCACGCTGTCCAGCATCGGCAGCGCATGCGGGTCGAACACGCGGGTCTCGCACCCCAGGTGACGCAGCAGCCGTTCGGCTTCCAGCGCCAGCTTGCGACTGAACGACTGCGGCCGCAGCGAGCCGTAGAGCAGGAGGATGCGTGGCGGCCCCAGATCTGCCGCGGCGAGCTGGTGATGATCGGGCTGAGGCAATGACGATTCCACCAGGTTGGGCAGGTGGGTACTTGTGATCGGCTTATTCATTCGACTATTCTAGAAATATGGAAACGTTGAATGCAATCGCCGCCCTCACCGCCCTCGGCCATGCCACCCGCCTGGCTGCCTTCCGCCTGCTGGTGGAGGCTGGCCCGGCAGGGCGCATGGCGGGCGACATCGCCACGGCCCTGCAGGTGCCCCCAGCCACGCTCAGCTTCCACCTGAAGGAGCTGGTGCAGGCCGGGCTGGTGGAGAGCGAAAGCCAGGGCCGCCATGTCTGCTATCGGGCCAACTTCGGCGCCATGAACGGCTTGATCGAGTACCTGACGCACAACTGCTGCGCGGGCTCGCCGGACGCTGAGTGCGCACCCGCAGCACCTGCGTGCAAGTGCTGACACCGCATACGACCTTCCCCATCGAAGCGATTGCCCCATGACCCGTTCTGTCCTGTTCCTCTGTACCGGCAACAGTGCCCGCAGCGTGCTTGCCGAAGCCACCCTGCGCGCCTGGGACGGCGATCGCTTCACCGCCTTCAGTGCCGGCAGCCAGCCCACCGGCCAGGTCAATCCGTTCGCACTGGCGCAGCTGCAGGCCGAAGGGATGCCCATTGAAGGGCTGCGCAGCAAGTCGTGGGATGAGTTCGTGGATGCAGCCCCGATGGACCTGGTCATCACCGTATGCGACTCAGCCGCAGCGGAGGCCTGCCCGGTGGTGTTCGGTGATTTCATCCGCGGCCACTGGGGCCTGCCCGATCCGGCGGCCGTAGCGGGTAGCGATGCCGACAAGGCCGCAGCATTCGCGCAGGCCCATGCCATCGTGAAGCTGCGACTGCGTGCATTGCTCGCGCTGCCCGAATCGGTGTGGTCCGACCGCTCGGCGCTGCAGCAGGCGCTGGACCGGATCGGCCGGCTGCTGCCGACCGACGGCGCGCAGTGACGGTGCCACTGCCATGAGCCTGTTCGAGCGACACCTGACCCTGTGGGTTGTGCTGTGCATTGCGGCTGGCACCCTGCTGGGCCACGTCCTGCCCGGCGCTTTTGCCGCGCTGGCATCCGCAGAGATCGCCAAGGTCAACCTGCCGGTTGCGGTACTGATCTGGCTGATGATCATCCCGATGCTGCTGAAGGTCGACTTCACTGCGATGCGCCAGTTGCAGCAGCACTGGAAGGGCATCGGCGTAACGCTGTTCATCAACTGGGCGGTCAAGCCATTCTCGATGGCACTGCTGGGCTGGCTGTTCCTGCGCCATGCCTTCGCCGACTGGTTGCCCGCAGCACAGATCGACAGCTACATCGCCGGGCTGATCCTGCTGGCGGCCGCGCCCTGCACCGCCATGGTGTTCGTGTGGAGCAACCTGTGCCGTGGCGATGCCAACTTCACCCTGAGCCAGGTGGCGTTGAACGACGCGATCATGGTGGTTGCCTACGCGCCGGTGGTTGCACTGCTGCTGGGCCTGTCGGCGATCACCGTGCCGTGGGATACGCTGCTGCTGTCGGTGGGCCTCTACATCGTGGCGCCGGTGCTGGTGGCTGCGTTGCTGCGGCGCTGGATCCTGATGCGTCGTGGCGAGGCAGCGTTGCAGCGGGTGCTTCGCAAGCTTGGGCCCGTCTCGCTGTGTGCGCTGCTGCTCACACTGGTCCTGCTGTTCGGCTTCCAGGGCCAGCAGATCGTGAAGCAGCCGCTGGTGATCGCACTGATTGCGGTGCCGATCCTGATCCAGGTCTATTTCACCTCGGGCCTGGCCTATCTGCTCAACCGTCGCCTGGGCGTGGCACATTGCGTGGCCGGCCCTTCAGCACTGATTGGCGCCAGCAATTTCTTCGAACTGGCGGTGGCGACAGCGGTGGGGCTATTCGGCGTGCAGTCGGGGGCTGCGCTGGCCACAGTCGTCGGCGTGCTGATCGAAGTGCCAGTGATGCTGTCTGTGGTGCGGATCGTGAATCGTACCCAGGGCTGGTATGAGAGGCGCGGGGAGCGCTGACAGACCAGGCGCGCGGCCAGCGTGGTCCTGCGGTGTCGATGTCCGATCCGACGTGCCGCTGTCGTTATTGCCTTGGTGATGCAGCCCCACGCCACACCCTCAACTTCGATCCGTGTCGCATATTGCCAAAGCCGCTGCGGCCATTGCGGCGCCTCGATCTGCGGCTACTTAACAACATGCAAGAATGCTGAAAGCGTCTTCGATCGAACGCTGTTTGCAACTTGTCTGATTGGCGTTGCGCAGCGACGGCGGTACAGATGACGTGCCACCGGAAAAGGGTGGCCGGGACTCGAAAACCCGTCAGATCACGAACGTTGTTTTGCGCTTGCCGGCCGGCGTCACCTTGTGTGGCGCCGGTCGGTAATCCGTCTGCCGGCCATGGCGGGCGGAGCGTGGAGGCCTTGCGCCTGCCGGTCTTGTTCGTGATCTCCCGGTTTTCGAGCCACGTCTCCGCCCGCCACCTTTGCGTGGCGGCTGCCGTCTGTCCTGCACGGAGCCCTTGCCATGAGCACACCCGAATCCTCCCGCCTGCGCGCGCAGTACGTGCCCGCCAACGCGGACGCGCCCTCGGAAACACCGCACCCGCACGATCCGCACGGTTTCATCGCCACGCTCGACCGCATCGGCAAGGGCGCGGCCGCCGACGGCCAGCCCTGGCCCGAACGTCATCAGATGCCAGGGCGCCGCATGGCGCTGGCCGACGCGGACTGTGCGTTGGCCGGGCTGCGCGTGGCGCTGGAAATGCTGCTGGCTGCCGAGCGCGTGCGCCAGAACGGACCCGACGAGGAGTACGTGGGCGACCGCGTGATGGAGGGCCTGATGATGGCCAGCCTGTCGCTGGCCGCACAGGTCAGCGCGCGCATGCGGCCGGAAGGGTAATACGGGGAGCAACGCTCACTGCAGCACCGGGCACGGCCCGGCGCTGCGGAGCGCGCCACATCACTCGCAGAGCGCGCTGTCTTCCTTCAACGCGGCATCCTGCAGTGGCTGGCGCTGTTCGATCTGCGCACGCTGTTCCGCCGTCGGCTCGCCCAGCCACCACACACGGCAGCGCGCGGTAAGACGGCCGACCAGCTTCGACTGATCGGGCGAGTACAACATCGCCAACGCGGTGCCGGGGCAATCGTGGGCCTGGCAGGCGGTGTAGAACCACCACGGCTCGCCCTGCAGCACCAGCAGCTCGCCAGGGCCGCTGGGTCCGCTCAACAGGCGCTTGCGCAGCGACGGAATGTCCTTGTCGGTGGATTCGGCGTCCTGCGTGCCCTTCATCAGCGCATCGAACGCGGCCAGCACCTTCGGGTCCTTGCGGCCGCAGTCGTCCACGGTGTTGCCGCCGACCAGGGTGAAGAAATGGGTCGCCAGCGGGTTGTCCTTGCAGGTGAGTTCGCCGCCAGCACTCGGGTCTTCCGGTTCGCCTTCGTTGTCCCACACAGCGGGATCCACGCCTTCTTCGATGGACGGTTCCTTCTCGACCACGGTGGCCGTGGCGGCCGGTGCTTCGGTGGTCGGCGCTGTCGCCGCAGCAGGTGCAGTCTCACCAGTCTTCTCCGGTGCCTGTCCGCAGGCTGCCAGCAGCGCGGCCATCATCGCCATCCCTGTGATTCGCATCTTCATCGCGTGTCCTTGTCTGATCTGCGCTGCATCCGCCGAATTGGCGGCCGCGTGATTCTAACCAGCACCGCGCTAGGATGCGTTCGTAGCTTCCCGTCATCGCCTGGAGCCGGACGCATGCGCCGTACACCACTCGCCATGATCTTCTGCAGTGCCCTGCTGCTGGCAACGCCCGCAATGGCGTTCGGAGCTGAAGGCTCGACGCCTGCGCGCCTGCCCGATACCCCCCTGCCCGCACCGCTGGATCGCGTACTGCGCGACTACGAGCAGGCGTGGCGCACCGGTGATGCCAAGGCACTGGCTGCGCTGTTCGCCGAAGATGGCTTTGTGCTGCAGAGCAACCAGCCGCCGGTGCGCGGCCGCAGCGCGATCGAGGCCGCGTATGCCGGCCAGGGCAGCAGTCCGTTACGGCTGCGTGCGTTGGCGTATGCGGTGGAGGGGAATACGGGCTACATCATCGGTGCGTACAGCTACGGCAACAACGTGGGCGATACCGGCAAGTTCACGCTCACGCTGAAGCGTGAGGGGAATGGGCCGTGGATGATCTTCTCGGACATGGACAACAGCAACGCGCGGCCGCGCGCGCGGTGATGAATGCCGCCGGGCATGGCCCGGCGCTACCGGGCGCCAACCAAGGTTGGCAGCTACCAGAAGCGGGTTCCGTCCTAGATCCACGCTATGCGTGGATGGGGCGCGCACAAAAAACCCCGGCGCGTGGCCGGGGTTTTTCGATTCACTTGAACAGCGTGTCCGGGTACTCCGGTTTCTGTTCCCGCGCCAGCAGCGCGCGCAGTCCTTCTTCCGGTGTCTGCTCGCCGTGCAGCACGGCACGCACGCGGTCGGAGATCGGCAGGTCGATGCCATGGCGGCGTGCCTGTCGCATCACTTCGTCGGCGGTCTGCACCGACTCGACCACCTGGCCGATTTCGCGCACGGCATCCTGCAGCGTCTGGCCACGGCCCAGGGCCAGGCCCAGGCGGCGGTTGCGCGACAGGTCGCCGGTGCAGGTCAGCACCAGGTCGCCCAGGCCCGCCAGGCCCATCAGCGTTTCCGGCTTGGCACCGATGGCAGCGGCCAGGCGCAGCATCTCGTTGAGGCCACGGGTGATCAGGCCGGCACGGGCGTTCAGGCCCAACTGCATGCCATCGGCCACGCCGGTGGCCACGGCCAGCACGTTCTTCATCGCACCGCCCAGCTCGGCACCGACCATGTCGTCGCCGGTGTAGGCGCGGAACGCTGGGCCATGCATCGCTTCGGCCACCGTCTGCGCGAACTCGGGCACGTCGCCGTGCACGGTGATCGCGGTCGGCAGGCCCTGGGTCACTTCCTTGGCGAACGACGGTCCGGTGACGACGGCCAGCGGCACGTCCTCGCCCAGCACTTCGCGCGCCACTTCATGCAGGAAGCGGCCCGAACCGGGCTCGAAGCCCTTGGTGGCCCAAGCCACGCCGGCACCGGCCGGACGCAGCGGCGCCAGCGCACGCACGGTTTCACCGAAGGCGTGCGACGGGGTCACCACCAGGATCCAGGCCGCGCCCTCCACCGCCGACGCCAGGTCGGTGGTGGCACGCAGGCTGTCCGGCAGCGGGATGCCCGGCAGGTAACGCGGGTTCTCGTGGCGCTGGTCGATGGCTTCGACCACGGCAGCGTCGCGCCCCCACAGCACGGTCGGGTGACCGTGCCGTGCGAGCAGGCTGGCCAGCGCGGTTCCCCAGGAACCGGCGCCAAGCACGGCGATCTTGTCAGCGGGAGTGCTCATCCGTGACGTCGCGGCAGGAATCAGGCGTTGCCAGCCGGCTCGGAGTCAGCCAGCGACGGTGCGTCGCCCTGCTCCTGGCGCTGGCGCAGGGTTTCTGCGTACAGGCCTTCGAAGTTGATCGGCTGCAGGAAGAACGGCGGGAAGCCGCCGGCCTGGATCAGGTCGCTGACCAGCTGGCGCACGTACGGGAACAGGATGTTCGGGCACTGGGTGCCGAGCAGCACGTCGATCGACTGCGGGTCCAGGCCGACCAGGCCGAACACGCCGGCCTGCTTCACTTCGGCCACGTAGGCGGTGCGCTCACCGGCCTGGCAGGTCAGGGTCACGGCCAGCACGACTTCGAAGGCGTTCTCACCCAGGCGCTGCACCTGCTGGTTCAGGTTCAGCTGCAGCTCCGGCTGCACCTGGTCATTGAAGATGGTCGGAGCGTTCGGCGACTCGAAGGAGACGTCCTTGACGTAGATCTTCTCGACGGTGAAAGCGGGGCCGGTGGCGGCATCGACCGGCGCAGCGGCGCCGTTGGTGATCTCTTCGGACATTTCCAGTAACTCCAATGAATGCAATGAAAACGATGGTCGAACCACTGCGATGGGGGCGGGATCAGGCCCATACAAGGCCGGATCCGCCACCTGCGGCAATCAGTTGCGGCCCTTGACCAGCGGCAGCTCGGCCTGCTGCCAGGCGGGAATGCCGCCGTCGAGCACGTAGACCTTCTCGAAACCGGCCTTCTTCAGCGCCTTGGCGGCGGTTTCCGAAGCGTTGCCGCTGCGGCACACCAGCACCACCGACGACTGCTTGGCGTTGGCCACCAGCTTGTTGTCCGGGCCGAAGGCACTGGCCTGGGCGTTGCGGCTGCCGGCAATGTGGCCCTTCTCGAAGTCACCGCTGGCCGACAGGTCGACCACCACCGTGCCGCCCGCGTTCATCAGCTGGGTCAGTTCGGCGGGCTTGATGCCCTTGAAGCCCCGGAACAGGCGGCGGATCTCGGTGACGATGATGGCCACGGTCAGGCCGACCAGGGCCGCGGACAGCATCGGGTTTCGGCCTGCAAAGGCCAGCAACTCTTCGTAATTCACTCAGGTCACGGGTCGATTAAGCGGGCGCCGATTGTCGCACAAGCCGGACGCGGCCCGTCACTGCCCCTTCCACAGGTCCGGCAGGCCGGCCGTCTGCCACCAGCGCTTGGCCTCGGCATCCCAGCGCCAGCGCTCGACCACCACCACGGTGCGTTCGGCCTGGGTGTTCTGGTTGATCACCCCGATTTCGACCCGGCGCTCGACCAGGCCACCGTCCAGCGAGGCGCTGCTGCGCTCGCGGTAGGACGACACGCGCAGCTGCGCGTAGCGGTTGAGCTCGAACTCGGTGGGCGGCTTTTCCTTGCGCAGCTTGGGGTCCAGATAGCCGATCGCATCGTCCATGCTGCCCCAGCGGATGGTGGCGCCGTAGGCGATCTGGGTCTCTTCCAGCAGCTTGCGCTGCTTGCGGCTGAGGTCGTCGGCCGACGCTACGGCGCTGACCAGCAGCAGGGAACACATCAGGAACTGGATGAGGCGGCGCATCGGTGGTTTCCCCAGAACGTCAGCCTGCCATCCTACCCTTTGGCGAAGGCAACGAAGCGACCGCTGAACTCGGCGGCGGGCTTGCCATCGGCACCGGGCTGGGTGGCGATGATGCTGATGCGGGCTTTGCGGCGCTGCCGGAAGGTGTTCAGGAAAGCGTCCCAGCCGGTGGCTTCGGCCGCTTCGGCGTGGGCGTGCAGGTCTTCGTAGACCGGCGCCAGGTAGTGCAGGTTGCTGTCGGCCACGTAGACCTCGGCATCGTGGCCGGCCAGGCGCAGGCGCAGGCTGACCAGTGCCCAGCCCGACAGGGTCAGCACCGAGGCCAGGCTGCCACCGAAGGCGTTGCCCTTGTCGTTGACGTTGGCGGCCAGCGGCGCGGTGATGCGCAGCACGCCATCGGCATAGCCGTCGAGCTGGATCTGCATGGCGCGGACCGCCGGCATGCAGTCCAGCACGTCCTGCAGGGCGGCCAGCGAGGAAGTCAGAGCATCAACGGACATCGGAGCAGAGACCACGACAACGAAGGGCCCGCATAATGCAGGCAATGGCCGACCATACGATACCCACTGGCGCCGCCGGTTCCGAGCCGGGCTGGACCTTCATTTCGCTGCGACCGCAGGGCCAGAATTCCGCGCTGCGCCGCGCCGTTGCTGGGCTGGGCGGGCATGTGGTGGCCCTGCCGCCCTGGCGCCTGCAGCGCCTGAACGGCACGCCAGTGGTGCGTCAGCTGCAACGCGCGCTGAACTGCGATCGGGTGGTGTTCACCAGCCCGGCCGCCGTTACCGCGGCCGCCACCCTGCTGCCACTGGCCGAGGCGCAACGCAGCCCGTGGCTGACCGTGGGCGAAGGCACCGCGCGCGCGCTGCGGGCGCAGGGCGTCGCCGAGGTACATGCACCGCAGCGGATGGACAGCGAGGGCCTGCTGGCGCTGCCGGTGCTGGCCGAGGTGCAGGGCCTGCGCATCGGACTGGTCACCGCCCCCGGCGGGCGCGGCCTGATTGCTGCACACCTGCAGGCCGCCGGCGCCACGATCGAACGTGCCGATGTCTATCAGCGCTACCTGCTGCGCCTGTCGCCCCGCACGCTGGCTCGATTGGCGTATTCAGCGCAGCCGTGGGTGCTGGCGGTCAGCAGTGGTGAGGCGTTGCTGCATTTCTGGCAGCAGCTTCCGCCGGCATTGCAGCAACGCTTTCAGGCACACGCCACCGTGGTCGTGGCCAGCGAACGGCTCGGCGAACAGGCGCACGCATTGGGGCTGCAACGCGTGGTGCGCGCGGCCGGGCCCACCACGGCACAACTGGTGGCCGCTGCACACGCCACGCTCACCGTCCCGGCAGCGACCTGAACAGGGACGTGAGTCACGCTTGCCGCTGTGGTCGGCAACAGTGATGCTGTGCACAACGCGGCCTGCCGGAACCTGACCGGCGACGTTGCCGACAAGGAAGCCCCATGAACGAGACTCCGCCCGTTTCCCCGCCCCGTCGACCCGTGCGCTGGCTGTTGCCGCTGGCCGGGGTGGTCGTGCTTGGCGTGGGCGGCTATGCCGGCTGGTACGTCTGGCAACAGCAACAGCACGAACAGGAAGCGCAGGCACAGACCACGGCCGTGCAGCTGCAGGGCCTACAGGCGACGCTGGATGCATTGCGCCGCGACCAGCGCGCGACCAGCCAGCGCCTGCAGGATGCGGCGACCACCAACCGCGTGCTGCGCGACGAGATGCTGGGCCTTTCGCAGCGCAGTGCATTGCTGGAAGAGAACCTGGCCAAGCTGGCCGACAGCGCCAACCAGGGCCGCCAGGCGGTACAGCGCGATGAGGCCGAGCTGCTGTTGACCCAGGCGGCACAGCGACTGAACTACGCCGACGACGTGGAAGGCGCACGCCGCCTGTATGCACAGGCCGCTACCGCGTTGGCCGATCTGCCCGACAGTGACGGACTGAATCTGCGCCAGGCCCTGGTGCAGGAGCGCGATGCACTGGATTCCCTTGGTGCCGGCCCGCGCGCGCAATCGCTGCAGCGCCTGGATGGCCTGGCCAAAGCCCTGCAGGGCCTGCCCTCGCAGGTAGCAGGCGGCAGCGCGCCCGGCGCCGGCAAGCCCTGGTGGCAGGCCACGCTGGCCCCGTTCGTGGACATCAGCCCCAGCCGCCAGAACGGTCCGCTGACGGCCGCCGAGCGCCGCAATGCAGACGATGCACTGCAACTGGAACTGACCCTGGCGCGCGCCGCGATCGAACGTGGCGACCGCACCGGCCGCGATACTGCGCTGGCACGCGTGGAGCATTGGGCGCAACGGCGCTGGCCGGATTCACCGGCCCTGCGCGCGCAACGTGCTGAACTGAAAGCCTTGCGCGAACTTCCGCTGCAGGCCAGCAACGCCGTTCTTGGCAGCACCCTGCAGCAACTGCGCACCCAGACCGACCGGAGGTAACCCCGCATGAAACCCCTGCAATCCCTGGTCGTGCTGTTGCTGGCCGTGGCCATCGGCGTGGTTGCCGCGCAATGGCTCGGCGCCGATGACCTCAACCGCTTCGGCGAAGTGACCCTGCGCTACGGCGGCTACGACTACCACAGCAACCTGCCCAAGGTGGCGCTGCTGTCGGTGATCGCGGTGCTGGTACTGTGGCTGCTGTGGAGCCTGATCGCTGCACCGTTCCGCGCCTGGGGCCGCTACCGCCGCAAGCAGGGCCGGGTGCGCCTGATCGACGGCCTGCAGGCCTATGAGCACGGCCAGTGGCAGCGTGCCGAGAAGCTGCTGGACGGCGCCGCCAAGGATCCGGAAGTGAGCGCGGTGGCGCTGGCCAACGCCGTGCGCAGTGCGCAGGCGCGTGCCGACGGCCCCGCCGGTGAAGCGCTGCTGCAGCGCCTGGGCGAAAGCGATGCCACCCTGCAGGCGCTGCTGCGCGCCGAACAGCTGCTGGCGCGCGATCTGCCGGTGGATGCGATCAACGCATTGGACGTGGCGGCGATCCAGCCGCTGCCGCCGCGCGGCCTGTGGCTGCGCACCGAAGCACTGGCACAGGCCGGCCGCGCCCACGAGGCGTACGGCCAGCTGGGTGCACTGCGGCAGAGCAAGGTGCTGCCGGCCGACGCCAACAGCGAACTGGAAGCACGCCTGGCCGCACAGGCGCTGCTGGAAGCGGCCGACGTCAACGCGCTGGCCGCGCAATGGGAAGCCACGCCGAAGGCGCTGCGCCCCACCCCGGACGTGGTTGGCGCCTATGCCAGCCGCGCGGTAGCCCTGAACTGGGACGAGCCGGCGCTGCTGGCGCTGGAACAGGCCCTGGACCATCGCTGGGACGACGAACTGGTGGCGCTGTATGGCCGCCTGCCGGCCGAGCGCCTGGCCACCCGCCAGAGCAACCTGGCGCGCTGGCGCAACGTGCATGACGAGTCGGCCGCGCTGCGCCTGGCACAGGGCCGCGTGGCCCTGGCCCAGCAGCAGTGGGATGCCGCCGATGCGTTCCTGCATGAGGCCATCGCCGTCGGCGCCGGTGCCCAGGCGTGGGAGGCACTGGGTGAGCTGTTCGCGCAGCGTGGCGAGCACGCGCTGGCCGCGCAGTGCCTGGCCAATGCGCTGCGACTGCAGCGCGGCGAGGACAGCGTGGAGCTGGTGCGCGGCATTGAGGCACCTGCACGTGCCACGGTGGAGGAGCAGCCGATCGCAGTGCAGCCGCCGGTGTATGACGCCAACGAAGAACGCGACGAATTCGGTAATCCGCGGTTGCCGTAAGCATGGCTGAGGTGTGCCGACCAACGGTCGGCACCCACCGGAGCAACCAACGAAAACGCCGCCCATCGGGCGGCGTTTTCAGTTCCAGGAGTGTCGGCCGGATCGTGCCGACCAACGGTCGGCACCCACCGATGGATGCGATCAGCGTTCGACGATCGCCACCACGCCCATGCCGCCGGCGGTGCAGATCGACACCAGCGCGCGGCCGCCGCCGCGTTCGGCCAGCTGCTTGGCGGCCGTAGCAATCACGCGGGCGCCGGTGGCGGCAAACGGATGGCCGGTGGCCAGCGACGAACCCAGCAGGTTGATCTTGTCCGGGTCGATGCGCCCCATCGGTGCATCCAGACCCAGGCGGTTGCGGCAGTAGTCCTCGCTCTCCCACGCACGCAGGGTGCACAGCACCTGCGCGGCGAAGGCTTCGTGGATCTCGTAGATGTCGAAGTCCTGCAGGGTCAGGCCATTGCGCTTGAGCATCTCCGGTACAGCCACGGTCGGTGCCATCAGCAGGCCCTCGCCATGCACGAAGTCCACCGCAGAGACATGCGCATCGCGCAGATAGGCCTGCGGCTCATGGCCGTGCGCACGTGCCCACTCTTCGCTGGCCAGCAGCACGGCGGCGGCGCCGTCGGTCAGCGGGGTGGAGTTGGCGGCGGTGAGCGTGCCACGGCCGGAGACCTTGTCGAAGGCCGGCTTCAGCGTGGCCAGCTTTTCCAGCGAGGTATCCGGGCGCAGGATGTTGTCGCGCTCGACGCCGCGGAACGGTGCGATCAGGTCGTTGAAGAAGCCACGCTCATAAGCGGCAGCCAGCTTCTTGTGCGACGACACCGCCCACTCGTCCTGCGAGTCGCGCGAGATGTTCCACTCCTTGGCCATGTCCTCGCAATGGTCACCCATGCTCTTGCCGGTGCGCGGCTCGGCCACGCCCGGGAACTCGGGCTTCAGTTCGGAGAACTTGAAGCCGGCGGTCAACGCGCGGATCTTGTCGCCGGTGCTCTTGGCACGGTTGGCAGCCAGCAGGCGCGCACGCAGCTTCTTGCCGTAGACGATCGGCACGTCGGACGTGGTATCGGAACCGCCGCCGATGCCCGATTCGATCTGGCCCAGCGCGATCTTGTTGGCAACGGTGATGATGCTGTCCAGCGAAGTACCACAGGCGCGCTGCAGGGTGATGCCCGGGGTCAGCGGCGACAGGCCGGAGGACAGCGTGGCTTCGCGGCCCAGGTTCCAGTCGCTGGAGTGCTTGATCACCGCACCCATCGCCACTTCACCGAGCTGCTGGCCGTGCAGGCCGAACCGTTCGACCAGCGCGCCCAGCGTACGGACCGACATGCCGAGGTTGCCGACATCCGAATACGCGGTGTTCTGGCGGCAGAACGGAATGCGGACGCCACCGAGGATGGCGACGGGACGAGCGTTGGGCATGGAGATACCTGGCATGGATGAGGGTGTCTGCAACATGGCCTGCACGACGGAGCAGGCATAATGGAGCCAAGTGTAGCTGCCGCCCTGTGATGGGCCAACCGTGGAACCATGAGCAAACCCGACCCCGCGATGAATGCCCTTGGCGTGCTGGCCCTGGAACTGGCCGGCGGCGAAATCCCCCGCCAGGCGGTACTCAGCGCCGAACAGGCCGGTGAACTGGCCGATCGCGTCGGCCGCGACCTGTCCAAGCTGGTGCCGCAGGTGGCCGAGCTGGATCTGGTGTTCGCCGCCGCCCATTTCGACCCGGCCGAAGTGCTGCGCCCGGGCTGGCCGATCCATCGCCGGCTGGAAGAACTGCAGATGCGTGCACCGGGCCGCAACCAGGGCCCGCGCCTGCTGGCCTTCGGTACCGACGCCCAGGGTGACGTGCCACTGCCGTTCCAGGCCGATGCCAGCCTGGTGGGCGGCGGCCTGCGTGTGGTGCCGTTCCTGCTGACCGGCAGTGACGTGGCCACCACCAATGCGGTGGCCGAGGCGCTGGAAGAGACGCTGCTGGCCAACGGCATGGCGCATGCCGACACCGCGTTGATGGCGCAGAACACCTTCGGTGCGCGCATCGAGCACGCGCGCTATTTCACCGTGAACGACCTGGCCGCGATGATGTCGATGCAGTACGACAACCAGGGCCTGGCCGCGCTGTGGCCGCTGATCGAGACCGCGATCATGGCGCCGGGTGAGGACGAGTGGCTCAACGCCGCACCCGAGCCGCTGCTGCGCTATACCCATGGCGAAGCACGCATGGCGCTGTTCGACCCGGCCGGCTGGTGCGCGCACTACGATCATGGCAAGAACGACTGCGACCGCCTGAAGGGCATCTACGAGCAGTTCCTGATGCGCCAGCGGCAGATGGCCGCCGTGCTGGAAGCACATGGCGTGCCGGTGTTGTTCGTGCACTGCGAGGCCGGGCAGGACGCGCGCGAGCTGCTGGCGCGCTGATCTGCGGATGCGCGCCGCCGGGTATGGCCCGGCGCTACCGTGCAATTGCGTTTCGCCGGGGCGCGACCGCCGTGCGTATTGCTGTAGAGCCGAGCCCATGCTCGGCTCAGGCCGCCGGAAGCACAGCCGAGCATGGGCTCGGCTCTACAGAAAGCGATGCAAATAAAAACGCCGGCTTGCGCCGGCGTTTTCCGTTTCCAGCAAAAGCGCCCTTACGGGGCCTTCTGGATCACCGCACATGCCAGGCGCGCGCCGGCGTTGCCGGTCGGCTGGGTCGTGTAGTCGTCCGCGTCGGCGTGGACGATCAGGCCGCGGCCGATGATGTCGAAGTCATCACCCTTGCCGATGTTGACGTTGCTCGACACCGGGCCGTCGATGGTGGCCACGCCCTTGTCGTCGGCCTTGATGTTGGGCATGTCGCCACCGTGATGCGGATCAGCGGACACACTGCCGTGATCCTGCTTGCCCGGGTTGAAGTGGCCACCGGCGCTCATGCCGTCCGGGGCGCTGCAGTCGCCCTTCTCGTGGATGTGGAAGCCGTGCTCGCTGCCCGGCTTCAGGCCGCTGATCTGGCCGGTCACGTGGACCTTGCCGTCAACCACCTTGAAGGTGACGCTGCCCTTGGTCTCGTTGCCCTGGGTCGGTGCCAGTTCGGCGGTGGCGGTGGCATCGGTGGCCGCTGCAGCGGCCGGCGCCGGCGTTGCGGCCGGTTCGGTGGTGGCGCCGTCGGCCGGTGCGGCCGGCGGGGTTTCAGCCTGCGGCGCGGCCGGCTGCTGGTTGCAGGCCGCCAGGCCCAGTGCAGCAATGGCTGCGAACAGCGACGTGTGGATCAAACGCATGGAATCTCTCCCTGGATGATGCCTGCAGTGATCAGCGGACAACCCGGATCACGCCACAGGCGATGCGGACGCCGGCATTGCCGGCGGGCTGGCTGCGATAGTCGTCGGCGTTGGCATGCACGACCAGTGCACGTCCGGCGATATCGGTGGCGGCGCCTCCGCCAAGGGTAACGCCCTTGAGGTGGATATCGACGTTGGCGCGGCCCTGGGCGTCGGCACGCAGATTGTCCATGTCGCCCAGGTGGTGCTTGCCGGTGCCGGCGCGGCCATGCGCAGCGCCACCGGGATTGAAGTGATTGCCGGCACTGCTGGCATCCACCGCGCTGCAGTCGCCGCGCTCATGGATGTGGAAGCCGGCCTGCTGCATCGGCTGCAGGCCACCGATCAGGCCGGTGATGTGGAGGCCACCGGGCTCCACCATCAGCGCGATGCGGCCACTGACGATACTGGCCGAGGCCGGCGAGAGATTGGCCTCACCCTGTTTCGCGGCGCTGACCACGGTCGGTGGCGGCGGGGTGGGCTCGGCCTTCTTCGGCGCACTGCCACAGGCAGACAGCAGCACGGCGGCGGACAACGGCAGGATGGCAAAGGACAGACGCATCGAAGACTCCTTGCAGGTGACACTACGGACGGCATCGTCCATGAACGATCAACGGTTCGGCAAGCGGGCGCGAGGATCGCGTGCAGGGACCGTTCAATGGCCCCCGCGGCGGCGGCCAGCGCCCAGTTTGCGGGTAAGGGTATTGCGGCCCAGGCCCAGGCGGGCAGCGGCTTCGGCACGACGGCCATGGGTGATCTGCAGCGCGGCCTCCAGCAGGGCATGGTCGACCCGCTCGCGCACCTGCGCGTGCAGCCCTTCCACGCCTTCGGCCAGCTGACGGCGTGCCCATTCGGCCAGCAGCGCTTCCCACTGGCCTGGATCGGCACCGCTGGTGCTGCTGCGACGGCCGCGCGTGCGGTTGAGCGCGGTATCGACGTCGGCCACGCCGATGGTGTCGGCGGCGGCCAACGCCGCCATCCGCCAGCACACGTTTTCCAGTTCGCGCACGTTGCCCGGCCAGTCGTGTTCGCGCAGCGCCTGCAGTGCGGCAGCGGTCAGGCGCTTCGGCGGCGTATCCAGCTTGCGTGCGGCGGCGGCCAGGAAGGTGCTGGCCAGTTGCGCGATGTCCTCGCGGCGCTCGCGCAGCGGCGGCAGCTGCAGGCGCACCACATCCAGGCGGTGCAGCAGGTCGGCACGGAACTTCCCCTGTGCAACCAGCCCTTCCAGATCCTGATGGGTGGCGGCAACCACGCGCACGTCGACGCGGATCAGTTCACGGCCACCCACGCGGAAGAACTCGCCCTGCGCCAGCACGCGCAGCAGGCGCGTCTGCAACGGCAACGGCATGTCGCCGATTTCATCAAGGAACAGGGTGCCGCCGTTGGCCTGCTCGAAGCGGCCGATATGGCGGCGCTGCGCGCCGGTGAAGGCACCAGCCTCGTGGCCGAACAACTCGCTTTCCAGCAGCTCTGACGGGATTGCAGCGGTATTGAGCGCGACGAACGGCCCCTGCGCGCGCGGCGATTCGCGATGCAGCGCATTGGCCACCAGTTCCTTGCCGGTGCCGGTCTCGCCGGTGATCAGCACCGCCAACGGCGCCTGTGCCAGGCGACCGATGGCGCGGAACAGCGCGCGCATCGGCGGGGTATCGCCCACCAGTTGCGGCGGCTGGTCGCTGTGCGTTTCGGCGGCAGGCGTGGGCGCGGCCAGTGCCGGTGCCACAGCCGGCAGCACGCGCTGTGCCAGCGCCACCGCATCGTCCAAATCAAACGGCTTGGACAGGAACTCATGCGCGCCACCGCGGAATGCCCCCGCCGTGCTGGCCACATCGGTGTAGGCGGACATCACCACCACCGGCAGCTGCGGCAGCGCGGCCTTGAGCTTGTCCAGCAGCACCAGGCCGTCGTCGCCGGGCATGCGTACATCGGTGAACAGCAACGCTGGCGGCGGGCCTTCGTTCAATGCCTGCAACGCGGGCGCAGCGCTGTCGAAATCGACGACCTGGTAGCCCGCCTCGCGCAGCGCGGTGCACAGCACGAAGCGCACGGCACGATCGTCATCGACCACCCAGATGCGCTGCGGGGACGAAGAAGACTCAGACATCGCGCGGGGCCTCCTCGGCCGGGGCGGCGCCACTGACGATCGGCAGCAGCAGGGTGAACACGGTATGGCCCGGGCGCGAGCGGTAGGTCAGCGTGCCACGATGCTCGCGCGCGACCTGCTGGGCCAGCGCCAGGCCCAGCCCGGTGCCTTCGGCGCGGCCACTCACCAAAGGCAGGAACAGGTGTTCGGCCAGTTCCTCGGGCACCCCACGGCCGTCGTCGGCGATCTCCAGGCGCAGCGCCAGCGTATGCAGCTGCTCGGCGATGCGCACGCCATGCTCCACGCGGGTGCGCAGGGTGATGCTGCCGGCACCGGCCTGGATCGCGTTGCGCACCAGGTTCCACACCGCCTGGGTGAGGCGGTCGGCGTCGCCATGGAATTCGGGAATGCTGGGGTCGTAGTCGCGCTGCAGGCGTACCGCCCAGCCGGCCTCGTTCTCGGCCAGGCGCAGCACGCGCTCCAGCGCGGCATGGATGTTCAGTTCGGCGTGCGGCGCCGCCGGGGCCGGCGACAGCAGCTGGTCGAGCAGGCCATTGAGGCGTTCGATCTCCGAGCCGATCAGTTCGATCAGCTCGCGTTCGCTGGCGTCGCGCTGGGCCGCGCGGCGGGCCAGCAGCTGGGCCGCGCCCTTCAGCCCGGCCAGCGGGTTGCGCAGCTCGTGGGCCAGCCCCTTCAGCGCTGCACTGAGCGCGCTGGGCAGGGCCTGGGTCGGGTCCAGCCCGGGGAATTCATCGACCGGATGCGCCTCCAGCAGCCAGCCGCCATCGTCGCGGCGGCTCATCCAGCCCTCGGCAAAGCGCGGGGCCTCGCCGGGCACCGCCAGCGCCAGCCGGTTCAGGCGCAGGCTGTCGCGCTCATCGCGGGCCAGGAAATGGGCCAGTGCCTCGCCCTGCACTTCCAGTGCGGCCAGCGGCCGGCCCAGCAGTCGCCGGACACTGACACCCAGCCAGCGGGCAAAGGCCGGATTGCAGCCGGCAATGCAGCCATCGGCCCCGGCCCAGGCCAGCGGCGTGCCGAGGGCATCGAGGGACGGCGGGGGTGCGGGGTCGGACATTGCACCAATGTAGTGCAAAACGCGGGTCCAGCATCAGATCGCATCGAATGCGTCGCCGTCGCGCCCGGGAATTACGCGCCACGCTTGCCGAGGGAATACTAACGCCTTACGATACTATCGCCACACGTTATCAATATGCCGATCCAATCATTTGCCTGCAAACGTACGCAGGCACTGTTTGAAGGTCATCGCGTGCAGAGATGGCACCACATTGAAGCTGCCGCGCTGCGAAAGCTGGCCATGCTCAATGTGGCAGCTGATCTGCGGGATCTGCGTTTGCCGCCAGCGAACAGACTGGAATCGCTGCATGGGGACCGGCGCGGCCAGTACAGCATCCGCATCAATGACCAGTTCCGGCTGTGCTTTGTCTGGTCTCGGGAAGGTCCTGCCGAGGTCGAAATTGTCGATTACCACTGAAGGAGTCGCGCGAGTGCGAACCGCCCCCTATCCCGCTCCCGGCGAGATCCTGTTGCATGAATTCCTGGAACCTCTGGGCATCACCCAATACCGGCTGGCCAAGGCAATTGGCGTCTCACAACGCCGTATCGGCGAGATCGTCTCCGGCGATCGCGCAGTCACTGCGGACACCGGGCTGCGCCTGTCCCGCTACTTCGGCGTTTCCGACAAGTTCTGGATCGGCCTGCAGGCCGACTTCGATGCCGCGATGACCAAGGAAAAGCTGGCCGACGTGCTTGCCCGGATTGAACCCTACAACACGGCTGCCTGAGCCTTGGCCCCGGGGTCAGAGCCCTTTCCCTGCGGAAAGGGATCCGAGCCCGGGCAGCCGGCGTTACACCGGGTAGCCGGTGGCTTCCCTGGCCTTCTTCCAGGCGCTTTCGAATTCGCGCGCGGAGATTTCGTCGTCCTCGTCGAAATCCAGGAACGACACCGGCTGGTCGGCCAGCAGGAAGCGGTCGTCGCTGTGGGCATGCTCGTCGGCCCAGACCATCTTGGTGCCGTAGATTTCCACCTGGCGCACGATCTTCTCGCCACGCGCTTCCATCAGCACGTTGCCCTTGCCCAGGCCCGATTCGGCCCAGTGCTTGTAGTACTTCTTTGCGGCGGATTTCGCGCCGGATTTTGCGTTGTGCTTTGCGTAGGTCATTGCAGAGGTCCTGGCCGCAGACGCGGCCGGAAAGTTCGGAATGGCGCCATTATCGCCCGACCTCGCAGCGCGCAGGTGAGCGCTTCATTGGGCCGGCGCCGGCAACGCCACGCCCTTCGGCCACAACATCCAGATGTTGCCCTTCTGCTTCATGTCGCCGGCCAGCTTGCCGGCGGCATCGCCGCTGCCCCAGTACAGGTCGGCGCGCACTTCACCGGCGATGGCACCGCCGGTGTCCTGCGCGGCCACCGGGCGCACCACCGGGCTGCCGTCCGGGCGCGTGGTGGACAGCCACAGCAGGCTGCCCAGCGGCACCACGCTGCGATCCACCGCCACGCTGTAGCCGGCGGTGAGCGGCACATTCAGTGAACCGCGTGGACCTTCCGGGCTGTCCGGGTTGCGCACGAAAAACACGTAGCTGGGATTGCTGCGCAGCAGTTCCGGCACGCGTGCGGGATTGGCTCGGGCCCAGGTGCGGATGGCGTCCATGGTGACGTCTTCCTTCTTCAGCTGGCCCTGGTCCACCAGCCAGCGACCGATGGCGCGGTACGGGTGGCCATTCTGTTCTGCATAGGCCAGCCGCACCTGCGTGCCATCGCCCAGTCGCACCCGGCCGGATCCCTGGATCTGCAGCAGCTGCAGGTCCATCGGATCAGTCAGCCAGGCCAGCACCGGCGCCTTGGCGCCCTTGGCCGCGATGGTACCGGCGTCGTCATAGGGCTTGAGCACCTTGCCTTCGACGCGCCCGCGCAAACGCTTGCCCTTCAGTTCCGGGTAGAGGCTCTCCAGCTGCACCACCACCAGATCATCGGGCGTGCCGTACACCGGCACCGTGGCAGTGGCCGTGCGGGTGAGGCTGCCGGGATAGATCGGTTCGTAGTAGCCGGTAATGAGCCCGTCGGCCTGGTGGCCGCCGGCACGCAGTGCATAGACATCCAAATCGCGCTGCAGGAACTGGCGGATCGCGGCAGGGTCCTTGTCCGCCACCGTCGCGGCGGTGGCGCAGGGTCTGGCCCAGACTGCATCGTTCTTCAGGCGGGTGCAGCTGCTGCGCCAGGCAACGAAGCCGGCCTGCAGATCGCTGTCGGAGACCGGCGGCAGTGCGCTCCATGCGACCTTGGCGTAGGTGGCCGCCGGCGGTGTGACTGCCGTCGGCACTTCGGATCCGGTACGGGGAGCGGTGGTGGAACAACCAGCAAGCACGGCAAGCGCAAGAAGACTCCAGCACGTGCGGTTGAAGGGGGCGATGAGGTCAGTCATTGCCCCAATGTAGTGCAATCGGGCGTGGCGCAGGACCGGGATCGCATCCTGCGCCACACGACGGCCTTATCGCTTGCCGCCCAGCGACTCACTGCTGTGGGTGGCGAACACCGGCGGCGGCACGTCCAGCACGGTGTCGCTCACGGCGCGGCCAGCGAGGAAGTCGACGATGTTGCGGGCGATGGCGGGGTTGCCGGTCCACAGCTCGTTGTGGTGGCTTGCATTGCGCACCAGCAGCGCGTGGCCGTTGCTGAACCCCGGCAGCAGTGCAGCGGCATTGGCCGGGGGCGTGCGTCCATCCAGCGTGCCGCTGATGAACAGCACCGGCACCTCACTGTGTAGCGGCCGGCGGAAGCCCTCACCCAGATCGGCCAGGCCGAGGCCTTCGCCGATGGCCGGGAAGGGGAAGTTCAGCCCGTCGCCGAACAGGCTCTGGCGTGCCTGTGCTTCGGCCAGCGCCCGGCGCTGCGGGCTCTGCCCGGAAGCAACGTCCATCGCCAGGCCCATGGCCGGGAACTGTGCGAACTGGGCGCGCCCGATCAGCACCAGATCTGCCAGCGGATCGTAGTTGCCGCGCTCGGCCTCGCGCAGCACCAACGGCAGCCATTGCTGGGTGATGCGCTGCCCCAGCATGTTGGCGATGACGATCTGCGCGTCGTACAGGCCGATGGTGACCTGCTTGCCCGCATGCATGTGGCTGCGGCCCTGCCGCGGCTGCTCACGCAGCGCTTGCAGCACGCGGGTGACCGATCCGGCGAGATCGTCGAAGCCGTCTTTGCGCGCAAGCACTGTCAGCTCCTGCAGCAGCGCGTCGCTGCTCAGCGGCAGCTTCAGCGTATCGTCGGGCCCTTCGGACCCCATCAGCACCACGCGCTCCAGACCGGCACCATGCAGGCGTACCGTGGCCAAGGCCAGATGGGTGCCGTAGCTCATGCCCCACAGGCTGATCTTCGGCACGTCCAGCGCGCGCCGCAGGTCGTCGAGGTCACCGGCACTCTCGGCCGTGGTGTAAGCGCCGAGATCGACGCCGGCCTGACGCCAGAACGCTACACACTTCGCCGCCGTGGCCTGCACTGCGGCCAGGGCCGTATCGCGCTGCAGGGGTTGGGCGTCGTCGAAACGTGTTTCATGCGGACATTCCGGCGGCGGCTCGGACTGGCCGGCGCCGCGCTGGTCGAGCAGCAGCACGTCGGATTCGCGCCGCACCTGGTCGAACACAGGCCAGCGCGGACCCCGTGCAGTGTCGATACCGGAACCACCCGGACCACCCGCCAGGTAGACCACCGGTGCCGCGCGGCCATTGCCGGCCGTCGCGCGCAGGCGCACCACCTTCAGGTGCAGGCGCGGACCGTCCGGCTCGCTGTGCCGACGCGGCACCTCCAGCGTGGCGATCTCGGCGGGAATATCGCCATGGCCCTTGGTCTGCAGTGTGTAGGGCTCGAATGTCAGCGCCGCCGGACTGGCCTGCGCGGGAAGGGCCGCGGCCAGGGCCAGGCAGAGCACGGCGAGGGTGGCAGCCACGACAGGGCGACGAACCTGGAAACGGCCGGCGGAGGTAGAGGCGCTGCGGGTCATGTTGGGCTCCGATGGAAGGATGTGCACCGCCAGCATCTGCTCCCTCGCCGCGCTGCGGGCGCGTCCATCTGCCGAACGTCTCCAGACGGCAGCCCAATGTCTCCGCGCAGCCGATACGATGGCCGCCATGCAGATCCTACGAACCCTGGCTGTCCTCGTTGTATTGCTTGCGGCCGTCGCCGCGTGGCTGATCGCGACGACGCCCCCGCCCGGAATGGTGCAGCTGCGCGGGGCGGAGATGGCACCTGCGAACCTCGGAGCATCCGGCCCCCTGCCGACGCGACCGCCGCAGGACCTGGCTTGGCAGCCACTGGACCAACGCGCGCTGGCGCGCTGGCGCGGCCCGTACTGGCTGCGCTGGCATGTGCCTGCGCCGGCTGTCGCCGGTGATCACGGCCGCGCCCTGCGACTGTCGCTGCGCGCGGCCAGCCAGCTGTACTGGAATGGCACACCGTGGATCAGCAATGGCGTGGTCGGCCGTACCGCCGAAGAAGAGCGGCCGGGACGCATCGACATCGTCCGCGTGCTGCCGCCTCCTTCGGCCAACGCCAGCGATGAGCTGGTGGCGCTTGCGTCCAGCCAACAGCAACGCTTTGCTCTGCATGGTGCCGATGCGATGGTACTGATCGCGCCTGCCGCCGTGCTGTACGGCCAGGTGATCCTGCCGTGGCTGATCGCCGCGTTCGCCACCGGTGCGCTGGCGGCAGCGTGCCTGTACTTCCTGGCCGTGCTGCGGGGACAGGCGCACAAACCCGGCGCGCGGCTGCTGCTGGCGCTGGGGGTGGTGGGACTTGCACTGCCCGCGGTCGAGGCGTGGCGATCACTGCTGGGCTACACCTACCCGTGGCACGGCGTTCGCCTGGTCGCGCTGCTTGCACTGCATGTCATCGCGGCCGTGCTGCTGCCAGCCTATCTTGTGCGTCGCTTCGAGGTGGTCGTGCCCAAGGCAAGTGGTTTCATCTATCTGGCGCTGATCATGGCCGCGGCCATCGCATTGCCCGGCTTCGACACCCGCTCAGCGGCGGTGCTGCTGTTGAGCCTGCTCGCCTCGGTGTGGGTGCTGCTGCGCACGCCTGCGGGGCAGGAAGACCGATGGCCGATCCTGGCGCTGCTGTCTGCCGGCCTGCTCGCGCTGCTGGTCGCACGCGGCGCCTTCCTTGATGGCCCTTACTTCCTGCTGCTGGCGGTGCTGATGGTGTTCCTGCTACTGCGCCACGCTGCCCAGTTGCAGGCGCTAGACCGGCACAACGCCCGGCTGCGCGAAGAACGCGCGCAGCTGTCGTTGCAGTTGTTGCAACGGGGTATCCAGCCGCATTGGCTGATGAACACGCTGACCTGCCTGCAGGAGCTGATCGAACAGTCGCCGATGCGCGCCAGCCGCCTGGTGGAGTCATTGGCTGATCAGTTCGATCGCCTGCGCGACAGCAGCAGCCGCCAGAGCGTACCCCTGCAGGACGAGTTGGCGTTGTGCCGCAGCCATCTGGATATCGTCGGTCTTGCTCTGGACCGGCGCATGATGCTGGACGTCGAGGGCGAGGATGCGGCGATTTCGTTGCCGCCCGGCATCCTGCATGCGCAGGTGGAAAATGCACTGACCCATGCCGGTGCTGTCGCCTGTGCACTGCACCCTTTCCGCCTGCGCGTGCAGCGCGACAACGCGCGCTGGATACTGGAACTGCACAGTGCGCGAGGCTCGGCCCCGCATCGCGGACGTGGCACCGGCACGCGCTACATCGAGGCCAGTCTGGCGGCAGCCAGCCCCGCCGGCTGGAGCTTCGTGCAGGGCATCGACGGTGACCACTGGTGCGGCCGGATCGAGCTGACATGCGCATCCTGATCGTCGAGGACGAGCCGCTGGTGCGACAGCGCCTCCTGCGCCTGTGCGGCGAGGTGGCCGGTGCACGGGCGCGTTTCGATGCGGTGGCCGATCTGGAAGCGGCCGGCGACCGCTTGCAGCGCAGCGTCTACGACGGCCTGCTGCTGGACCTCAACCTTGGCGGCGACGATGGCTTCGAGCTGCTGCGCCGCGCCGTGGCCGGGCGCTACCAGTGCGTGGTGGTGTCGGCACACCGCGAGCGCGCATTGCAGGCGTTCGAACACGGCGTACTCGACTTCGTACCCAAGCCCTTCTCACGCGAGCGCCTTGCCCAGGCGCTGGAACGCCTGCTCGATACCGGTGGCGTCCGCGCCGGTCGCGCGCGGTATCTGGGCATCTGGCGTGCGCAGGGTACAGCGACCGTCGAACTGGCGGACGTGCTGTGGATACGCGCCGACGGCGACTACAGCCAGGTGCGCCTGCGCGACGGTGGCAGTGAACTGCATGACAAATCCCTGGCCGCGCTGGCCAGCGTGCTGCCTGCGGATTTCGTCCGCTGCCATCGTTCCTACCTGGTCAACCTGCGCCAGGTGCGTACCCTGCATGCGGCCTCGGGCAGCCGCTACTGGCTGGTGCTGAGCGACGGCAGCGAGTTGCCTGTTGGGCGCGCGCATGTGGCGGCACTGCGCAGCGAGCTGGGGATGGAGTGAGGCTGCCAGCCATGGGCTGGCACTACTGGCTCATGGGGTCTGCAGCAGCAGTGAATGCAGGATGCGGGCGTCCTCGGCATCCAGCGTCTTCGGCAAGTCGTCGCGGCCACGGAAACGGCGGTGGAAGGCGGCGACGGTGGCTTCGCGGTTGTCCAGCGGATAGCCGAAGCGGGCCAGTGCATTCCACGCATCGAAGCCTTCCGGCGCAGCACCATCCGCAGCGCGCGGCCAGACCCCGAACCCGGCCTCGGCCAGCTGCTGCCAGGGGAAGAAGCGGCTCGGATCCTGCTTGCGCGTTGGCGCCAGGTCAGCATGGCCGATCACCTGGCGCGGCGGAATGTTCAGGCGCGTAGTGAGATCGCGAAGCAGCACGATCAGCGATTCGATCTGCGCCGCACTGAACGGGCTGCGGCCATCGTTGTCGAGCTCGATGCCGATCGAGGCCGAATTGAGATCGGTGATGGTGCCCCAGCGCCCGGCCCCGGCGTGCCAGGCACGGCGCTCATCGGCGACCAGCTGGTAGCGATGGCCATCAGCACCGATCAGGTAGTGCGCACTGACCGGTCCACCACTGTTGGCCGTGCGCAGCGTGTGCAGGCTCTGCTGCACCGATTTCTGCTCGGTGTGGTGGATGACGATGATGACCGGCGTGCGCGCGTTCTGGTTGGGCGACGGCACCCAGGTGGCGAGCGGGTTGCGGGTTTCCTGCGGCGTGGAGGCGCAGGCGGCCAGCAGCAGGCAGGCCGAGAGCATCAGGGACGTGCGGATCGGGTGCATGGCCTGATTGTGCGCGATCAGCCGCGATGATGCATGCCGCCGTGCCGAGCAAGCTTGGCACCCACCAGAGAGGATGTGGTAGATCCACGCCATGCGTGGATGGGCTACCAGCTGTGCCGACCAACGGTCGGCACCCACCAGAGCAGTCCCAGACCCTGTGCCAAGCAAGCCTGGCACCCACCAGAGCAGGAGCAGTGCCAGGCTTGCCTGGCAGCCACCAAACGCAAAGGCGGCCCCGCAGGGCCGCCCGTCATGCATCAGGCCTCGTAGGCCGATTCGCCGTGCGAGGTCACATCCAGGCCGGTGCGTTCGGCCTCTTCGGTCACGCGCAGGCCGACCACGCTGCGCACCACCAGCAGGATCAGCGTGGTCACCACCGCCGACCACACCACGGTGAGGCCGACGCTGACCACCTGCACCCAGACCTGGTGCGCGATATCCAGATCGGCCTTGGTGCCGCCCAGCGACTGTGCACTGAACACGCCGGTAAGGATCGCGCCGACGATGCCGCCGACACCATGCACACCGAACACGTCGGCGGTGTCGTCCACCTTCAGCAGGCGCTTCAGGCCGGTCACGCCCCACACGCAGACCACGCCGGCGACGAAGCCGATGACGATCGCGCCGAGCGGGCCGACGGTGCCGCAGGCCGGGGTGATGCCGACCAGGCCGGCCACCGCACCCGAGGCCGCGCCCAGCGCCGACGGCTTGCCCTTGCCGATGGCTTCCACCAGGGTCCAGCCCAGCACCGCTGCGGCAGTGGCCAGCACGGTGTTGAGGAAAGCCAGCGAAGCCACGGTATCGGCCGCGGCGGCGGAGCCAGCGTTGAAGCCGAACCAACCCACCCACAGCAGCATCGCGCCGATATAGGTGAACGGCACGTTGTGCGGCTTCAGCGCGGTCTGGCCATAGCCCAGGCGCTTGCCAACGAACCATGCGGCCACCAGACCAGCCACGCCCGCATTGATGTGGACCACGGTGCCACCGGCGAAATCGATCGCGCCCATCTCACCCAGATAGCCACCGCCCCAGACGATGTGCGCCATCGGGATGTAGCTGAGGGTGAACCACAGCGCCGAGAACAGCAGCACCGCTCGGAACTTGATGCGTTCGGCGAAGGCACCAACGATCAGCGCGGTGGTGATGCCCGCGAAGGTCGACTGGAAGGCCACGAACAAGTAATCCGGCAAGCCCTTGATCGGCGTGTTGCCCACCGACTCGGGAGTGAAGCCCTTGAGGAAGGCGAATTCAGTGAACGAGCCGAAGAACGGATTGCCCGCGCTGAACACCGCGCTGTAGCCATAGGCCACCCACAGCAGCAGCACCAGCGAGAACACCACCAGGATCTGGCTGAGCACCGACAGCACGTTCTTCGAACGCACCAGGCCGCCGTAGAACAGGGCCAGGCCCGGCACCACCATCAACAGCACCAGCAGGGTGGAGGTGAGCATCCAGGCCACATCGCCGCGATCATAGGCGGCCGCCGCTTCGGCCACGGCCGGCGCAGCGGCTGTGGCAACCGGATCCTGCAGCGGTTCAACGGCCACGCTTTCGCTAGGCAGCGGCGACACCTGCACCTGGGCATGGGCACTGCCCGGCCAGGCACCGGCAGCCAGCGCGCTGAGCAGCATCAACAGGCACACCAGGTGGAACCGGGCTTGCCACCCGGTGAGAAGGCGCATCTTCATGGGGGAGTCTCCGGAAGGGGGTTACAGCGCGTCGGCACCGATTTCGCCGGTGCGGATGCGGATGACCTGTTCGACGGCGGTGACGAAGATCTTGCCGTCACCGATCTTGCCGGTGCCTGCAGACGACTGGATCGCTTCGATCACCGCGTCGGCACGCTCGTCGGTGACCACGGTTTCGATCTTGATCTTGGGCAGGAAATCGACGACGTACTCGGCGCCGCGATACAGCTCGGTGTGGCCCTTCTGGCGACCGAAGCCTTTCACTTCGGTCACGGTGATGCCCGACACGCCCGCGTCGGACAAGGCCTCGCGGACCTCGTCGAGCTTGAACGGCCGGATGATGGCGGAGATCAGTTTCATGCGCATGTCCCGATGGTGGATGGGGCCAGCGCGCCAGCGCGCGTTGGCATCAGGCAACCAGCGGCCATCAGGGTGATGGCCGTGGCTGTTGCACCGGACACGTACAGGGCCGGGACGGCCGTGCCTCTCTCCTTGCACGACCGACGCGGGAGGGAGGGCGGCCCTGGTCGCGTATCCGGTCTTTCTCTTGCCCCTGGATCTGGGGTCCGAGCCCATTCGTAGACGAATGGGATCCGACCCCGATCTGACCGCGGCTCCCCAGCCGCGAAAACGGAAGCGATGGCGGCGGGTGGGAGGGGGAAGCCCACCGCCATCGCATCCGGTCAGCTGGCGTAGTACAGCTGGTATTCCAGCGGGTGGGTGGCCGCGCGGAACTTGGTCACTTCCTGCATCTTCAGCGCGATGTAGCCGTCGATGAAGTCATCGCTCATCACGCCACCGGCCTTCAGGAACTCGCGGTCCTTGTCCAGCGCTTCCAGGGCCTGGTCCAGCGAGGAGCAGACCTGCGGGATCAGCTTCTCTTCTTCCGGCGGCAGGTCGTACAGGTCCTTGTCGCTCGGTGCGCCCGGGTCGATCTGGTTCTTGATGCCGTCCAGGCCGGCCATCATCAGCGCGGTGAAGGTGAGGTAGCCGGACTGGATCGGGTCCGGGAAGCGCATTTCGATGCGGCGTGCCTTCGGGTTGGAGACCCACGGAATGCGGCACGAGGCCGAACGGTTGCGGGCCGAGTAGGCCAGCATCACCGGCGCTTCGAAGCCCGGCACCAGGCGCTTGTAGCTGTTGGTGCCCGAGTTGGCGAAGGCATTGATGGCCTTGGCGTGCTTGAAGATGCCGCCGATGTACCACAGCGCCAGCTGGCTCAGGCCGCCGTAGCCGTCACCGGAGAACAGGTTGGTGCCGCCCTTGGACAGCGACTGGTGCACGTGCATGCCGCTGCCGTTGTCGCCGACGATCGGCTTGGGCATGAAGGTGACGGTCTTGCCATTGCGGTGCGCGACGTTCTTGATCACGTACTTCATGCGCAGCAGTTCGTCGGCCTTCTGCACCAGGGTGCTGAACTTGGTGCCGATCTCGCACTGGCCGGCGGTGGCCACTTCGTGGTGCTGCACTTCCACTTCGATGCCGACCTGTTCCAGGGTCTTGCACATCTCGGCGCGCAGGTCGTGCAGGGTGTCGGTCGGCGGCACGGGGAAGTAACCGCCCTTCACGCCCGGACGGTAGCCGCTGTTGGCACCGTCGTACTTGGCGCCGCTGTTCCAGGCGGCTTCTTCGGAATCGACCTTGAAGAAGGTGTTGCCCATTTCATTGGCGAAACGGACCGAATCGAAGATGAAGAATTCCGGCTCCGGGCCGAAGAACGCGGTTTCGGCGATGCCGGAGGACTTCAGGTAGGCCTCGGCGCGCTTGGCGATGCCGCGCGGGCAACGGCCATACGGCTGCATGGTGGCCGGGTCGAGGATGTCGCAGCTGATCACGATGGTCGGATCGGCGTAGAACGGGTCGACGTAGGCGCTGGCGGTATCCGGCAGCAGCACCATGTCCGACTCGTTGATGCCCTTCCAGCCGGCGATCGAGCTGCCATCGAACATCTTGCCTTCTTCAAACAGCGACGGCTCGACGATGCTGACCGGGAAGGTCACGTGCTGCTCGACACCACGCATGTCGACAAAGCGCAGGTCGACGAACTCGATCTGGTTGTCCTTGATCAGCTTCTCAACGTTTTCCACGGACATCGGTACGACCTCGGATGGGGATGAATGCCTGCTGAGGTAGAGCAACGACCGTGCCAACTTTTCGCAGCCTGCAAGTCATTGATTTCAAAAAGGGTGCCCTGGATCGGTGCAAATCGGTGCGCACCAATTGGGTGCACCCGGCACCAGACGCACCCGTTTGGTGCAGCGGGGATCGTCTATCCTCTCGACCTTCTTCCTTCCTGCCGCGCGTGCCCGCACCGTCCATGTCCGACCTGCTCTCCGCCCTGCTGCTGGGCATCCTCGAAGGCTTGACCGAATTCCTGCCGATCTCCAGCACCGGCCACCTGCTCATCGCCCAGCACTGGCTGGGTGCCCGCTCGGACTTCTTCAACATCGTCATCCAGGCCGGCGCGATCGTGGCCGTGGTGCTGGTGTTCCGCCAGCGCCTGCTGCAGCTGGCCACCGGCTTGAACCAGCGCGAGAACCGCGAGTACGTGTTCAAGCTGGGCGCGGCCTTCCTGGTCACCGCCGTGGTCGGCCTGGTGGTGCGCAAGGCCGGCTGGTCGCTGCCGGAGACGGTCAGCCCGGTGGCCTGGGCACTGATCATCGGTGGCGTCTGGATGCTGCTGGTGGAGGCCTATACCGCGCGCCTGCCCGACCGCGACCAGGTGACCTGGACAGTGGCGATCGGTGTGGGCCTGGCGCAGGTGGTGGCCGGCGTGTTCCCCGGCACCTCGCGCTCGGCCTCGGCGATCTTCCTGGCCATGCTGCTGGGCCTGAGCCGCCGCGCCGCCGCCGCTGAGTTCGTGTTCCTGGTCGGCATCCCGACCATGTTCGCCGCCAGCGCCTACACCTTCCTGGAGATGGCCAAGGCCGGGCAGCTGGGCAGCGAAGACTGGGCCGACGTGGGCGTGGCATTCCTTGCCGCGGCCGTCACTGGCTTCGTCGTAGTGAAGTGGCTGATGGGCTACATCAAGTCGCACCGTTTCACGGCCTTCGCGATTTACCGCATCGCCCTGGGCGCTGCGTTGCTGCTGTGGTTGCCGTCCGGCAGCTGAACAGCGCCAGGGCACGGTAACCCCGATGCCGGCCCCGATCCGTTTCCCCCTCGGTTCCCCAAGGAGAATCACCATGAACCGCAAGCTCACCCTGCTCCTCCCGCTGGCCCTGCTGGCCGCCTGCAGCCAGACCCCCGCCCCGGCCGGTACCGGTGGTGACGACCTGGCCCCGGCGGCAGCCAAGGCCGGCGACCAGAAGGCGCTGGCACACCTGGATGCGCAGCGCCTGCAGAGCCAGCACTGGCTGCTGCAGCAGGCTACCGCGGCCGACGGCAAGCGCATCGATGCGCTGTTCGCCCGCGAAGACAAGCCGGTCACCCTGGACTTCGCTGATGGCCGCCTGTCGGTCAGCAACACCTGCAACCGCATGGGCGGCGGCTACACCCTGGCCGACGGCAAGCTGAGCGTCAGCGCGATGGCCTCGACCATGATGGCCTGCACCGACAAGGCGCTGATGGCGCTGGACGAAGCCGTCTCCAGCCGTCTGCAGGGCGAACTGAAGGCCGAACAGGACGCCAACGGCGTGCTGACCCTGACCACCGCCAAGGGCGACGTGCTGGTGTTCAACCCGGAACCGACCGCTGAAACCCGCTACGGCGGCGCCGGCGAAACCGTGTTCCTGGAGGTGGCTGCGAAGACCCAGAAGTGCTCGCACCCGATGATCCCGGACTACCAGTGCCTGCAGGTGCGCGAAGTGAAGTTCGACGACAAGGGCCTGAAGCAGGGCGAGCCAGGCAAGTTCGAGAACTTCTACGGCAACATCGAGGGTTACACCCACGAAGATGGCGTGCGCAACGTGGTGCGTGTGAAGCGCTACGAAGTGAAGAACCCGCCGGCCGATGCGCCGTCGCAGGCGTACGTGCTGGACATGGTGGTCGAGTCGGCCATCGAGAAGAAGTAGGAAAACAGAAGGGCGGCCGCGAGGTCGCCCTTCTTCCATGGGACACCTTGAAGTCGAGCCATGCTCGGCTGGGCAGAAGGCAGTCCAGCATGGCTCGACTCTACATGCCCAACCGCCAAGGAGACAGGCATGATTCTTTCCCGCATTTTCGCGCTCCTGCTGGCCACAACGCCTGCCGGCCTCGCGGCAGCCAGTGATGCCAGCGATCTGCAACGCCTACAGGCATACGAGTGGCATCTCACCCACGCAGTCGACGGCAACGGCAAGCGCCTGGATGCACTGTTCATCGCCAGTGATCCGCCCGTCGGTCTGTTGTTCCGCGGCACCAGTGCCAACATGCTGAACCTGTGCAACGGCATGGGCGGCCCATACACGTTGAAAGACAGCCAGCTCACGTTGGGCAGCATGGAACAGAACCTGAAGGGATGCTTCGGTGCCAAAGGCGAACAGGAAACCGAAGCCAAGCGCAGGATTCTGGGGACCTCCACACTGATCATGGGTCGCGCGGGGCCGTTGACCCTGCATACCGCACGTGGCGACACGCTGGTGTTCGCGCCGGGGCCACTGAAAAACAGATGAGAAGTGCAGCCGGCAAGGTCGAGCCGGCTCGATCGGGGCTTTGTAGAGGCCAGCCATGCTCGACTGGGCGAAAAGCAGGCGAGCATGGCTACAGAAAGCAAAGTCGGGTTTGGCCCGGCCCTGCAGACGCGCTCAACCCAGCGCAGGATTCAACGTGTAGGTGCCGTGCAACGCCGCTTCGGCCAGTACGTGGCCGTGCATGGCACGGTACGCATCGGCGGCGGTGAAGCGCTCGGGCAGCGGCAGCGCGGCCACGTCCAGCGCGAACACGCGGAAGAAGTAGCGATGCACGCGCTCGTCGTTGAACGGTGGGTACGGGCCGTCGTAGCCGAGGTAGTCACCGGCCATGTCCGGATTGCCGGCGAACCAGCCGGTGAAATCGTTCAGGCCCTGGCGGCTGCCGGCCGGGCCTGCCGGCGCGGTCTTGCCCTTCACCACGAAGCCATCGCTGCAGCTGCCCGCGGCGATCTCCTGCACCGAGGCCGGGATGTCAGCCATCACCCAGTGCACGAAATCGCCGCGCGGCTGATCGCGCGGCACGCTCATGTCATCGCGGCCGACCGTCTCCGGCACCGTCGGTACGTCCGGGTCCACGCACACCAGCAGGAATGAACGCGTGCCCTCGGGCACACCACTCCAGGCCAGGTGCGGGTTGCGGTCGGGGGCGAAGCCGGCGGCATCGCCGGCGGCGAACTCACGGTCGATCGGCGCGCCGTTGGTCAGGCTGTGGCTGCTCAGTTGCATCGGCTTCTCCTTACTCTTCCGGGTAACCCAGGCGCACCGCAATCGGGGTGAGCTTGGCAAAGGCGGCGCTCATCACGTCGCGATAGTTGCGCCAGTGGCCCGGCGGGAAGCGCGGTGCGCCCAGCTGTGCGGCCGGCGGCATCTGCCGCTCGAACAGGCGTCCCAGCAGCTCGGCCATCGCATGCGGATCGTTGCCGATCTGGTCGATGCGCAGCAGCACGTGCGGGTACAGATCTTCCTCGTGCAGGGTGGCAACCTGCGCCAGCGCGCGCGCCAGCCATTCGCTGGCTTCAGCCAGCGAGGTCATCGCCAGCGGTGCGGCGGCGCCGTAGGCCACCCAGTCCAGCAGCATGTCGCGCGGATCACGCAGCACCAGCACCAAGCGCCCCTGCGGCAGCTGCGGGCGCAGCGCCCACAGCAGTGCGTTGTCCCACCACAGCAGCCAGTCGATGACGGCATCGCCCTGCACGCCGCGCGCGGGCAGCTGCTCGCGCCAGCGCTGCACCAGACGCTCCGGGGTCAACACGCCGGAGGCGAGGTCCTGCAGCGTGTGGTAGTTCTGGAAGGCATCATCCGGCGGATTGCTGGTGTAGCGGTCGCTGCGCAGCACCGGGCTGGCGGCGGCCAGGCCGGTCGCAACCCGCTCCACGCCCGAACCCGGCGCGCCCCACAGGAAGATCGGCGCGGAGTTGGCGTCAGCGTCGATCTCGCCCTTGTCCGGCCAGCTCGGCGGTGCCTTGGCCTGCGGCGGCAGCGGCAGGCGCTGCGGCGCCTGGTCGGCCTGCAGCGCCATCCACGTCTGCAGCGCCTGTTCCGGCTGGCCAGCGCGATCCTGGATTTCACCCAGCCAGGTACGCAGGTCGGCGCGATGGCCGTCCGGCGCCCTGTCGATCAGCGCCTGCACGCGGGCGATCGCGGCGACCGGATCACGCTGCAACAGGCCTTCGACCAGGCGGGTTTCGCCGCTGACGCGGCCCGGTTCGAGGCTGACGATACGCTCGGCGATGGCTTCAGCCTGTTCGTGTTCGCCCACCATGTCATGCAGGCGCAGGCGCGCTTCCAGGGCCGGCAGATGACCTGGCATCGCATCCATCCAGCGTTCCACGGTCGCGGCGGCGGTCGGGCTGCCCACTTCTTCCACGGCCAGGCGCGCCAGCCACAGGTCGTGCAGCTGCGGGTGCTGCTCCAGGGCGGCGTCCAGGCGCGCGCGCGCCTCGTCTTCGCGGCCCAGGCGCTGCCAGGACATCAGCAGCAGCTGCAGCACCTGGCGGTCGTCGGGGATCGATTCCAGCAACGGCAGCAGGTGGTCCAGCGCCTGCAGCGGCTGGCCACCACGCAGCGACAGTTCACCGGCCAGGCGGCGCATCGACGGCGTATCCATGCCTTCCTGCTGCAGGGCGATCTGCATCGCTTCGGCAGCCGCCTCCAGGTTGCCCTGGCGCAGCGCCAGCTGCACCACCAGGCCATGCAGCGAGCTGATGGCCGGGTTCAGTTCCAGCACGCGGCGGAACGCCTGCTCGGCGAAGGCCAGCATGTCCTTGCCCAGATAGGCGAAGCCCAGTGCGTACAGCACGCGGGTGTCGTTGGGCTGCGCCTGGTTGGCCGCCGACAGCAGCGTCAGCGCACGATCCGGATCGTCACGGCGCAGCGCGATCATGCCGTCGATGGTCAGCAGTTCCGGGTGATCCGGCTCAACGCGCGAGGCCAGCGTGGACAGGCGCTGGGCTTCATCGAAGTCGTTGCGGCCGATCGCCAGGTGCGCCTGCATCAGGTAGGCGGAGAAGGAGTTCGGGTCGAGCCCGGTGGTGCGCGCCAGCGCTTCGTCGGCGCCTTCGTACTGGCGCAGGGCCAGCAGCAGGCCAGCATGCTGCAGGTGCAGCTGGGCGTCGTCCGGTGCCAGCTGCAACGCCTGCTGCAGGGCTTCCATGGCATCTTCGGCCTTGCCCTGCTGCTGCAGCGCAAGCGCCAGCCAGCGGTGGGCGCCGGCCTGGCCGGGTTCATCACGGGTCCATGCCTGGGCCAGCTGCACGGCCTGGTCAGCCTGGTTCTGGCGCAACGCTTGGATGATCTGGTCTTGCATGGCGGTCCGGTTCAAGTGCAAACCCGCATTGTAGCGGTCCACGCACCGGTGCCGGTTCAGCCCGCCAGCACCCGCTGCAGGCGCTGCGCCACCCAGCGCTCGGAGAAGCCGTCACCCCGCCAGTTTTCCAGGAAGCCGCAGTGGCCTCCCCAGCAGGCGGTTTCCAGGCGCGCCTGGCGCGGCAGCTGCCAATCACTGAAGGTCGCGTACGGGATCACCGGGTCGTCCTGCGCCATCAGGATGTCGGCCGGCACCTGCAGGGTGGACAGGCGGTCACCGGCAATCGAATAGCCATCGAAGTAGGCCTGCAGCGAGCCGAAGGTGGTGTGCCGTTCGACCAGCCAGGCGGTCAGTGCACGGATGTCCAGCTTCAGCACGCGGTCGTCGCAGTCGCTCAACTCCGGGAACAGATCGCGCTTGCGGCGCAGCGAACCGGCCCACTTGCGGCGGAAGTACCAGTCGTACATCGCCGGGCCGTTCTCGATGTTCTCCATGGTCAGCGCCGGATCCAGCACCGGGCACACCGAGGCCACGCGCAGCAGCGGCACGCCGGCGGCCGGTGCACGCAGGGCCAGGCGCAGCACGAAGTTGCCACCCAGCGAATAGCCGGCGGCCACCAGCGGCAGCTGCGGCCAGCGCTGGGCGATGTCGCCTGCGGCGTGCACCACTTCATCGATGAGATTGGAGTGGAAGATGCCGGGATTGAGATGATGGGTGTTGCCGTGGTCGCGGAAGTTCAGCCGCACCACGTCGAAACCCTGCTCGATCATGCGCGCGGCGGCCATGCGCATGTAACTGGATTCGGCACTGCCTTCCCAGCCATGCAGCAGCAGCGCGACACCCTTCGGCTCGCGGCCTTCGACATGACTGTGCCAGCCCTGCAGGCGCACGCCATCACCGCCATCGAGGATCAGCTCTTCGCTGACTGCACCGGTGGCCGCCAGCAGCAGCAGGCCGCGCTGCAGGCGCATGCGGCTGGAACTGAGCATCGACTGCAGGTGCGGATTGCGCAGCCAACGCGGCGGCTGATAGTCAGCCGCATGCAGCGTCGGCGTACCGGCGTCCAGGACAGGTGGCGGTATCAGGGCCACCGCACCCTCACTGCGTGCTCATGGCCGCCACGATGCGCGCGCGCGAGGTTTCCGCGATGCGTCGACGGCCTTCCAGGTCCTGGGTACCGATCGGCTCCAGGAAATGCACTTCGGTATGCCGCGCCGGCTCACCCAGCAGGCGCAGGAAATTGGCGGCGAAACTCTCGCCCGGGCCGAACGCGACGATGGTCTGTGCGTCGCCCTTCATCCCGTACACCAGCGCCACCGGCTGCACCGGCACGCCGGTTTCAACCGCGGCCTGGAAGATGCGGGCATGGAACGGCCCCACTTCGTGGCCACCGCGGGTGCGCCCTTCCGGGAACACGCCGACCGCCTTGCCGGCACGCAGGCGATCAGCCATCACCTGCATCACCCCACCGAGCGATTCGGTGTTGCCACGCTGATGGAAAATGGTCTGGCCACGCGCGGCCAGCCACCCGACCAGCGGCCAGCTGGCGATCTCGCGCTTGGCAACGAAGCCCATCATGCGCTGGCTGTGCAGGATGGAGATGTCGACCCAGCTGACGTGGTTGGCGACGAACAGAACGGCACCGGGCAAGGGCTGGCCCACCCGTGACAGGCGGAAGCCGAAGATCCACATCAGCCCGCCCTGCCACCAGTTCACCACCTTCGCGCCGAAGGTATCCTCGCCCACGCGCAGCTCGCCCCACGGCGGAAGCATGCCGATCAGGATCAGCGGCAGGAACACGGTGATGTGGACCAACAGCAGCGGTACGCGGTACAGGTAACGGCACACACGCGCCACGCCGCCACGGGGGGCCGGAGTGGGGGAAGTCATCCGCGCACGATACCGGAGCGCCGCGGCAGCTGCCAGCCGATTTAGGCCATAACCGCCATTGACCGGGGCAATCGGCGGGGAACGCTGGGTTCTGCCGCCGTCAACACGCCCGACGGGGGCTCAACCGTGGCCGGCGGCCACCACCGCCAGGGTCAGCCGCGAGATGCACACCAGCCGGCCCTGCTCGTCTTCGATGCGGATTTCCCACAACTGGGTACTGCGGCCCACGTGCAGCGCGCGCGCGGTGCCGGTGACAGTCCCCGAGCGCACCGCACGCACATGGTTGGCGTTGATTTCCAGGCCCACGCAGATCTGCTTTGCGGTATCCACGCACAGGTTGCCGGCGCTGCTGCCGAGGGTCTCGGCCAGCACCACCGAGGCACCGCCGTGCAGGATGCCGTAGGGCTGCCGGGTGCGCTCGTCCACCGGCATGGTGGCCTGCAGCCAGTCTTCGCCCGCGGCGCTGAAGACGATGCCCAGCGACTCGATCGCCGTGTTGCGGCTGAGCGCATTGAGCTGCTCGATGGAAACAGCTTCGCGGAACACCTGGGTCATGCGGGCACCTTCAGAGAATGGGAACGAGGCCGGCACCGAATGCGGTCAGCATGCGCACCAGCAGCCACTTCGGGCCGACGTTGACTTCGGGGAAGTCGCCGACGGCCACGTAGCAGCGATGGAAATCCGGGTCCTGCCGTGGCAGCGGCTGCGGGCAGTCCGGGCCGGGCTTGAACTCGTAGTCGGTGGCGTAACGCCACGGCCAGAAGTCGAGAATCGGCAGCGCTTCGGAGGCCTTGCCGACGCTGTAGTTCAGGCCCGACAGCACCGGCGGCTTGGCCCGCGGCGCCACCGTCCACGAGTTCTGCGGATGGGTATCGCGCAGGATGCTCTCGGCCAGCTGCTCGGCGAAGACCGGATCGTCGATGATCACCGCGCCTTCGGTGTTGTAGTTCTCGCTGCGCGGATCGAAGTTGTGGGTGCCGACCACGCCGATGCGGCGGTCGACCACCAGCGACTTGGCGTGCAGGCCCATGCGCGCACCCTTGCGGGTGACCGGCAGCGGCTTGTTGACCGCCTTGCTGCCCAGGAACGACGGCCGCGTCTCGGTACGCAGCAGGCGCGTTTCCACTTCGCTGCCGGCGGCACGGCGACGTTCGCGCGCGTTCTGGTAGGCGCTGCCGGTACGCGGATGGTTCACCGGCACCTGCCTGCGGGTCGCGGCCAGATCCCCATCGCTGCCACCGCCGGCATTGCTGCCAGCGGCGCTGCCGCCGATCAGCGGATTACGTCCGCCGTCGTCGTCGCCTGCGGGCGCGGCGATCGGATCAGGCAGCAGGTTGCGGTAGTCGACCGGTGCATCCAGCGGGAACGGCTTGTATTCGAAGATGTTGAAGCCCAGTTCGCGCATGTTGCGTCGCTTGTACTTGTACGACAGCGCATACACGATCGGGTTGTCGGTGGCCGCCAGGCTGTTGCTGGACACCACCACGCGCGGCGGCTGCGGGCGCTTGCGCAGCTCGCGGAACAGCTTCTGCGCCGGCTTGGACAGCACCAGGTACGGCGTCTGCAGGATCACTTCCTTCTGCGCACCGGCAATGAGTGCATCCAGCTGTGGCTCGGTCACATGCTGGCCGGCCAGCGGGGCATCGGCTTTCTCGCGGCGGTGCTTGCGCGGCAGGTCGGCGACGTAGCGCACCGAGGCCACCGGCAGCGCGGTATCCACGAAGGAACGGGTGACGAAGTCCATGTCATTGGCTTCGGCGCTGACCCGCTGCACCCGCTCGGGGCGGCGGAAGGTGGCCGGTGGCAGCACCGGCACGCCCTCGCGCAGCAGGGTGCGGCCCACGTCATTCAGGCGCTCGGCCGGCACGCTGCGGTGGGCGCGCCAGAAGGCATCGAAGTTGGCCGCCATCGCGCGCGCTTCCGGACCGGCGATCATGACGTCGCGGTCGCGGAAGTTGTACTCGCGGTCCCAGTCGTAATAGTCGTCCTGGTAGTTGCGGCCGCCGACCACGCCGATCGCATCGTCGATCACCAGCAGCTTGTTGTGCATGCGCTGGTTGAAGCGACGGAAGCAGCACAGCACGCTGCCGGCGTAGTCGAAGTAGTTCAGCCGGGCCTTGCCGAAGGTCGGGTTGTAGACCCGCAGCTGGAAGTTCTGGTGGGCACCGGACAACGCGCCGAGGATCTGCAGGTCGGAAATCGCCGAGAGCTGGTCGATCAGCACCCGCACCTTCACCCCGCGCCGCGACGCGGCCAGCAGTTCGTCGATGACCAACCGCGCGCTGTCGTCCTTGTCGAAGATGTAGGTCTGCAGGTCGATGCTGCGGGTGGCACTGCGCAGCAGGTTCAGGCGTGCCACCAGGGCGCCCTCCCCCTCGTCCAGCAGGGTGGCGTAGTGGCGCGGCTGCTCCGGGGTGGATTCGGTGAACGCCCGGCCGGCCAGCGCCCGCAGCGGCGAGTCCTGCGCGCAACGGTCGGCGCGCTGGCAATCGACCTGGGTCGAGCGCGCCTGCACGGCGATCGCTTCGGCGCGGTCGCGCTCGGCAGTGGACAGCGATGCACAACCGCTGCCCAGCAACACGCTTGCCAGCGCCAGTACACGCAGCAGGAGGTTCACGGTTTCGGCGCCTCGCTCAGGCGCGCTCGCAATACGAAGGTCACTCGGTCACTCAAGGCAAGCTGCCAGCTGTCCATTCCATACCGGCCTCGCTGCACGGTACCGCGGCTGACGACGTCGCAATCATAGCCGGGTCGGGCGCACTCCGCCTTCTCGACCTTCAGTGTCTCGGGATGGCTGATCCCGCGCAGGGTCAGCCGCCCGTTGATGTCGCCCCCGTCTTCCACGGTCTCCGGCCAGTACGGCAGCGAGTCGAACTCGACCACCGGGTGGCGGCCCGCGTCGAAGAACTCCTCGCCGCGCATCCAGCCGGTGTAGCGCGCCTTGCCGGGGATCTCGACCGAGCGCGTGAACATCTTCAGGTGCACCTGGTGGCGGCCATCGGAGAGGACCTCGATGCGACCTTCGAAGTGCGGGAACAGGCCTTCGATGCGCTGCCCGAAGCGGGTGCGCACCTCGAAACCGATCTGCGAGCGTTGGGTATCCAGGCGCAGGACCCGGTGCGCCTCGGCGACCACCGGCGGCAGGGGCGTTGGCGGTGGCGCGGCAGCCCAGGCCGCGCCGGAAACCAGCAGCACGGGCAGCAGAAAGCGGCTGCGCCGCGCCAGGCTCATTGGATCACGGCCACCAGAACGCGTTCAGGCTGGCCACGCCCGGCTCGATCGAGGCCTCGCGCGGGAACCCGAGCACGGCAATGCCAGCCGGCGGCATGCCGCGGTAGTCGCTGCTGGTGCCGTCGGTCATCAGCGCCACCAGCTGCTCCAGGCCCGGGTTGTGGCCGACGATCAACACCCGGTCCAGGTCACGACGCTCGTCCACCAGCGCCGCCAGGGTGCCCGGGGTGGCTTCGTAGATCCGGTCTTCCAGGCGCTTTTCGACATAGCCGATGGCCGTCATCACCGCTTCCAGGGTCTCGCGGGTACGTCGCGACGGCGAGCACAGCACGCAGTCCGGCAGCAGGTTGTTCTCCTTCAGCCACTTGCCGGCGGCTTCGGCTTCGGCGAGCCCCACCGGCGACAACGGCCGGTCGAGGTCGGCCTGGCCGGGGGTCGCCGGTTCGGCATGGGCATGGCGCAGCAGGATCAATTCACGCATCGCGGGTTTCCATGAAGAAGAGGATGCAGCAGAAAGAGTGACGCAGGCATCAAAGCTTGAGCCAGGACAGCAGCGGCTCCCAGTCGGCCTGGTGCTCGCGCACCTGGGCCGAGCGGTAGTCGAACAGGCTGCGGCCAAGGCCGGTCATGACCACGTAGCTCTGGCTGTCGCGCAGCTGCGCGACCACCGGGTACGGCCATTCGCCCAGCATCTGCAGCGCCTGCTGCGAGGTCTGGGTCCATGGCTTGGTACGGTTGAGCACCAGCCCCACCGGCAGCTTGCGGCTGTGCACGCGCGGGTTCTGGGCCAGGCTGTTGAGGAAGCCGACGATCGCTTCGATGTCCAGCGCCGAGGGCAGCACCGGTACCACCACCGCGTCGGCAGCGTCGAGGAAATGGGGAATATCGTCAGCCAGGGCACCGGCCGGCGCGTCGATGATGACGGTGTCGGTGCCATCGGGCAGCTTCTGCGCCCACTGCTTCTTCCGATACACATCGATCGGCAGCACCGCGCTTTCCAGCCCGGCACGGCGTTGTGCCCAGCGGGTGCTGGAGCCCTGCGGGTCGGCATCGGCAATCACCGTGGCCTTGCCCTGCAATGCCGCGTACGCGGCCAGGTGGGTGGCGACGGTGGTCTTGCCCACCCCGCCCTTGGAACCGGCCACCAGGATCGTCTTCATGCCAGCCTCGCTTCCGGGTACGTGCCCCGAGCGTACACCGGCGATGGTGACGGGAGGTAGCGTCGTGCTGAACCAGCGGCCATCGCCTTTGCTATCGTGGCGCCCCCGAAGGATCGAACCGGCATGAGCGAACTGCAGGATCTGAGCGCGTTGATCCGCGCCAACACCCCACTGATCGTCATCGAGACCCAGGACGAGGGTCGCATCGTCGAGCTGTTCCGGCAGACGCTGATGCACGTATGGCGGGCGCTGCACCGCTGGTCGATCACCGAGGGCCTGCGCCGGATCGACCTGGACAGCGAAGACCCGCCGGTCGGGCCGCCCGACGCCAGCGCGGCCCTGCAGATGATCCGCCAGGCGGAGCAGCGCGGGGTCTACCTGCTGCTCGATTTCCACCCCTACCTGGGCTATGCCAGTCACCAGCGTGCCCTGCGCGACCTGATCCAGCGCCGCCACAGCGAGCCGCATGTGCTGGTGCTGATTGGTGCCAAGGTGGAGCTGCCGGCCGAGCTGGAAGCACTGGCGGTGCGCTTCAACCCGCGCCTGCCCGATGCCAACGCGCTGTTGAAGATGCTGCGCGAAGAGGCCGACGCCTATGCGCGCGAGCATGGCGGCCGCCGGGTTGAAGTCGACAGCGAGGCGGTGAAGAAGATCCTGAAGAACCTGCAGGGCCTGAGCCTGGTCGATGCCCGGCGCATCGCGCGCCAGCTGATCTACGCCGATGGCGCACTTCGCGACGACGACCTGCCACAGCTGGCACGGCTGAAGTTCGAGCTGCTCAACCGCAGCGGCCACCTGTTCTTCGAACATGACAGCGCGCGCTTTGGCGATGTGGCCGGCGCCAACCGGCTCAAGCGCTGGATCAACCAACGCCGCGTGGCCTTCATTGCCGGTTCGGCCCCGGCCGGGTTGGACCCGCCGCGCGGCATGCTGCTGCTGGGCGTACAGGGCTGCGGCAAGTCGATGCTGGCCAAGGCCACCGCCGCCGGCTTCGGTGTACCACTGCTGCGCCTGGACGTGGGCGCGCTGTACAACAAGTACCACGGCGAAACCGAGGCCAACCTGCGCCAGGCGCTGGCCTCGGCCGAGCAGCTGGCGCCCTGCGTGCTGTGGATGGACGAGATCGAGAAGGGCCTGGCCAGCGGTGGCGAGGACGGCGGCGTGTCACGCCGCGTGCTCGGTTACCTGCTGACCTGGATGGCCGAGCGCAAAGCGCCGGTGTTCATCGTCGCCACCGCCAACCAGGTGCACGAACTACCCGCCGAGCTGCTGCGCAAGGGCCGCTTCGACGAGATTTTCTTCGTCGACCTGCCCTTGCCTGACGTGCGCGTGGAACTGCTGCGGCTGCACCTGGGCCGGCGCCAGCTCAACGCCGACGACTTCGCGCTCCCCGCGTTGGCTGCAGCCGCCAATGGGTTCTCCGGCGCCGAGATCGAGCAGGCGATCGTGGCCGGCCTGTATGCGGCGCACGCCGAGGGCCGGCCGCTGGACACCGAGCTGCTGATGACCGAGATCCGCGCCACGCGGCCACTGTCGGTGCTGATGGCCGAGCAGGTGGAGGCACTACGGGCGTGGGCGTCGGGGCGGACGGTTTCCGCGGACGACTGAGTTTCCAGCGAACGGCGCAGCCCCTCGTGGCAGCGGGTTGGCTGTGAACATCAAAATCCGCGCTTGGCCGGGCGGGGTGGATTCGCGGGGGACGCCGTCAACCCGTCCATGGGGGCTTGGCCGCGGCATCCATGCCGCGGACACCCCCGCGAACCCACCCCGCCCGGCCTCTGACAATTTCCGGGTGCGTCCGCCACGGAAGAGAAAAAAGAAAAGCAGAAGCAAAGGCAAAAGCGGTTGGCTGGCCGCCTTTTGTAGAGCCGAGCCCACGCTCGGCTGCATTTCGATCAGATATCGAATAATCGATTCCGATGCACATTCATCCACGCATGGCGTGGATACCGTGTCGACCAAGGTCAACACCTACCCACAGCTGCGAAAATCTGTCGAAGGCGGGGCACTGTGGGTTTGCGGGGTGTGAGCCGCATGGATGCGGCGACCAAGCCCCCATGGATGGGTTTACGGCGTCCCCGCAAACCCACAGTGCCCCGCCATCCCGCAGGAAGCCCGCTGTTGCTTCGGCTCTGGCCGTTGCCTCTGCGGGTGCCGGGTGCAACCCGGCCGAACCCCTCCCTCAGGGCCAGGCAGGCGGCGCGGCAACCCACGCCTGCTGCACCTCGGCCAGCGACGCACGCTCGTCCTCCCGCCACTGCGGCAGCAGCTGCCCATAGTTGGCCGTGGTATTCCACTGCGTCGGCTCGGTGCGTACCGCAGCCGCATACCACTGCACCGCCTCCTGCTTCTGCCCCATGCGCCACAGCGCCAGCGCGTAGGTTGGTGGCACCCAGGTGGGCTTCGTACGGGCGTTGCTGGCCGATACCAGCCACTGTTCCAGCGCCGCCTCTGCCTTGCCCTGCCGGAGCAGGTCCCAGCCGTAGTTCCAGCGCACGCTGCGGCCACTGCTGCTTTGCGCCGGGGCCTCTTTCAGGGCTTCGCCATACAGCTGCTCGGCCAGTTCACCGCGACCCTGCGCCCCGGCCACCGATGCCAGCTGTACCGTCGCCTCGACCGCGCGGCGGCCGCGTTCACGCAGCTTGACCAGCTGGGCCACCAGGTCATCGCCCTCGCCCTGCACCGCCACCATCGGCGTGGCCGCCGGGTCGTTGTCGAAGTAGAACTCCTGTGGTGCAGGCACGGCCGGCGCGGCCCATGCAGTAGCCACTCCCGAGGCCAGCAGCACGCTGGCCAGGATCTTTCCTGGAACTGACATCCCTTCTCCCCAGGCCGCAACTGCAGCCTCCCTCTCTCTTCCCGATCCTAACCCCAGCACCGCCACGGGCGCGAGTGCCGGGGCCTGCGCGGCCCCGCTGCTACAATTCGCGCCTTTCCCGCCGCGTGCCTGCACGCGGCCGGTGCCAGCCGATCCTACCGGGCCAGCCATGACCAGTACCGCGCAACTCACTTCGCCCTCTTCCGCCGACCTGCTCGACCGTGATTACACGCTCGACCACAAGTACACCCGCAATGAGGGGCGGATCTACCTGAGTGGCGTGCAGGCGCTGGTGCGGCTGCCGCTGATGCAGCGCCTGCGCGACGCCGCCGAAGGCATCGACAGCGCCGGCTTTGTCAGCGGCTATCGTGGCAGCCCGCTGGGTGGCTTCGACCTGGAACTGTGGCGCGCGCGCAAGCATCTGGAAGCGGCGAAGGTGAAGTTCACCCCGGGCCTGAACGAGGACCTGGGCGCCACCATGGTGTGGGGCACGCAGCAGACCAACCTGTTCCCCGGCGCCAACGTGCAGGGCGTGTTCGGCATGTGGTACGGCAAGGGCCCGGGCGTGGACCGCTGCGGCGACGTGTTCAAGCATGCCAATGCTGCGGGCACCTCGCGCTACGGCGGCGTGCTGGCGCTGGCCGCCGATGACCATGCCTGCCGCAGTTCGACCCTGCCGCACGGCAGCGAAGACGAATTCGTCAGCGCGATGATGCCGGTGCTGAACCCGGCCGGCGTGCAGGACATCCTCGACATGGGCCTGCTGGGCTGGGCGATGAGCCGCTATACCGGGCGCTGGGTCGGCTTCAAGACGATTGCCGAGACGGTGGAATCGTCGGCCTCGGTGCAGGTCGATCCGACGGCACGCCGCATCGTGCTGCCGGAGGACTTCGAGATGCCGTCGGGCGGCCTCAACATCCGCTGGCCGGACCCGCCGCTGGACCAGGAAATGCGGCTGCACCGCTATGCGGTGAAGGCCGCACAGGCGTTCGCCCGCGCCAACGGCATCGACAAAGTGGTGATGGACGCGCCGCGCGCGCGGCTGGGCATCGTCACCACCGGCAAGAGCTACCTGGACGTGCTGCAGGCGCTGGAATACCTGGGCCTGGATGAAGCCGCATGCGCTGACATCGGCATCCGCGTGTACAAGGTCGGCATGACCTGGCCGCTGGAACCGCAGGGCATCGCGCGCTTCGCGCAGGGCCTGGAAGACATCATCGTGGTGGAGGAGAAGCGTGCCTTCATCGAGCGCCAGATGAAGGAACAGTTCTTCAACTGGCCGGCCAGCTGGGGCCAGCGCCCGTCCATCGTTGGCAAGTACGACGAGAGCGGCGAATGGATCCTGCCGTCCACCGGCGAACTGACCCCGGCCACCATCGCCGGCGTGATCGGCCGCCGCATCCAGAAGTTCTTCAACAACGAATCGATCGAACAGCGCCTCCAGTGGATGCAGGAAAAGGAAGCCGAGCTTGCGTTGCCGCGCGCCAGTTTCCCGCGCGTGCCGCATTACTGCTCGGGCTGCCCGCACAACACCTCCACCCAGGTGCCGGAAGGCTCGCGTGCGCTGGCCGGCATCGGTTGCCATTACATGGTGACCTGGATGGACCGCAGCACCGATACCTTCACCCACATGGGTGGCGAAGGCGTGACCTGGGCCGGGCAGGCGCCGTTCACCGACACCCCGCACGTGTTCCAGAACCTGGGCGACGGTACCTACTTCCACAGCGGTTCGCTGGCGATCCGCCAGGCGGTCGCGGCCGGCGTCAACATCACCTACAAGATCCTCTACAACGACGCGGTGGCGATGACCGGCGGCCAGCCGGTGGACGGCCCGCTGAGCGTGCCCGACATCGCCAGGCAAATGCGTGCCGAAGGCATCCACACCATCGTGGTGCTGTCGGACAACATCGGCAAGTGGACCGGCCAGCGCGAGCACTTCCCCAGCGATGTCGAGTTCCACGACCGCAGCGAACTGGACGAAGTGCAGAAGCGCCTGCGCGAAGTGAAGGGTGTTTCGATCCTGATCTACGAACAGACCTGCGCCACCGAGAAGCGCCGCCGCCGCAAGCGCGGCAAGCTGGAAGACCCACAGAAGCGGGTGATGATCAATTCGCTGGTCTGCGAAGGCTGCGGCGACTGCGGCAAGAAGAGCTTCTGCGTGTCGGTGCTGCCGAAGGAAACCGAGTTCGGCCGCAAGCGCGAGATCGACCAGTCCAACTGCAACAAGGACTATTCCTGCGTGAATGGCTTCTGCCCGAGCTTTGTCACCGTGCACGGTGGCCAGCCGCGCAAGGGCAGCAAGCGCGATGCCTCCACCCTGCTGGACAACCTGCCGGCGCCGACCATCCGCGGCACCCTGGAACAGCCCTGGAACATCCTGATCACGGGCGTCGGCGGTACCGGCGTGGTGACCATCGGCGCGCTGCTGGGCATGGCCGGCCACCTGGAAGGCAAGGGCGCGACCGTGCTCGACCAGACCGGCCTGGCGCAGAAGGGCGGCGCGGTAACCACGCATATCCGCATTGCCCGTCGCCCTGAAGACATCCACGCCGTGCGCATCGCCGCCGGCGAAGCCGATCTGGTACTGGGCTGCGACATGGTGGTGGTCAACGACTACTGGGCCCTGTCGAAGGTGCGTGCCGGCCGTTCGCAGGTGGTGCTGAACACCTACGAGGCGATGCCCGGCACCTTCACCACCCGCCCGGACATGCAGTTCCCCGCCGCCGACATCGTGGCCGGGGTGCGCGTGGCGCTGGGTGGCGAGGAACCGCTGCTGCTCGATGCCACCCAGCTGGCCACCGCGCTGCTCGGCGATGCCATCGCCGCCAACCTGTTCATCCTCGGCTACGCATGGCAGCAGGGCCTGGTGCCGCTGTCGTTCGCATCGCTGATGCGCGCCATCGATCTCAATGGCGCCGCCGTGGCGATGAACCAGCAGGCGTTTGCCTGGGGCCGCCTAGCGGCGGTCGATCCGCAGGCCGTGCAGCAGGCTGCCGGCCTGGTGCGCAACCGCCACACCGATACCGAATCCACCCCGGGCCCGCTGCACCCGCTGCCGCCGGGCGAGTGGGAAGGCAACGAGTGGGGCGCCACCGCTGCGCCGCGCAACACCGGCGACGAACGCGAACTGCGCGGCCTGCCCTCGCATGGTGGCGACGTGGCGTTCCTGCCGCTGGACGATGCGCGCCTGTCGCGCTCGCTGGATGAAATGATCGAGCGCCGCGCCGCGTTCCTGGTCGAGTACCAGGACGCCGCCTACGCCAACCGCTACCGCAGCCTGGTCGAGCGCGTGCGCGCCGCCGAAGCCGACCGCATCGGTGGTTCCACCGCGCTGACCGAAACCGTGGCCCGCTACCTGTTCAAGCTGATGGCCTATAAGGACGAGTACGAAGTGGCCCGCCTGTACACCAGCGGCGACTTCCAGCGCCGCCTGCAGCAGCAGTTCGAGGGCGACTACCAGCTGCGCTTCCACCTGGCACCGCCGCTGTTCGCCAAGAAGGACGAGCAGGGCCGGTTGCTGAAGAAGGAATACGGCCCGTGGATGTTCAAGGCCTTCGGCCTGCTGGCGAAGCTGAAGTTCCTGCGTGGCGGCCGACTCGATGTGTTCGGCCGCACCGAGGAACGCCGCATGGAACGCAAGCTGATCGGTGACTACGAGGCCACCGTGCAGCTGCTGCTGGATGGCCTGGATGATGACCGCCTCGCGCTGGCGGTCGAGATCGCCAGCGTGCCCGAGCACATCCGCGGCTACGGCCACGTCAAGGAAGCGCATTTCGAGCAGGCCAAGGCACGCGAAGCCGCCCTGCTGGCGCAGTGGCGCAATCCGAAGGCACTGCACATCGTGCAGGTGGCCTGATGGTAGTGCCGGCCGCTGGCCGGCATTCATCCCGGCAGTCGGTTGCCGGCCAACGGCCGGCACTACCGGCGGTTTACCCCAACCGCCACAGCAGCAGGCGGTTGTTGGCCGGCATCGCCACATCCCCCAGGCGGGTGAAGCCATTGTCGGCCGCCAGCGCCTGCACCGCTTCGCTATCGCGGATGCCGCTGCGCGGATCACGTGCCTTCAGCCAGGCATCGAACTGCGCATTGCTGTCACTGGTGTAGCGACCGCCGTAGTTGAACGGGCCATACACTGCCAGCAGCGCACCATGACGCAGCACCGGTGGCAGCGCGGCGAACAACGCCTGCACGTGGTCCCAGCCCATGATGTGCAGCGTGTTGGCGCTGAACGCCGCATCGAACGTGCTGCCTTCGGGCAGCGTCAGGCCCGGCGCAGGCGGCAGTTCCACCTGCAATGCCACCGGCGGCAGCAGGTTCAGCAGCGCGGCCTCCGCACGCCAGGCCTCGATACCGGGCAGATGGTCCGGATGATCGCTGGGCTGCCAGCGCAGCCACGGCCAGCGCTCGGCAAAGAAGGCCGCGTGCTGTCCCGTACCGCTGCCGATTTCCAGCACCCGATGGCGGTCGCCCATCCACGGGTCGAGTGCCGTGGCGATCGGTTCGCGGTTGCGCTCGCAGGCTTCTGAATACGGCTTGCTCGACATCAGGGACGGTGTCCAGGCGGGGTCGGCCCCATTGTGCACGAGGGGGTGTTGCTCGGCAGGGCTTGCAGCCCTGCACCCGCAGGAGCCGGAGCCAGAGCAACGTCAAAAGCTGGCATTCCGTGGGTTGGCGGGGTGGGTCCGGTTGAGGGGGACGCTGCAAGTACGTCCATGTAAGCTCGGTCGCCGCATCCATGCGGCTCACGCCCCCTCAACCGGACCCGCCCCGCCTTCGACAGACTTCCGCGATCTGTCGGAACGGCGTACAGCCTTGGTGGGTGCCGACCGTTGGTCGGCACGGATGAATTCATTCGATATCTGACAGATGTGCCGACCAACGGTCGGCACCCACCAACAGCCACCGGCCAGCTGTCAGAGGTGGGGCGGTGTGGGTGGACAGGACCGTTGGCGCCATGGATGGCGCCATCGAGCCCCCATGGATGGGTTCACGGCGTGTCCTGCCCACCCACACCGCCCCGCCATCCCAGGGAATGCCGCTCTGGCTTTGGCCGTTGCCGTTGCATTGAGCAGGTGCAGGGCTGCAAGCCCTGCCGAAACCCCCACCAACCATGACTGCAGTCACTTGCCCGGACGCGCCGCGCTGGCGAAAGTCGAGGAGTTGACGTGATCGGTCCGGCCCGTTGCCAACCGCACGCAAGCGAGAGAGAGAAACGCTGTGCAACGACGTGAGTTCCTGGCTTTTTCCGGTCTGGGCCTGGCGGGCCTGCTGCTGCCGCATTCCCGTGCCATCGCCGCCGAGCAGCTGCTCGCCCCGGTCGATACCGCCCAGCGCAGACGCCTGGCGGACGTAGCGCTCGCCGCCGCACGCACGGCCAAGGCCAGCTACTGCGATGTGCGCATTGGCCGCTATCTCAACCAGTCGGTCATCACCCGCGAGCACCAGGTCGGCAATGTGACCAACCGCGAATCGTCCGGCGTGGGCGTGCGGGTAATCGCCAACGGGGCCTGGGGCTTCGCTGCCACCCATCAGCAGACCGAGGCCGCCGTGCGCGCCGCGGTCGAGCAGGCGGCGGCAATCGCCCGCGCCAACGCCAGCATCCAGACCCGGCCGGTGCAGCTGGCGCCGACGCCATCGGTGGGTGAGGTCCGCTGGCAGACGCCGGTCCGCAGGAACGCCATGGCGGTGCCGATCCAGGACAAGGTCGAGCTGCTGCTGGCGCTCAACGCCGCCGCGCTGAATGCGGGCGCCGACTACATCAATTCCACACTGTTCCTGGTCAACGAACAGAAGTACTTCGCCTCCAGCGACGGTTCTTTCATCGACCAGGACATCCATCGCATCTGGCTGCCATTCACCGCCACTGCCATCGACAAGGCCAGCGGCAAGTTCCGCACCCGTGCCGGCCTGTCCTCGCCGATGGGCATGGGCTATGAGTTCCTCGATGGCGATGCGCGCGGCAAGGTGCAGCTGCCCGGTGGCATCACTGCCTATCGCGATTCCTACGACCCGGTCGAGGACGCCATCGCCGCCGCCCGCCACGCGCGCGAAAAGCTCAAGGCGCCCTCGGTGAAGCCCGGCAAGTACGACCTGGTGCTGGACCCGTCCAACCTGTTCCTGACCATCCACGAGAACGTCGGCCACCCGCTGGAGCTGGACCGCGTGCTCGGCTACGAAGCCAACTACGCCGGCACCAGCTTCGCCACGCTGGACAAGCGCGATGCCGGTTTCCGCTGGGGCAGTGACATCGTCACCTTCTTCGCCGACAAGACCCAGCCTGGCAGCCTCGGTGCGGTCGGCTACGACGACGAAGGGGTGAAGACGCAGCGCTGGGACCTGGTGCGCGACGGCATCCTGGTCGACTACCAGGCCACCCGCGATGAAGCCGATATCCTCGGCCGCAATGCGTCGCACGGCTGCAGTTACGCCGATTCCTGGTCCAGCGTGCAGTTCCAGCGCATGGCCAATGTCTCGCTGGCGCCGGGCAAGCAGCCGCTCAGCGTCGAGGACATGATCAAGGACGTGGAGAACGGCATCTACATCCACGGCCGGGGCTCGTATTCGATCGACCAGCAGCGCTACAACGCGCAGTTCGGCGGCCAGTTGTACTACCAGATCAAGGACGGAAAGATCGCCGGCATGGTCGAGGACGCGGCCTACCAGATCCGCACGCCCGAATTCTGGAATGCCTGCACCGCCATCTGCGATGAGCGTGACTTCCGCCTGGGCGGTTCGTTCTTCGACGGCAAGGGCCAGCCCGGCCAGGTCTCGGCGGTCTCGCACGGTTCGTCCACCACCCGCTTCAACGGCATCAACATCATCAACACCGCGCGCAGTCTCGGCGCTTGAGCCACCCATCCTTCGACATGGAGAGCAGCCTTGCAAAGACGTGACTTCCTGGCCCTGACCGGGCTTACCGCGGGCGGGCTGATCGTGCCCTCCTTCTTCGGCAAGGCAATTGCCGCCGAGCAGCTGCAGAGCACGCTGGACCTGGGGCTGAAGAAGCGCCTGGCCGATGCAGCGCTGGCCGCCGCCCGCCAAGCCGGCGCCACCTACTGCGACGTGCGCATCGGCCGCTACCTGCGGCAGTTCGTGATCACCCGCGAGGACAAGGTGCAGAACGTGGTGAACACCGAGTCCACCGGTGTTGGCATCCGCGTGATCGTCAACGGTGCCTGGGGCTTCGCCGCCACCAATGCGCTGGGTACGGCCGATGTGGCCCGGGCCGCACAGCAGGCCGCGGCAATCGCCAAGGCCAATGCCGGCGTGCAGACCGCACCGGTGCAGCTGGCCAAGGCGCCGGGCGTGGGTGAAGTGAGCTGGCGCACGCCGATCCGCAAGAATGCGATGGAAGTGCCGATCAAGGACAAGGTCGGACTGCTGCTGGACGTCAACGCCGCAGCGATGGGCGCCGGCGCCAGCTTCGTCAATTCGATGCTGTTCCTGGTCAACGAACAGAAGTACTTCGCCTCCACCGATGGCTCCTACATCGACCAGGACGTGCACCGCATCTGGGCACCGATGACGATCACCGCCATCGACAAGTCCAGCGGCAAGTTCCGTACCCGCGAAGGCCTGTCCTCGCCGATGGGCCTGGGCTACGAGTACCTGGACGGTGCAGCTGCCGGCAAGGTGGTCAGCCCGAACGGCGTGGTCAACTACAGCTCTTCCTACAACATGAAGGAAGACGCCATCGCCGCCGCCAGGCAGGCACAGGAAAAGCTGAAGGCACCGTCGGTGAAGCCGGGCAAGTACGATCTGGTGCTCGACCCGTCGCACACCTGGCTGACCATCCACGAGTCGATCGGCCATCCGCTGGAACTGGACCGTGTGCTTGGCTACGAAGCCAACTATGCCGGCACCAGCTTCGCCACCCTGGACAAGCGCGAACAGCATTTCCAGTACGGCAGCGAGCTGGTCAACATCTTCGCCGACAAGACCCAGCCGGGCAGCCTCGGCGCGGTGGCGTACGACGATGAAGGCGTGAAGTGCAAGCGCTGGGACCTGATCAGCAATGGCAAGCTGGTGGATTACCAGACCATCCGCGACCAGGCGCACATCCTCGGAAAGACCGAGTCCGACGGCTGCTGCTACGCCGACTCGTGGTCCAGCGTGCAGTTCCAGCGCATGGCCAACGTGTCGATGGCACCGGGCAAGAAGCCGCTGAGCGTGCCGGACCTGATCAAGGACGTGGAGAACGGCATCTACATCATCGGTGATGGTTCGTTCTCGATCGACCAGCAGCGCTACAACGCGCAGTTCGGCGGCCAGCTGTTCTACGAGATCAAGAACGGCCAGATCACCCGCATGCTGGAAGACGTGGCCTACCAGATCCGCACGCCGGAGTTCTGGAATGCCTGCACCGCCGTGGCCGACGAGCGTGACTACCGCCTGGGCGGTTCGTTCTTCGACGGCAAGGGCCAGCCGGGCCAGGTCTCGGCGGTCTCGCACGGTTCGTCCACCGCGCGCTTCAACGGCATCAACGTCATCAACACCGCACGCAGCCTCGGCTGACCGGTCAGGAGCCCTTACACCATGAGTATCTTCACCGAAGCCCAGGCCAAGGCCATCCTCGACAAGGTCATCGCCCTGTCCAAGGCCGACGAGTGCACCGCCGTGCTGGCCGGCGCGATCAGCGGCAACATTCGTTTCGCGCTGAACAATGTCTCCACCAGTGGCATCGTCGACAACACCGAGCTGGCGGTCACCGTCGCCTTCGGCAAGCGCGTCGGCACGGCCTCGATCAACGAGTTCGACGACGCCGCGCTGGAACGCGTGGTGCGCCGTGCTGAAGACCTGGCACGCCTGGCCCCGGAGAATCCGGAGTTCATGCCGGCCATCGGCAAGCAGAGCTACCGCGCCAGCCCGACCTTCAGCGAATCCACCGCAGCGATCGACCCGGCCTTCCGCGCCAAGGTCGCCGCCGATTCGATCGCTCCTTGCCGTGGCCACGGCCTGATCGCCGCCGGCTTCCTCGAAGACGGCCAGGGCTTCCAGGCCACCGCCAACAGCAACGGCAACTTCGCCTACCAGCGCACCACCAACTTCGATTACACCTGCACCGTGCGTACCGAAGATGGCCGTGGTTCGGGCTGGGTCGGCCGCAACCTGAAGGATGCGGCGGACTTCAAGGCCGACCAGGACATCCGCATCGCCATGCGCAAGGCCACCGAATCGGCCGAAGCCAAGGCGCTGGAACCGGGCAAGTACACGGTGATCCTGGAGCCCGCCGCGGCCGCCGGACTGATCAGCTTCATGATGAACTTCTTCAGCGCACGCTCGGCCGATGAAGGCCGCAGCTTCCTGTCGAAGAAGGGCGGTGGCAACAAGCTGGGCGAGCAGGTCTACGACCCGCGCGTGACCATGATCGCCGACCCGTGGCATCCGGACGCACCGGTGCTGCCGTGGGATGGCGAAGGCATGCCGCGCGAGCGCATGGCCATCATCGAGAACGGCAAGATCGCCAACCTGGACTACTCGCGCTTCTGGGCACAGAAGCAGGGCAAGACCGCCAAGGCAACACCGGGCAACCTGCTGATGAGCGGTGGCGACAAGAGCACCGCCGAGCTGGTGCGCGGCACCCAGAAGGGCATCCTGGTCACCCGTACCTGGTACATCCGCATGGTCGATCCGCAGACCGTGCTGCTGACCGGCCTCACCCGCGACGGCACCTTCTACATCGAGAACGGCCAGATCAAGCACCCGGTGAAGAACTTCCGCTTCAACGAATCGCCGGTGATCATGCTCAACAACATCGAAGAGCTGGGCAAGCCGGTGCGCGTGGCCGGTGATGAATCCAGCTACGTGATGATGATCCCGCCGATGAAGCTGCGCGATTTCACCTTCACCTCGCTGTCCGACGCGGTCTGATGGATCGCCGGGCCTGTCTGCGCTGGTTGGCCGCTGCCGCTTCGGCGGCGGCGCTGCCGGCCTTCGCGCAGGCCGGCCCGCGCAGTTCGCGCTACGACTTCTGGTTCACCCGCCTGCAGTACGACTCCGGCGACTGGGACGTGGACGCGCGCATGCCGTCCAACCTGATCACCTCGCTGATCGACTACACCTCGCTGCGCGTGGACCCGCAGGAACACGTGGTAGCGCTGGCCGACCCGCGCATGCTGGAAGCGCCGTTCTGCTACCTGGCCGGGCACACGCTGGTAGAGTTCAACGCCGCCGAGCGACAGAACTTCGTGCGCTATGTGCGTAATGGCGGCTTCGTCTTCGTCGACGACTGCAACCACGATATCGACGGCCTGTTCGCCACCTCGTTCGAAGCGCAGATGGGTCGCCTGTTTGGTCCCAAAGCACTGCAGAAGCTGCCCAACAGCCACCCGCTGTACCGCAGTTTCTTCCGTTTCCCCGACGGCCCGCCCGCCACCAGCTTCGAGCTCAACGGCTGGGGCGACGACCTGGTGCACGACTACCTGAAGGGCATCGAGGTCGACGGCCGCCTGGGCCTGCTCTACAGCAACAAGGACTATGGCTGCGAGTGGGACTACGACTGGCGCAACAAGCGCTTCCTGGCCGAGGACAACACCCGCTTCGGCGTCAACATCGTGATGTACGCGTTGAACAATTGATAGGACCTGCACGCCCATGACCTCCCCCGACCTCGATTCCCTGCTGCCGCGCCTGCACGATCTGCGCGCTGCGCTCGCACGCGCCGTGGTGGGCCAGAACACCGTGGTCGAGCAGCTGCTGATCGGCCTGCTGGCCGGCGGCCACTGCCTGCTGGAAGGTGCGCCCGGGCTCGGCAAGACCCTGCTGGTGCGCTCGCTCGGCCAGGCACTGGAGCTGCAGTTCCGGCGCGTGCAGTTCACCCCGGATCTGATGCCCAGCGACATCCTCGGCACCGAGCTGCTGGAGGAAGACCACGGCACCGGCCATCGCCATTTCCGCTTCCAGCAGGGCCCGATCTTCACCAACCTGCTGCTGGCCGACGAACTCAACCGCACCCCGCCCAAGACCCAGGCCGCACTACTGGAAGCCATGCAGGAACGCACGGTCAGCTACGCCGGCACCACCTACGCATTGCCCGCGCCGTTCTTCGTGCTGGCCACGCAGAACCCGATCGAGCAGGCCGGCACCTACCCGTTGCCGGAAGCACAGCTGGATCGTTTTCTGCTGCACGTTCTGGTGGATTACCCCAGCGAAGACGAGGAACGGCAGATCCTGGAACAAACCACCGGCGGCACCACCGACGCGGTACCGAAGGTGATGGACGCCGAGGCGGTGATCGCGCTGCAGGCTGCGGTACGCCAGGTGCATGTCAGCCCTGATGTGCTGGCCTGGATCACCCGCCTGGTGCGCGCCAGCCGCCCCGGCGACGGCGCACCGGCGGCCATCAACCAATGGGTGAAGTGGGGCGCCGGCCCGCGCGCCGGGCAATCGCTGGTGCTGGCGGCGAAAGCACGCGCACTGCTGCAGGGCCGGTTCGCCGCCACCCGCGAGGATGTGCAGGCGCTTGCCGCGCCGGTGATGCGCCATCGCCTGCTGCTCTCGTTCGCCGCCGAGGCCGAGCAGAAGCGTGCCGACGACGTGGTCGCTGCGCTGCTGCAGGCCGTGCCGTTCCCGGGTTGATCCTCGCGTGAACGCCGGTACCCCGCTGACGTTGCCACCGGAACTGCGTGCGCGCCTGCGCATGCTGCGGTTGCGGCCGCGCCTGGCCAGCGGGGCGAGCGGCATCGGCCAGCACGCCAGCCGCAGCCGCGGTGCCGGTCTCGAATTCGCCCAGTACCGTGCCTACGAGCCCGGCGACGAACTGCGCCAGATCGACTGGAAGCTGTATGCGCGCTCGGACCGCTTCTTCGTGCGCGAATCCGAACGCGAAAGCCCGATCACGGTCTGGCTGCTGCTCGACGCCACCGCTTCGGCCAACCAGGTGGATCGCGCGACACCGCAACGCACGCGCCTGGACCACATGTGCGGCGTGGCTGCGTGCCTGGTTGAACTGGCCCTGCAACAGGGCGATCGTTTCGGCCTGCTGGCAATCAATGGCGATGGCCTGCAGCTGGTGCCCGCAGCGAACGGCGCACGCCAGCGTGATCGCGTGCATCTGCAACTGCATGCCTTGCAGGCACGCGGCGCCTGGCCTGCTGCCGATCGCCTGCGGCCGCTGTGGGAGCGCGTTCGCCCGGGGGATCTGCTGCTGGCGATCGGCGACGGCTTCGACGACGCCGGCATCGTGTTGCTGGAACAGCTGGCCGGCGCACGCCGCGAAGTGGCACTGTTGCAGATCCTCACCGCCGACGAGCGCGACTTCCCGTTCGATGCCGGCCATCGCTTCCGCGACCCGGAAACCGGCGAGGAACTGCTGGGCGATGGTGCGGCGATCCGCGCTGACTACCTGCAGCGCTTCGCCGACGCACGCAGCGCGTTGCAGTCGCGCCTGCAGGCCAGCGGCATCGCCAGTGCCACCGGCTGGCTCGACCAGCCGCTGGATCAACCACTGCAGGCGCTGTTCGGGCGTGGGGGCGGTGCATGATCCTGCTGTTCCCGTTGGGCCTGGCCGCGCTCGCCGCAGGGCTGTTGCCGTTGTTGATTCATCTGGCCCGGCGCCATCCGTATACGCCGCTGGATTTCGCCGCGCTGCGCTGGCTGCGTGCACAGGTCCGGCCGCGCCAGCGCATCCGCTTCGATGACTGGCCGTTGCTTCTGGTGCGGCTGATGTTGCTGGCTGCATTGGCCTTTCTGCTGGCACGACCTGCGTTGACCGGCCCTGCCCCTGTCCCCGCTGCCTGGACGGTAGTGGCGCCTGGGATGGACGCCGCCGCACTGCGCGGCACCGCCGAAGAGGGCAACTGGCACTGGCTGGCACCTGGCTTCCCCGCCATCGATCAGGCACCACCGGCATCCAGCGCATCCCTGCCCAGCCTGTTGCGCGAACTGGACGCGCAGCTGCCCGCGGGCACCGCGTTGACCGTACACGTTCCCGATCCCCTGCCCGGCCTGGATGGCGCCCGCCTGCAGCTGTCGCGCGATGTGCAATGGCACACGCAGCCGATGCCGTTCACACCGCCGCAGACTGCAGCGGCACTGCCGCAGCTGCGCGTGCACGGCGAGGCATCCGCCACTGCCCAGCACTGGTTGAACGCACTGCAGCGCGCGTGGGGCGTGCAGGCACCGCTCGCTCCGCTGTCGGCGGATGCCCTGCCCGAACGCGGCGAGATCGGCGTGTGGAGCCGCAGCGATGCACTGCCGGCGAACTGGCAGGCGTGGCTGCGCGACGGCGGTCATGTAGTGACCGCCGGCAAGCCTGCTGCCAGCGCCAGCGTCCTGCTGCGCGACGCCGAGGGCGTACCGCTGCTGTGGCAGCAACGCATCGGCCACGGCTATCTGCTGTCGCTGCCGGGCGACTGGAATACCGCCAGCAACGCCGCGCTGCGAGATCCGCGCCTGCCACGTGCCCTGCTGCTGGCGCTGCAGCCGCCCACGGCCCCGCGCCTGGGCGATGCACGTGACCACGCACCGCACCGGGCCGCATTGCCTGCTTCAATACCGCCGCTGCGAGAGCCGACGCCTTGGCTGTTGCTGGCCATCGTGCTGCTGTTCGCGCTGGAACGCTGGATGGCCAGCAGCGCCCGGCGCAGGGTGGGCGCATGAATGCCCTGCAACACGCCTGGCAACGTGCGCGCCGCCGCCGTGCGCTCATCACCCTTCTGCTGGGCCTGCCGTGGGCGCTGGCCGCAACGGTACTGGCGCTGCGCCTGGCGGGCTTCGATGTCGCCTGCGTGGTTGGCACGGTCAGTCTGCTCGCCTGCGCGGCCTTCGCCACGGCACGTGCCCGCCAGCTGGACCGGCAATGGCTGCAGCGCCAGCTCGATGGCAGCGGTGCCAGCGAGGACAGCGCCGACCTGCTGTTCGCCGACGCCGCCACACTCAATCCGCTGCAGCAGCGCCAGCGTGCGCATGTGCTGGCCGCGCTGGAGCGCGCGATGCCGGAGCTGCGTCCACGCTGGCCGCGTGGGGCATTGGCGTTGTGCTGGATCGCAGGCCTGGCCATCGTTGTACTGGCAGTCGGCTGGCCACGTTCCAGCCCCCTCTCCGCGCCAGCCCGTACGGCGGCACCTGGCAGCACGGCTGCCGCGGGCCCACTGCACCTGCAGTCCACCCGCCTGCGCATCGACGCGCCGGCTTATACCGGCCAGGCCACGCTTACCCAGAATGCGCTGGACGCCAAGGTCGCCGCAGATAGCCGGCTGTCCTGGTCCCTACGCTTCGACCGTGCACCGGACAAGGCATGGCTGCAGTTCCACGATGGTCGCCGGTTGCCGCTGAGCGAGCACGAAGGACAGTGGCAGGCGCAGGATGTGGCACGCGCGCCGGTGCTGTACCGCGTGGTGAGCGAACCGGCACTGGCAGAGACCCGCCTGCATCGGCTGGATGTGGTGGCCGACCGCGCACCCAGCGTGCGCGTACTGGAGCCCACGGCCAGCCTGGTGCTGGGCACGCCGGGGCAACGGCAGTGGGCACTGCGCTTCGAGGCCAGCGACGATTACGGTGTCGCGGCGCAGGCAACGCTGTCGATCACCACCACCCAGGGCAGCGGGGAGAACATCACCTTCGTGAAGCGCAGCATCACGCTTGCCGGCAGCGGCGAAGCCACCGCGCGACGTTTCACCCATACCCTGGATCTGGCTGCGCTGGGCGCGCAGCCCGGCAACGATGTGATCGCCCAGTTGGAAGTGCGCGACAACCATGCACCCACGCCGCAGACCGGGCGCAGCAGCAGCGTGATCCTGCGCCTGCCCAGCGCCGAAGTCGCGCTTGGTGCAGAGCTTGAGGGCCGCATCAAGAAGACCCTGCCTGCGTACTTCCGTAGCCAGCGGCAGATCATCATCGATGCCGAAGCCCTGATCCGGCAGCGACGCGGCCTGGCCGCCGAGGACTTCGTGAAGCGCAGCGATGCGATCGGTGTCGACCAGCGCATCCTGCGCCTGCGCTACGGCCAGTTCCTGGGCGAGGAAAGCGAGGGTGCGCCGAAGCGACCGCCGACCAGCGACCTGCCCACCAGCGATACGCCGGCCGCCGACGATCACGATCACGATCACGACCATGGCGCCGATGCCGGCGCGCACGATGCGCATGGCCATGATCACGGCGGCAAGCCGGCCAATGCCGATACGCCACCGGTATTCGGCAGCGACACCGACGTGCTCTCCGAGTATGGCCACACCCATGACCACGCCGAAGCGGCGACCCTGCTCGATCCGCAGACCCGCGCCACGTTGAAGGCCGCGCTGGACCAGATGTGGTCGGCCGAAGGCGAGCTGCGCCAGGGGCGTCCGGAACAGGCATTGCCCTTCGCCTACAAGGCGCTGGGCTTCATCAAGCAGGTACAGCAGGCCGAACGCATCTATCTGGCCCGGGTCGGGCCGGAGTTGCCACCGATCGATGAAGGCCGTCGCCTCAGCGGTGATCGCGCCGGACTGGCCAGTCGTGAACTGCCGTTGGCCGCGCGCACGCCGCCGGATCCGGCCATTGTTGAAGCCTGGCAACGCCTCGGCGATGACAACGGCGCACCGGATCTCGATGCGCTCGCGACCTGGCAGCAACGCAACGCCGCCTACCTGCCCGATGCACTGGATCTGGCCGCCGCCATCGAGCAGCTGCGCATCGAGCCCGGTTGCCACGACTGCCGCCTGCGCCTGCGCGCACAGCTGTGGCGGGCGCTGCAACGTCCGCTGCCGCAGGCGATGCGGCGCAGTGCGGCCGATGCGATGGGCCAGCGCTACCTCGATGCGCTGGAGGCGCAGCCATGACCCCCTCCAGCCCGAACCTGTGGATTGCGCTGGCACTTGCTGTGGTAGTGGTCATCGCCAGCGTGCGCCAGCTACGCGGAAGCAAAACGCACCCAGGCCGCCGCTGGATCGGCATCGCGCTGCAGATCGCCGCTGCCATGCTGCTGTATTTCTGCCTGGTACCTCCGACGCATCAGCGATCCGCCGCTGGCCTGGTCGTGCTCGGCGCCGAGGCCGACAAGGCGGGTGCACTGCCAGCCAGCGAAGGCCCACTGTTGCTGTTGCCCGAAGCTGCCGATGTGCCCAGCGCACAGCGCGTTCCCGATCTGGCCACCGCGCTTCGCCAGCATCCAGCCTCCACGCTGACGCTGGTCGGTGCGGGCCTGGCCGCACGGGACCGTGACGCGGTGCTGCCGCGGGATGTACGTTGGCAGGCCGCACCTGAGACGCGCGGCTGGATCGCGCTGCAACCACCGGCCGATGTGGCCCCCGGTGCACGCTTCGAAGTACTGGCCCAGGCGCGTGGCGCGGCAAAGGCGAAAGCAGAACTGCTCGACCCGGCCGACAGCGTGGTCGATCGCACGGACGTTGCCGACGACGGCCGCGTGCAGCTGAGCGGCATCGCCCGCGCCGAAGGCCGCAGCGTGTTCAAGCTGCGCCTGCTCGATGCCGACGGCCATGTGCTGGACAGCGTCCCGGTGCCGCAGCAGACCCTGCCGGCCGCACCGTCGCGCCTTTTGGTGCGCGCCAGTGCGCCAGGCCCAGAGTTGAAGTACCTGCGCCGCTGGGCGGCCGATGCCGGCATCCGTGTGCAGGCGCAGGCGGATACCGGCGCCGGACTCAGCGTCGGCGATGGCCCGGTGTTGATCGATGCAGCATCACTCACGCGCAGCGATCTGCTGCTGCTGGACGAACGTAGCCTGGCAGCATTGAGTGCGGGCCAGCTGGCCGCCGTGCGCCAGGCGCTGCGCGATGGACTGGGCGTGCTGGTCCGCAGCGCGGGCGCGCCTTCGGCCAGTGCGCGCCAGCGTCTCCGCGATCTGGGCCTGCCCGTGCAGGGCGATGGCAGCAGCCGCACCCTCGAACTTCCCGGCGATGGCGAGAGCGCGATCCTCGCCGCACGCCGTGGCCCGCTCGCCGCCGGCACGTTGCCGACCGGCTACGGCGAAGAGGCCGACCGCAGCTCGCACGGTGCCGCCCTGCCAGCGCTGGAGACACTGACGCTGCAGGCGCCGGGCAGCAGCGCGCTGCTGCACGATCGTGCCGGCAATGCCATCGGTGGCTGGCGCGCGGTTGGCAGGGGCCGCATCGGCCTGCTGCCGCTGACCGACAGCTGGCGCTGGGTGCTGGCCGGGCGCGATGACCGCCATGGCGAACTCTGGAGCAGCGTGGTGGCCACGCTGGCGCGCGCACAGAGCAGCGATGATGCGCTGTGGTCACCGCAGCCGATCAGCTGGGCAGGCGAACGGCAGGCGCTGTGTGGCGTGCGAGCGCCGCTGCAGGTCTTCAACAAACGTGGTGACGCTGTACCCCTGATCGTCGATGGCGCGACATCGGCGCTGCGCTGCGCCGGCTGGTGGCCGCGTGAGGCAGGCTGGCAGCGCCTGCAGCATGGCGACCGCGTTGTCTGGCGCTATGTGTTCGACCCGAAGGATGCACCGACGCTGCATCGGCAGGCGATGATCGATGCGACCACGCAGGCGTTGGCTGCCAGCACGCCTGCAGACGCGTCGGTGATGCAACCCGTGCCGGGCTCGCGCTGGCCGTGGTGGCTGGCGTTCGTGTTGTGCGCATCGCTACTGTGGTGGCTGGAGCGACGGCGCTGACCGCATCGATTGGATCGAGGAGAGCATCCACGCATGGCGTGGATCTACTGGCCGGTTGCCCTGATGGATGCCAACCTTGGTTGGCGCCTTTCCACGGGGTCAGCGCTTGCCCGCGCGCCGGTACACACCGTTGAAACGCACGTTCATGCCACCGCATTCGCTGTTGTCGGCCACGATCAGTACCTCACCCAGCGAATGCACTCGCACCCTGCAGGTGTCCTCGACGAATTCCACATCAGCACCACGCGGCGTCGCCCGCGCTTCCACCTGGCCCATGTTCGGCCCGTAGGGACGCTGTTCCGGCGTGGGGTTGGCTGAGGGCCAATAGGCGTCACCCTCCACATGCAGTTGCCCGCCCTGCACGCGGATCTTCAGGCCGTTGTCGCCATCCTTCCACTCGCCCGCCCAATCCTGCAGCGCTGGCACCACCACCGGCAACGCCTGCAGCTTGCTGCGGTCGACCCACCCGGCACTGCCGCCCACCTTGTTCGGGAAGAACGCGCAGCGGTAGTGGCCGAGATCACGCCCGGTCACCACGGTATCGCCATTGACCACATAGCTGCGCTGGCGGCAGGCCGGTTCGCCTTTCGCCGGGCAGCCGTCCATGTCACCCAGCAGGTACAGACGGGGCGCATCGATCACCCGTGCCAGGGCGAACCGGCTCTGTTCGGAGGGAAACGCGCCATTGCGGCAGGCGCCATCATCGGCAATGCCATCCGCAAAGGCGGAGACCGGCAGCAATGCGGCCAACAGGCAGATCGAACGCAGGAACATGGCAGCCCTACCGGTGGGGAGCCGGCAGGATATACCGGCCTACTTCACCGGCGGTGCATCACCGGCATCCTGCTCCTCGGAGAACCGCAGCGCACGCTGCTGCTGTTCGGCACTGAGCTCCGGCGGTGGCCGCGCCACGGCGGCCTGGATCTGCGCAGGTCCGCCGGTGAGTTTGTTGACGCCCTTGGCGGCCGCCATCACCCCCTTGACCACGCCCATCATGATGTAGCCGCCGCCCATGCTGACCTGCTCCGGCGAGGGCGGTTCGCTCCAGTCGCGGCTGAAGCGGTTGTCGCCGAACTTCACCGGATTCTTGAAGCGGTACAGGTCCAGCGGTTCGTCGTCGGGCTTGAGCGCACGCACTTCGCCCAGGGTGGTGACATTGTCCTGCGGCAGGGTGGTGGAGATCGGCGCGGCAGGTGCTGCCGGGGCATCAGCAGGGGGAGCGGGCACAGGATCGGACACCGCTACCGGCGCTGCCTGCTGCGCCTGCGCGAGGCCCGCCAGCAACAGGCTGGCCAGCAGTATTCCCTGCGTTCCACGTCGTGCCACAGCCATCCACCCTGTTGGTTGCGTCCAGTGAACAAGGATACGGATGCGGGCTTCAGATTTCGTTGGCATCGGCGGGGGCATTCAGGGTGTGTCACGCATCATCGCTGCGCGGCCTGGGCGCCGAAGTTTGCAACGAACTTCATTCCCCTCGGGAGGCGGGGACGGCATCCTGCGGTTTTCCCGGTAAGGCCCTCCTTGATGACAGCTCCCTCCACACGCCCGCCGCGTTGGCCAGTCGCCTGCTGATGTCGCACGCGGCAGTACTGGTTGGTCTGGCGGTCGTGTGCCTGATGGTCATCGCGACCGCCGCCGAATGGACATCGCGTGTCCGCGCCGGCATCGCCTCGCTGCGCCGGAGCAGCACGCTGCGGACGCTGGGCGCGGACGAACACATGGCACTGGTACCGGTGCGCGCGTTGACCGGCTGCGACCATGACGACCAGATAAAGCGGCTGAGTGGAGCCTTCACCGGCGGGGCGTGGCGAAACAGCTTCCCGGTCGGTGACGGCTTCCTGGGTGGCATTCCCGTGCTGGTGCCAAGACAGGCATGGCCCTACCTCTCGGAAGACAATGAAGCTGACGTGGTACTGGGTGATCACGTGGCCATGGTGGTGCGTCTCAATGGCTTCACTATCGCTGCTGCACGGCCGGATGCAGCCACCAGCCGCGTCTGTGGCGAGCGCCTGGAGACACCCGAAGAAATCTCGATGCGACGGGGTCCCGGCCTGCGTCCGTCCCCGCTGGTGATTGCCGCACTGGCGCTGTGGGCCGCCACCGGCGTCCCGGGCCTGCTCGCCATGCCGTTGCTCGCCATCGCCGGTCTTGCGGCCTGGCTGGGCTTCCCTCGCCGCAACGGCCCTGCGACAGCGCAGCGCGTGCTGCGGGTACGCGGGCGCCTGCGCGCGTACCAGCGTACTGCCCAGACATCACGGGTGTGGTTGCTGGGCAATGACCGGCGTGTGCAGCTTCCAGAGAAATGGGAGCACGCTGCGGCATTCTCCCGCGGGCGCTCGATGCTGCTGGATGTGCGCGCCTGTGACGGCGCAGTGCTGGGCGCGGGCACGGCATGGTGCCTGGCCAGCGATCGACGGCGCTATCCGCCCACGGGAGGGTTCTGGCAACTGGCGTGGCTGGGCCTGCTGTTGTGCGTGCTGGTCTTCGGCGTCGCCTGGATGCCGGTGTCGCAGCGCCTGGCGCTGGGCTGGCCGCTTGCGTCTGGCTGGCAGGCGGTGGCATTGCTGGCGTTGGGCTGGCACGCGGTGCGGTTTGTGATCTGCATGGTGCAGCTCCACCGCCGCAACGAGGCGCTTGACGCGGAAATCGCGCAGCGTCCGGACCCGTGGCACTGAACGGTTCACGCCCTTCGCGCGCGGTGTCTCACATCCTGAGACGTGAGTGTGGTGCCATGTAACCCCTCGCAATCCGTCCCGGCTCCATCTTCCATGGCTTACGAACTCGCCAAGCGCACCGCCGATGCCGAGCAGAAGCTCGCCACCCGCGATGGCCTGCCCGCCCGCGACGGCGCCCTGCTCAGCGCGCGCCTGCAGCGCCGCTACCAGGACCGCATCACCGGCAGTTTTGCCATTCCCGGCCGCGAAGGCCGCTATGCGCCCATTCCCGGGTCGGTGCCGCCGGCGCTGGCCGCCGCGCTGAAGGCGCGTGGCATCGAGCAGCTCTACAGCCACCAGGCCGAGGCCTGGGAGGCCAGCCAGCGCGGCGAGCACGTGGCCATCGTCACCCCCACCGCCAGCGGCAAGTCGCTGTGCTACACCCTGCCGGTGGTCAGCGCGGCGATGCAGGACAAGGCCAAGGCGCTGTACCTGTTCCCCACCAAGGCCCTGGCCCAGGACCAGGTGGCCGAACTGCTGGAACTCAACCGCGCTGGCGATCTGGGGGTGAAGGCCTTCACCTTCGATGGCGACACCCCGGGCGATGCGCGCCAGGCCATCCGCCTGCACGGCGACATCGTGGTCTCCAACCCGGACATGCTGCACCAGGCGATCCTGCCGCATCACACCAAGTGGGCGCAGTTCTTCGAGAACCTGCGCTACATCGTCGTCGACGAAGTGCATACCTACCGCGGCGTGTTCGGCAGCCACGTCACCAACGTGCTGCGCCGGCTCAAGCGCATCTGCGCGTTCTACGGCGTGCAACCGCAGTTCATCCTGTGCTCGGCCACCATCGGCAACCCGCAGGCGCATGCCGAAGCGCTGATCGAGGCTCCGGTCACCGCTATCACCGAATCCGGCGCGCCCAGCGGCCCCAAGCAGGTGCTGCTGTGGAACCCGCCGGTGATCAATCCGGACCTGGGCCTGCGCGCCTCGGCGCGATCGCAGAGCAACCGCATCGCGCGCATCGCGATCAAGTCCGGGCTGAAGACCCTGGTGTTCGCGCAGACACGCCTGATGGTGGAAGTGCTGACCAAGTACCTGAAGGACATCTTCGACCACGACCCGCGCAAGCCACCGCGCATCCGCGCCTACCGTGGCGGCTACCTGCCCACCGAGCGCCGCGAGACCGAGCGCGCGATGCGTGCCGGCAACATCGACGGCATCGTCAGCACTTCGGCGCTGGAACTGGGCGTGGATATCGGCAGCCTGGACGTGGTCATCCTCAACGGCTACCCCGGCAGCGTGGCCGCCACCTGGCAGCGCTTCGGCCGCGCCGGTCGTCGCCAGCAGCCCGCGCTGGGGGTGATGGTGGCCAGTTCGCAGCCGCTGGACCAGTACGTGGTGCGGCATCCGGATTTCTTCGCCGAGGCCTCGCCCGAGCACGCGCGCATCGCGCCGGACCAGCCACTGATCCTGTTCGACCATATCCGCTGCGCAGCGTTCGAACTGCCGTTCCGGGTCGGCGACGGCTTCGGCCCGATCGATCCGGAAGTGTTCCTGGAAGCGCTGGCCGAAACCGAAGTCATCCATCGCGAAGGCGAGCGCTGGGAATGGATCGCCGACAGCTATCCGGCCAACGCGGTCAGCCTGCGCGCGGTGGCCGACGGCAACTTCGTGGTAGTCGACCGCAGCGATGGCCGCCAGCAGATCATCGCCGAGGTCGACTATTCCGCAGCTGCGCTTACCTTGTATGAAGGCGCCATCCACATGGTGCAGTCCACCCCCTACCAGGTGGAGACGCTGGACTGGGACGGCCGCAAGGCCTACGTCACCCGCACCCACGTGGACTACTACACCGACAGCATCGACTTCACCAAGCTCAAGGTGCTGGACCGCTTCGATGGTGGCGTGGCCGGCCGCGGCGATTCGCACCATGGCGAAGTGCACGTGGTACGCCGCGTGGCCGGCTACAAGAAGATCCGCTACTACACCCACGAGAACATCGGCTACGGCCCGGTGAACCTGCCCGACCAGGAACTGCACACCACGGCGGTGTGGTGGCAGCTGCCACAGGCGCTGCTGCTGCGTGCGTTCGCCAGCAAGCAGGATGCGCTGGATGGCTTCCTCGGCGCAGCGTATGCGCTGCACATCGTCGCCACGGTGGCGGTGATGGCCGATGCGCGCGACCTGCAGAAGTCGGTGGGCAACGGCGATGGTTCCTGGTTCGCGATCGCCGACCAGAGCGGCCGTGGCCAGCTGCGTGGCAGCGAGGGCGATCCTGGCGTTGTCGAGCTGCTGCAGGAGTTCGTGCCCACCGTCTACCTGTACGACAACTTCCCCGGCGGCGTCGGCCTCAGCGAACCGCTGTGGCAGCGCCAGGCCGAGCTGGTGCAGCGCGCGCGCGAACTGGTGCAGCGCTGCGACTGCAAGGCCGGCTGCCCGGCCTGTGTCGGCCCGGTGCTGGCTGCTCAGGAAGAGGATGACACCTCGCCGCGCGCGCTGGCACTGCGGGTGCTCGACCTGTTCGATGCCGAAGCGTGCCAGCACGTACCGGATGTGGCGGTGACCCCGCGCGAGCCGATGGAGCTGCTGGCGCCGTGAGCCTGAGCCTGGACAAGCTGCGCCTGCTGCGGAAGCAGGCCGGCGACCCGAAGGCGAGCACGCCCGCTACGCCCGAGCCGCCGCCGAAAGTGCCGGCGCCGGTGGCCGCCAACGATGTACTTCAGCCTGCAGCCGAGCGTTCGGTGTTCGCCTGGGTCGAGCAGGAGATCCGCCACAAGCCAACCGGCGCTGCCGCACCTTCCATGGCGCCGCCCGCGCTGCGTCGGCCCGAGGTGGGCAGCCTGCATCGCCTGCTCGGCCTGCGCTCGCGCGGCGGTGCCACGCCAGCGCGTGCCAGCGCGCAGGATCGCCAGCTGCCCGGCGAAGAGATCGCACCGGGCCTGTTCCTGATCGAATCGCTGCAGCCGCAGGCGATCCCGGCACAACCGCTGTCGCTGGATTTCGCCCGGCGCGAGGGCGAACAGGTGGCTGCGCGCGACCTGCTGTTCTTCGATACCGAAACCACCGGCCTGGCCGGCGGCACCGGCACCCGCGCCTTCATGATCGGTGCCGCCGACTGGCACGCCTGCCCGCAGCGCGGCGAAGGCCTGCGCATCCGCCAACTGCTGATGTCGACGATGGCCGCCGAGGACGCGATGCTGGCCACCTTCGCCAGCTGGCTGCAGCCCTCCACCGTGTTCTGCAGCTACAACGGCCGCAGCTACGATGCGCCACTGCTGAAGGCACGCTATCGACTGGCCCGCCAGCGTTGCCCGATCACCGCACTGGATCACGTCGACCTGCTCTACCCCACCCGCCGCCGCTATCGCGGCACGTGGGAGAACTGCAAGCTGTCCACCATCGAACGCCAGCTGCTGCGCGTGGTGCGCGAGGACGACCTGCCGGGCTCGGAAGCCCCGGGCGCATGGCTGCGTTTCCTGCGTGGCGGCGATGCGGTGAACCTGCGGCGGGTCGCCGACCACAATCACCAGGACGTGGTGACGCTGGCCCTGCTGCTGCAGCGGCTGGTGCGCGAGGAACAGCGCGAGCGCGAGACGCTGGCATTGGTCGGGCAGTAAGCGTTGACGCGGCCTGACGGTGGCAGCGGTGACACTGCCGCCACCATCCATGCCTGGAGCCCGACGATGCGCCTCAATCCCCTGGCCCTGCTCGCCATCCTGCCCTTGGCCGCCTGCAGTCACGCTGGCAGCAGCACCTCCCACGATCCCGCGCCGACGCCGACGCCGGCGCCCGTGGCCGATACCGCGCACGAATGCAAGCCGGAGGCGCTGGACGCCTTCACCGGCAAGACCGCCGACGAAGCCACGATCAAGAAGCTGGTGGCTGACAGCGGCGCGCGCGGTGCACGGGTGGTCAAGCCCGGCATGGCGGTGACCATGGACTTCCGCCAGGACCGCGTGACCGTGCAGGTGGATGCGCAGAACCGCATCGAGCGAGCCAGCTGCGGTTGATCGACCCAGGGTAGTGCCGGCTGCTGGCCGGCACCCCACATTGCCGGCCTGCGGCCGGCACTACCGATCAGAGTTGCTCGGCCTTGCCGCTGGCCAGTGCGCGCGCGATCACCTGCTGTGCCTGCTGCGATGCCTGCGCATGCACGCGTGCCTGGCGCTCACCCAGCGCGGCCTGCTGGCTGCCCAGTGCCGCCTGGCGGCTGGCCAGTTCAGACTGCTGGCTGGCCAGACGCTGCATCTCACGGGTGCGGCCGGACTGCGCGGCCTCGCTGCGGGCTTCCTGTATCGCACGACGTGCCTCGGCGGCGGCCTCGCGCGCAGCCTCACGCGCAACGGCCATATCGCGGGTTGCACCGCGTGCGACATTCGCCGCTTCCGCAGCTGCCTCACGGTTGATGTCGTGGGCGGCCATCGCGCTGCGCGCTGCCTCGGCGGCGGCCAGTGCGATGCGGCGTGACTCCTCGCCCTGCAGACGCCCCATCTCACCCATCTGCTTGCCGAGTTCGCCCTGCTGGCGACCCAGCGCACTCTGCTGGCGGCCCAGTTCGCTCTGCTGACGACCCAGGTCTGCGGCGCCGCTGTAGGCACGCTGCAAGGTCTGGATCAGCATCGGGTCGCGCACCACATAGCGCTTGTCGCCCTGGCGGAACCACAGCGCCGGGCCCTTGCCGAGCTGCCTGCGGGCCACCGTAACGTCGTCGATGCCACCGTTGGCGAAGGTCGAATCACCATCGACCAGCACGTAGGCCTCCCGGGGCGACTTGCCCAGATCGAGGCGACCGTAGGTGGTGATGGACGTGGTGGTTGACGTCGTGCCGTCATGGTCTTCATCCATGCCAGCGGCATCGTCGACGTAGGCTACGTCGGCATCGTCAGGACCGGACGGTTCTTCCACATTGGCCGGTTCGGCGGGCGGCGCCGGCGCCACCGGCACGGCCGGCACACGCGCGGACAACGGGGGTGCAGGCGGAGCCTTCGGCGGCGGCGGCACCACAGCCTTCGGCGCAGCCGGCGGCGCGGGCGGTGCCGGCGGCACCGGCGCTGCGACCAGTCGCATCGGCGCCACGCCCACCACCACCACCACGGCAGTCAGCGCCATCGCCAGGATGCGCGGGCAGGCCCGGCGCGGCTGCAGCGAGAGCAGGCGGCGCTTGAGGCTGGTGGTGTTCGGCGCGGCACTGGCCACGCCCAGGTGCGGCTGCGGTGCCACGCCCAGCTGCAGCAGCAGGCGGCCATAAGCCTGGCGGCTGGCACCGTACTGGCCGACCACGGCCGCATCCACCGCTTCCTCGCGGGCCTGTGCGTATTCGCGCACCGACAGGCGCAGCAGCGGGTGGAAGAAGAACAGATGCTGGGCCAGTGCGGGCAGCAGGCCCCACTGCAGGTCACGCCGCTGCAGGTGCTGCAGTTCGTGGGTCAGTGCCAGGTCCAGCGCATCGCCCTGCAGGGCATTGTCGCCGGCCGGCAGCAGCAGCACCGGGCGGAACGGCCCGACCAGCTGCGGTGCGTCCACCTGCGTGCTCATCCACAGCCGCGGTGCAGGGCGCACGCCGTGTGCGTCGGAGGCCAACTGCAGGGCCTGCACCAGCGCTTCGTCCTCGCAGGGATAGGCCGCGGCCAGCAGCGCCCGGCAGCGGCGCCACTCACCGAAGGTGCGCAGGGCCATCAGCAACACGCCGGACAGCCACAGCGCTGCCAGTGCGACCGCCCACCACGCAACCGCCGGCACGTCCGCTGCAGGCGTCGGCATCGTCGCCAGCAGCTGCGCCGAGGCTTCCGGCGCCAGCGGGTAGACCAGATCAGCGGCAACGTCGGTGGCGGTCATCGCCACCGCCTGCGGGGCCGGCAGCCAGGCCAACTGCAACGGCTGGCTCCAGAACAGGCCGAGCACGGCCTGCAGCGAGACCAGCCACCACAGGCGGCAGCGGGTGGCCGCAGACAGCGACGGCAGCGCGCGGCACACGCCGTACACCAGGGCCACCAGCAGCACGGTCTGCAGGCTGGTCCAGCCCAGCCGTTCCAACATCGGGATCAGCATCGTGGTGTCCATGGCTCAGCCCTCGTGGCGACGCGATTGGAGTTGGGCGACCAGCGCTTCCAGCTCGGCCAGCTCGTTGTCGCTGACCTGCTGGCGCTGCGACAGGTAGGCCACGAACGGCGACACCGAGCCCTGCAGGGTGTTGTCGACGAACTGGGCCACGGCACCCTGCAGCACGCTCTCCGGGCCACGGGTGGCCTGGTAGCGGTAGACGCCGTCCTGCTGCTGGCGCTGAAGATACCCCTTCGCCCGCAGCCGCTCCATCATCGTCAGCACAGTGGAACGGGCGAGTCCACGGGCCTCGCCATAACCACTGGCGACCTCGCCGACCGTGGCCGGCGCATGTTCATCGATGTACTGCAGCAGGGCCAGTTCCTGGTCCCCGATCGTCTTGCCACGCATGACACCACTCCCTTGACTACACGTGTCGTCACTTTCTGCGTGACGACAATTGTAGTCAACCCCCCGGAAGTCATGGGCCGACGAACGGTAGGGGGATGAGCTACGGCCTCAGCGCCCGATCACGAACGGATCGCCCTTGCACGGCAGCAACGGCCGGTCATCGCAGGGCCACAGCGTTGCGGGAACGGTCCTGGCCACCTCGAAGTGATCCTGGTTCCAGCGCAGGAAACCGCCGTGGATGGCATTGCCATGGTCGAAGCTGCGCGCATCGGCGGCCAGTGGCTGTTCGGGATCGACCTCGGCCGCCCAACGCAGCACCGGCACCTTGTCCAGCTGCCCGATGAAGGCGAACAGATCGCCCGCGCCCTTGCTCTGATAGGCCGCCATCGCCGCCGCGTCGGGCAGCTCGGCCTGCGCCAGCAACGATGCGGTGACATCCTGCAGCGGTGCCGCTCCCTGTGCGATGTAGGCGCGCATGCCCGTGGTGGTTGCCGGACAGTCCTGCAGCTGCACCAGATACCCGGTGGTTCCGCCACTGCCGGAGAACGACCGTATCCAGTAGCGGAAACGCGGCCCGCTGCGATCAGTGACCATGAAATCCTGCTGGCCACCCTGCGCGGGAATGGAAAGCACCTGCACGTCGCTGGCGCCCTCCACGTTGCACTTCAACTTCGCCAGCACCTGCCTGGCCGGTTCCGGCAGTGCTTCGTAGCGGCCGCCGGGGTAGGCGCTGCCAGAGGCTTCCGGCAATGCGGGCAATCCACGATCAGAAGGCAGGAACTGCGCTGGTTGAACGGGTTGGGTCGTGGGCGCTGCCGGCGCGACGCGCTCCCCGGCAGGCGCACAGGCGCTGCATGCCAGCAGCAGCATCAACGAAACGCTCGGCATCAGGTGTGATCGGATCATCGCTCAACGCCCTCCCATCGCCGGCGCTTCCTGCGGTTGTGCAGGCGCGGGGGTGGATGCAGCCTGTTCGCGCGATTGCTGCTGCAGCTGGCGCAGGCTGGATTCCACTGCAGTCTCGCGCACCTCGGCCGCATTGACCCCTGCGCGCAGCGCTGCAGGATCGCCCGGGCTGCCCTGGACCAGGAACAGTGTCTCGCCCGCCGTGCGGCCGGCGCTGGGATTGCTGGCCACGATCTGGTCGACCCGGGTGATGCCCGCGGCCTTCGCTTCGCGCAGCATCACCAGACTGTAGTCGTCGGCATGCTCGGCGTAGCGTCCGCCCAGGGCCTGCAGGCGCGTGCTGATCTGCTGCTGCAGGGCATGATCGCGATGCTGCGGCTGACGGGGGTCGTCGTTGGCCGCGAGCGGCACGTCCTGCCCCAGCTCGCGCAGCTGGCCGGGTGCAACCGAGGTCAGCACGTACTGCCATCGGTTCTGCCCAGGCGTGCCGCGCACCGTCGACACGAAGTCGTCGTACTCGCCGCCGCCGATGGTCTGGCAGCCGGCCGAATCGGTGTTGGAGCGGCTGCCGCGATGGATCTTGAAGGTGTCGTTGAGGTCCTGCACGCCCTGGGTATCGCGCGCATCGAACCAGCCGTCGCCGTTGCTGTCGCGCTCCACCTGGCCGGCACCCGCCGTGATCGCGTCCTGCGAGGGACGCAGCGCGAACTCATCGGGATGGCCGTTGCGCGGATGGGTGGTCGCGCGCATCTCGGTGGTGCCTTCGCCCAGGCGCCCGAGGTCCTTGACCCGGTCACCGTTGACATCCTCACCCTCGGTCTTGGTGCGCGGCGCCACGTCGCCGAACCCCGGGCTGCGCGGCGTAGTCTTGGCATGACCGTCGTACTGGGCGGTCGGCTCGGTCGTGGCCTGGTTGAACTCGCGCACATGACCATGGCCCTGCGCATCCTTCCACAGCACTACGATGCGATCGTCATAGACGCCACGCCCACGTGCCTCGGTGGTGCGGTTCTCGTCGCGCAGTCCCAGCACCACGCGGTCCTGCGTTGCCATCGCGTCATTCGCCGCGGTGTTGCCGCGCTGGGCCACGATGCTGCCGTACACGTCGTACTGCTGGGCCTGGCTCAGGCCTGCGGTCTCAGCCGCATCGGGCATCCGTGGTGGACGCGCCGCGTTGCCCAGACGGTCCAGCATCGGGTTCACCGTGGCCGCATCTGCTGCGGCAACACCTCCGCTGCGCCGCAACGCCTCAAGCTCGGTGGCGGCGCGCGCCGACACGTAGCGGTCCAGCGCTTCCTGCACCACCGCGGTCTGGCCGTTGTGCAGGGCGTCCAGGCGGGCGGCAGCACCGCGCGCGTCGTTCTGCCGCAACAGGGCAGCGACTTCATCGGCCGCTGCATTGATATCCAGTTCGGGCATGGTCGGTCCTTGAACGTGATCGGCGTGGGGGTCCAGCCTACTCCAGCGCGCCTGCCGGGCCTTTGACACCTGCCACACGGCCGCGCGAAGCCTCGTTCAGGAGGCTCCGCACAGCCCGGCGGTTCAGCCCCGCGGCCCGCCCATCACCGGCAGGATCACTCCGCTGATGTAACTGGCACAGACCGGCGAAGCCAGGAACACATAGGCGGGCGACAGTTCTTCGGGCTGTGCGGGCCGGCCCATGTCACTGTCCTTGCCGAATTCAGCGACTTCCTGCGCCGCCTTGTCGGCCGGGTTCAACGGCGTCCACACCGGCCCCGGCGCCACGCAGTTGACCCGGATGCCACGTGGCAGCAGCTGGCTGGCCAGTGCCATGGTGAACGCATGGATCGCGCCCTTGGTGGCCGAATAGTCAATCAGCGCCTTGCTGCCGAAAATACCGGTTTCCGAACCGGTGTTGATGATGCTGGCACCCTCGCCCAGGTGCGGTAGCACCGCGCGCACCATCTGGATGTAACCGCCGATGTTGGTCTGCAGGGTTTCCTGCAGATGCGCGTCTTCCAGGTCTTCCAGCCGCTCGCAATGCAGCTGGAACGCGGCGTTGTTGACCAGGATGTCGATGCCGCCGAACGCCTTGGCCACCTGCTTGACCGCCTTGTTGCAGAAGCGCGGATCACGCACATCACCGGCGATCACCACGCAGCGGCCGCCTTCGCGCTCCACGTGCTGGCGGGTGATGTCCGCGTCCTCGGCCTCGTCCAGGTGCAGTACCGCCACATCGGCGCCTTCGCGGGCGAACAGTACTGCCACCGCACGGCCGATACCAGAATCGCCACCGGTGATGATCGCGCGCATGCCCTGCAGCTTGCCGCTGCCGGCGTAGTCCGGTGCAAGGAAACGCGGGGCCAGCTCCAGTTCGTGTTCATGCCCAGGCTTGGCCAGCTGCTGCGCCGGCATCGCCTCCGGTTGCCGGCGCGCACCGGCCTGGGTCGCGGTCTTCTTCGTTGCTTTTTTTGCCGCGCGCACGTCCTTGGCCTTTTCCTGGTCCTGCAGGCGTCGCTGCCGGGCCGCGACGCGCGCTGCGCGTGGATCGCTGGCGGCCGCCTTGCGGGTGGCGGTCTTCACCACGCGCGGGCGATCGGGGGCGGCGACAGTCTTGCTTGCGGTGCTGCCTTTGCGCACCTTGGGCGAGGCTTTGCGGCGGACGGGGGCTTTCTTGGTACTGGCCATGCAGGTCTCCTCGGGAGGGAAAGGGGCTGCCGGCCAGCGGCCGGCACTACCGGGGGCGGCGCACGCCGCTCCTGCAGTGTCTCCACCTATGCTGTTGGCAGCAGTGAGCGCACCGTGTCCACGATGTGCACGGTATTCATTCCGCCACCACGTGCGGCGTCGCACGCTGCACGCAACCACACAAGGAATGCCTCCATGAAACATGCCATTGCCACCGCCACCGTCTGCTTTGCCCTCGCCGCCTGCAGCAGCACGCCGGTGGCCCAGGTGCAGCCGATCGACGGCGTGATTTCCGGCCAGTGCCACAGCGACATGGTGCGCGGCGCACTCGGCCTGGCCGCTTCGGACGCCACCGTGGCCCGCGCACGCGTGGACAGCGACAGCCTGCACGTGCGGGTGCTGCGCCACGACGGCCCGCGGGTGCCACCGGCGCACGAAGGCGGCGACCGCCTGACCATCGAAAAGGGACGCACCAACAACATCACCGCGATCTACTGCGGCTGAGCCTGCGCGCCCTGCGCAGCACGCGCAGGGTGGCCTGCTCCCACTGGCGCGGCCCGCGCAGGCCGGCCAGCGTGGCCAGTTCGCCGCGCTCCCAGCCGGCAAACACGCACGGGTCGATGTAGGCCTTGCGGCACACCGCAGGCGTGTTGCCCAGCAGCGCTGCCACCTCGCACACCACCGCACGCTGTGCCTGCGCCAGCGCGCGCTGGCTGGCCGGTTCCGGCAGCTCGGTCGCGGCAAACGCCTGCACCGCCGCGACGGTGCCGCCCCAGGTACGGAAGTCCTTGGCGGTGAAGTCCTCGCCCATCACCTCGCGCAGGTAATCGTTCACCGCGCCGGAATCCACCGGCTGCAGCGCACCGTCGTCATCGCGGTACTGGAACAGCGCCTGCCCCGGCAGCTGCTGCAGGCGCCGCACCAGCAGCCCCAGCCTGCGGTCGCCCACGGTCACCTCCTGCAGCTGCCCCGACTTGCCGCGGAAGCGCATGCGCACCCGGCCACCGCGCAGCAGTTCCAGATGGCGGTTGCGCAGTGTGGTCAGTCCGAACGAACGGTTCTGTTGTGCATAGGTTTCATTGCCGACCCGCACCAGGGTATCCGCCAACAGCGCGACCACCATGGCCAGCACCTTTTCCTGCGGAAACCCAGGTCGCTTGAGATCCCGTGACAACCGCCGCCGCAGCGCGGGCAACGCCTCGCCAAACGCAATGATGCGGTCGAACTTGCCGGCATCCCGCTCTTTGGCCCAGTCAGCGTGGTAGCGGTACTGCTTGCGCCCGCGCGCATCGCGGCCGGTGGCCTGCAGGTGGCCGTTGGCGTGGGCACAGATCCACACGGCGGTGTAGGCGGGCGGAACCGCCAGCGCACGGATGCGCTGCAGGGTGTTGGCGTCGCGTATCGCGTGGCCATCAGCATCGCGGTAGCTGAAACCCTTGCCGGCGCGGCGCCGGCTGATGCCCGGCTGGGTGTCGTCGACATAGCGCAGGCCGGCCGCGCGCGCGGCCTGTCGTTCGGGGGTGGAGGGAGTTGGCATGCCTGTAGTGTCGCTGTCGCCATGCCGCGATCCTGTCGATAACACAAGACAAACACGTGAGGGCCGGTTCGCCGCTATGCTCGGGTCTTCACAACCCCTTCCGGAGTCATGATGTCGTTCCCGATTCGCGCCCGTTCGCTCTCCGCCCTGTTGCTGCCGGCCGTGCTGGCCCTGACCGCCTGCCAGGCACCGGCGCTGGATGAACAGGATTCGGCCACCGCCCACGCCCAGCAGGCCGCCGAAGCAGCCAAGGCGCCGGCCGACGACGCCGGCAAGGCCACCGAGGCACCGCCGGTCGGCACCTGCGACGCCAGCCAGGTGCAGAGCCTGGTCGGCCAGACCTACACCGACGCCCTGGGCAAGCAGGCGCAGGAAGATGCCGGCGCCAGCCAGGTGCGCGTGCTCAAGCCCAACGACGTGGCCACGATGGAGTTTCTCGGCGACCGCCTGAACATCGAAGTGGACGACAAGGGCGCCGTCAGCGGCGTGCGCTGCGGCTGAGTCCCGCCCCGCGCCGGCACTGGGTTGCCGGCGCGTTCTGTTGCACCTGCAACCGTGTATTGCGGCGTTGCAGCAACCTGTGATCTAGTCGAGGCATCCGGTGGCCTCACGATGCGCTCCAGGGAATGAGCGGGGACGAGTGTCGCCGCCAACCCTATACGCATCGAGGTAGAGATGGCCCCCCGCAACCGCCAAGGGCTTTACGACCCGCGCTCCGAGCGCGATGCCTGTGGATTTGGCATGGTCGCCCAGCTCGACGATCAACCATCGCGCCTGTTGGTTGATACCGCCATCGCCGCGCTTTCGCGCATGACCCACCGTGGCGGTGTCGCCGCCGATGGCCTGACCGGTGATGGCTGTGGCCTGCTGCTGCGCCGCCCCGATGCCTTCCTGAAACTGCTGGCCAGCGAAGCCGACATCGCGGTCTCCGCACGCTTCGCCGCCGGCCTGGTGTTCCTGCCGCACGACGCCGACGCTGCGCAGGCCTGCCGCGCGCAGCTGCAGGCGCAGGTGGAAGCGGTGGGCTGCAAGGTCGCCGGCTGGCGCGAGGTGCCTACCGACGACAGCGTCTGCGGCCAACTGGCACGCGACACGCTGCCGCGCATCGAACAGGTGTTCGTCGACGCCGGCGTCGGCCAGGATGATGCCGGCTTCGCACTGGCCCTGTTCCTGGCCCGTCGCCGCAGCGAGCAGCTGCTGCGCGAACACGCCGACTTCTACGTCACCACCCTCACCCCGGATGCGATCAGCTACAAGGGCATGGTGCTGCCGGACAAGCTCAGCCGCTTCTTCCCGGACCTGCAACGCCGCGAACTGGCCTCCAGCGCCATCGTGTTCCACCAGCGCTTCTCCACCAACACGCTGCCGCGCTGGCCGCTGGCCCACCCGTTCCGCATGCTCGCCCACAACGGCGAGATCAACACCATCGAAGGCAACCGTCGCTGGGCGCAGGCGCGCAGCAAGGTGTGGAAGACGCCGCGCTTCGACATCGCCGAGTTCGATCCAGTGATCTCCATGCACGGTTCGGATTCGCAGAGCCTGGACAACATGCTGGAGCTGATGGTCGCCGGTGGCATGGAGCTGATCCAGGCGCTGCGCATCCTGGTGCCGCCGGCCACGCAGTCGCTGGAATTCAAGGACCCCGACCTGGCTGCGTTCTACGAGTTCCATGGCCTCAACAGCGAGCCGTGGGATGGCCCGGCTGGCATCGTCGCCTGCGACAGCCGCTACGCCGTGTGCACCCTCGACCGCAACGGCCTGCGCCCGGCGCGCTGGATGCTGACCGCCGACCGCCACTTCCTGGTCGCCTCCGAAGCCGGCGTGTGGGAAGTGCCGACCGAACGCGTGGTGCGCAAGGGCAAGCTCGGCCCAGGCGAAATGGTGGCCATCGACCTCAAGCGTGGTGACCTGCTCGACTCCGACGCGGTCGACCGCATCAACCGTGGTCGCGCGCCGTACAAGCAGTGGCTGCAGCAGGGCGTGACCTACCTGCAGACCGAACTGATCGACCCCTCGCTGGTGGAAGAACCCTTCGACGAAGGTACCCTGCGCAGCTACCACAAGCTGTACCAGCTCAGCAGCGAGGAAGTGGAGCAGGTGCTGCGGCCGCTGGCCGAGACCGAGCAGGAAGCCACCGGCTCGATGGGCGACGACACACCAATGGCGGTGCTGAGCCAGCGCAGTCGCCCGCTGTACGACTATTTCCGCCAGGCCTTCGCGCAGGTCACCAACCCGCCGATCGACCCGCTGCGCGAAGACTGCGCGATGTCGCTGTCCACCCAGCTCGGCAAGGAGACCAACATCTTCCATGCCGGCCCGGAGACGGTGAACCACGTCATCCTCAATTCGCCGGTGCTCAGCCAGCGCAAGCTGCGCCAGCTGCTGAAGATGGACCAGTACGTGCAGGCCAATCGCCTGCTCGACCTGTCCTACAGCGAAGACGAGGGCCTGCGCGCGGGCATAGAGCGCATCTGCAGCGAAGCCGAACAGGCCGCGCGCGATGGCATGGTGATGCTGCTGCTGTCCGACCGCTACCCGGTGGCCGGGCGGCCGATGGTGCATGCGCTGCTGGCCACCAGTGCCATCCACCACCACCTCTCGCGCCTGGGCCTGCGCTGCGACGTGAACCTGATCGTCGAGACCGGCACCGCGCGCGACCCGCACCACATGGCCTGCCTGCTCGGCTTCGGCGCCACCGCGGTGTATCCGTACCTGGCCTACCAGACCCTGTTCGACCTCGGTCGCCGCGGCATCCTCAAGCTGAGCAAGGGCGGTGAGCAGTCGCAGATCGGCCGCCGCTACCGCAAGGGCGTGTACAAGGGCCTGTCGAAGATCATCTCGAAGATGGGCATCTGTACCGTGGCCAGCTACCGCGGCGCGCAGCTGTTCGAGATCATCGGCCTGGAGCCGGAGGTGGTGGACCTGTGCTTCCCGGATACCGCCTCGCGCATCGGCGGCGCCGGTTTCGCACGCCTAGATGCCGACGCGCGCGAGCTATGCGCGCAGGCCTGGGACGCACAGCAGGACGTGGATGTCGGCGGCCTGCTGAAGTACGTGCACGGCGGCGAGTACCACATGTACAACCCGGATGTGGTGACCACCCTGCAGCGCGCGGCGCGCAGCGGTGACCCGCGTGCGTGGCAGCAGTACTGCGATGCCGTGCATGCGCGGCCGCCGTCGGCGCTGCGCGACCTGCTGGAACTGATTCCGGCGGCCACGCCCGTGCCGCTGGACGAGGTCGCCCCGGCCAGTACCCTGTTCCCGCGCTTCGATACTGCTGCGATCAGCCTGGGCGCACTGTCGCCGGAAGCGCACGAGGCGCTGGCCATTGCCATGAACCGCCTCGGTGGCCGCAGCAATTCCGGCGAAGGTGGTGAGGATCCCGCCCGCTATGGCACCGCAAAGCGCAGCAAGATCAAGCAGGTGGCCTCGGGCCGCTTCGGCGTCACTGCCGAATACCTGGTCAACGCCGAGGTGCTGCAGATCAAGGTCGCGCAGGGCGCCAAGCCCGGCGAGGGTGGCCAGCTGCCCGGCCACAAGGTCAACGAACTGATCGCGCGGCTGCGCTACGCCCGGCCGGGCATCGGCCTGATCTCGCCGCCGCCGCACCACGACATCTATTCGATCGAAGACCTGGCCCAGCTGATCTACGACCTCAAGCAGGTCAACCCGACCGCGCTGGTGTCGGTAAAGCTGGTCAGCCATGCCGGTGTGGGTACGATTGCCGCCGGCGTGGTCAAGGCCGGTGCGGACCTGATCACCATCTCCGGCCATGACGGCGGCACCGGTGCCTCGCCGGTCAGCTCGATCCGCTATGCAGGTGTACCGTGGGAGCTGGGCGTGGCCGAAGCGCACCAGGCGCTGCTGGCCAACGACCTGCGCGGGCGTACCCTGCTGCAGACCGATGGCGGCCTGAAGACCGGCCTGGACGTGGTCAAGGCCGCGCTGCTGGGCGCGGACAGCTTCGGCTTCGGCACCGCGCCGATGATCGTGCTGGGCTGCAAGTACCTGCGCATCTGCCACCTCAACAACTGCGCCACCGGCGTGGCCACCCAGGACGAGCGCCTGCGCGAGAACCACTTCACCGGCCAGCCCGAGCGCGTGGAGAACTTCTTCCGCCTGCTGGCCGAGGAAGTGCGCGGTTGGCTGTCGTTCCTGGGTGCGCGTTCGCTGGAAGAGATCGTCGGCCGCACCGGCCTGCTGCGGCAGATCGAAGCGGCACCGCGCGACGGCGTGCGCGTGGACCTGTCGCGCCTGCTGGCCGACAGCCGCTACGAGGGCAGCCACTGCGCCGCGCTGCGCCTGTACGAATCGCCGGACAGCCTGGCCACGCAGATGGATGGCCTGCTGGCGCCGGCCATCGAGCACAAGCGTGGTGGCGAGCACCGCTTCCTGATCCACAACACCGACCGCAGCATCGGCACCCGCCTGGCCGGTGCAGTGGCGCGCGCGCACGGCAACCAGGGCATGGCCGAGGCACCGCTGGAACTGCGCTTCCGCGGCAGCGCCGGGCAGAGCTTTGGTGCCTTCAACGTCGGCGGCCTGCACCTGGAAGTGGAGGGTGAAGCCAACGACTACGTCGGCAAGGGCATGGCCGGTGGCCGGCTGGTGGTGCGCCCACCTCGTGGCGCGCGCTTCGAGGCACGCAGCACCGCGATCATCGGCAACACCTGCCTGTATGGCGCCACCGGTGGCGAGCTGTTCGCCGCGGGTCGCGCGGGCGAGCGCTTCGCGGTGCGCAATTCCGGCGCACTGGCGGTGGTCGAGGGTGCCGGTGATCACTGCTGCGAGTACATGACCGACGGCGTGGTGCTGGTGCTGGGCAAGGTCGGCCTGAACTTCGGTGCCGGCTTCACCGGTGGCCTGGCCTACGTGCTGGACGTGGACCGCGATTTCGTCGATCGCTACAACCACGAACTGATCGACATCCATCGCGTCTCCGCCGAAGGCTTCGAGAACTACCGCCAGCACCTGCACCGCCTGATCGGCCGCCACCGCGAGCTGACCGGCAGCATCTGGGCGCAGCAGATCCTGGACGAGTTCCGCGATTACATCGGCAAGTTCTGGCTGGTCAAACCCAAGGCCGCCAGCATCGAGTCGCTGACTGAAACCCTGCGACGCGCTGCGTGATGTCTTCCGGTAGTGCCGGCCGCTGGCCGGCAACGTTCCCCCTCGCATTCCAGAGCCCGCCATGAGCCGCAAGCACGCCTTCCAGTTCCTCGACCTGCCCCGCACCATGCCGCAGCGCATTCCGGTGGAACTGCGCACGTCCGGCGACTGGGGCGAGCTGTACGGCAAGTTCGGCAAGGAAGATGCCCAGTACCAGGCCGGCCGCTGCCTGGACTGCGGCAATCCTTACTGCAGCTGGAAGTGCCCGGTGCACAACGCCATTCCGCAGTGGCTGCAGCTGGTGCAGGAAAACCGCATTCACGAGGCGGCCACGCTGTGCCACAGCACCAACCCGCTGCCGGAAGTGTGCGGCCGGGTGTGCCCGCAGGACCGGCTGTGCGAAGGCAGCTGCACGCTGGAAGAGTTCGGTGCGGTGACCATTGGCGCGGTGGAGAAGTACATCGTCGATACCGCGCTGGCCAGCGGCTGGCGCCCGGATCTGGGCGCGGTGCAGCCGACCGGCCACAGCGTGGCGGTGATCGGCGCGGGTCCTGCCGGCCTGGCCTGTGCCGACCGCCTGGCACGCGCCGGCATTGCCGCCGTGGTCTACGACCGCTACGAACAGATTGGTGGCCTGCTGCAGTTCGGCATTCCCAGCTTCAAGCTGGACAAGGACGTGATCCACCGCCGTCGCGAAGTGCTGGAGGGCATGGGCGTGCAGTTCCGCCTCGGCGTGGAGATCGGCCGCGATGTCAGCGTGCAGCAGCTGCTGGACAGCCACGATGCGGTGTTCGTCGGTACCGGCGCCTACCGCTACACCGATGGCGGCCTCGATGGCCAGGATCTGAAGGGCGTGCTGCCGGCCCTGCCGTTCCTGGTGCAGAACAGCCGCATCGTCGGTGGTAATGATCCGAAGGGCCGGCCGATTGCCGGCTGGGAAGACACCATCGCCCTGCCAGATCTCAACGGCAAGCGCGTGGTGGTGCTCGGCGGTGGCGACACCGGCATGGATTGCGTGCGCAGCGCGGTGCGGCTGGGTGCGGCCAAGGTCACCTGCGCCTACCGCCGTGACGAAGCCAACATGCCCGGCAGCGCGCGCGAAGTGGCCAATGCACGCGAAGAGGGCGTGCGTTTCCTGTTCAACCGCCAGCCGCTGTCGATCGAGGCCGGTGCCGATGATGAAGTGATCGGCGTGACCGTGGTCGAGACCCGGCTGGGCGAACCGGATGCCAACGGCCGCCAGAACGCGGTGCCGATCGAGGGCAGCGAATCGCTGCTGGAGGCGGACGTGGTGATCATCGCCTTCGGCTTCTCGCCGACCTTGCCGGCCTGGCTGGCCGAACACGGCGTGGAGGGCCAGTCCAACGGCCGCATCGTGGCCGGCGGCAAGGACCGCCTGCCGTTCCAGACCGCGCATCCGCGCCTGTTCGCCGGTGGTGATGCAGTGCGCGGTGCCGACCTGGTGGTGACCGCCGTGGCCGAGGGCCGCGACGCCGCCGCCAGCATCGTGCGGCTACTGGCCCACTGAGTCCGGCACCAGCAGTACCGCCAGCAGCGCCCGCAGCACGTGCGGCTCCACCGGCTTGGCCAGGAAGTGGTCGATGCCAGCCACACGACAGGCTTCGCGGGTGCTTTCCATCACGCTGGCCGTGAGCGCGATGATCGGCACCTGCGCACGCGCCGGGCAGGCATCGGCGCGGATCGCCCGCGCCAGTGCGAAGCCGTCCATGCCCGGCATGTGGCAGTCGGTGATGACCAGGTCGAACGGCTGCGCCTGCCATGCTTCAAGCGCCGACCGTCCGTCGGTACAGGCGTGGACCTGCAGCCCGAGCGCACGCAGGCGTTGCTCCAGCAGATGCAGGTTGGTGGGATGGTCTTCAGCCACCAGCACGCGCGACGCCGGCAATGGACGCGCGTCCGCAACCGCCGTCGAAGGTGCAGCCGCGGGTGCCTCGCAGGCATCCAGGTCCAGATCCAGCCAGACCGTGGTGCCTTTCCCGGGTGAGCTGCGCAGCTGCAGCTCCGCGCCCATCGAGGTCGCCAGCTCGCGGCAGATCGCCAGGCCCAGCCCACTGCCGCCGAAGTGCCGTGTGGTCGAGCGCTCCGCCTGGGCATAGGCGGCGAACACCGCCTGCTGGCGTTCCTCGCTGATGCCCACGCCGCTGTCGCTCACCTGCAGGCGCAGCCGCTGGCCGCCGTCACGCTGCTGCAGTACCTGCACCTGCAGTTCCACGTGGCCGTGCCGGGTGAACTTCAATGCGTTGCCGGCCAGGTTGAACAGGATCTGGCGCAGGCGCAGGCCGTCGGCCAGCGATCCCGGCTGCATCTCCGGATCCAGCACCACCTGCAGGTGCAGGCCGCGGCTGGCGGCCACCGGCATCAGCAGTTGTTGCACCGCGCGCACCAGTGCCGCCAGATCGATGGGCAGCAGCTGCAGTGGTGCGCCCTGCAGACGCTGGCTGTGCAGGACATCGTCGAGGATCTGCCGCAACATCCGCGCGGCATCATCGACCGTGGCCAGCACCTGCTGCTGGTGTGCCTCCAGCCTGCTGCCCGCCAGCCGTTCGAGCATGCCCAGCAGCGTGCTCATCGGGGTGCGGATCTGGTGGCTCATCGTTGCCAGGAAGTGCGCCTTGGCCTGTGCTGCCTGTTCGGCCTGGCGGCGCGCGTCGGCCAGCGCGCGGGTACGTGACTGCACCTCGCTGACGTCGATCCAATAGCCGCTCCACTCGACGTCGCTGTCGTCGCAGGGCAACGGCCGCCCATGCGAACGCACCCATCGCCACCCTTGTGGCGAACGGGTGCGGAAAGTGACGTCGATCGGGCCACGCGCCAATGCAGCCGTCTCGACACCGGCCATCACCTGGTTGCGGTCATCCGGATGGACCGCGGCCAACAACCGCTGATGATCGATCCGCGCGGTCTCCACGCTGATTCCGAACAGGGCCTGCACGTCACCGGCGATCTGCGGAAAGCTGTAATGGCCGCCTGCCGACCGACGCGCCTGGTAGACCACCGCCGGCAGGTTCGCGGTCACCTCCTGCAGGCGCAGCTCCACCCCTCGGCGGCGCACGCCCTCGCGATGGACCCGCCAGTAGCCGAAGGCATGTACCAGCGCCAGGGCGAGCAGGATCAGCGAGGCCGGCACCAGCCAGCGCAGGGGCGACGATGACGGGGAATTACGCGGCCGGTCCGGCAGCCAGTCCGCGCGGATCTGGTCGCGCTCGGTATCGGTCAGCTGCGACAGCGCCTGCTCGAAGCCGACGATGACATCGGCGCAGGCGGGCGTGGTCGCCAGCACCAGGGCATCGTCGAAACCGGCCGGCGCAGCGATCAGCAGTGGATCGCCCTGGTAGCGGCGCAATGCGGCCTCGACGTCGCCGAGGTTGGCGACTACCGCATCGATCAATCCGGTGCCCAGCAGCGGGAGTGCATCGTCCAGCGCTGCCGGTGGCAGCAGCTGCGCACCCACGGCCTGCTCGGCCAGCAGTCCCTGCAGCGGCATCCGGCTGGGGCTGGCCACGGTGCGTCCACGCAGATCTTCCAGGCCCAGCACCGGCGACGCGTCTTCCCGGCGCACGATCACCTGTGGCAGCTGCAGGTAGGGCGTACTGACCACCCATCCAGCGGGCAGTTGCGAGCGGGGCCATCCCAGCAGCGCCTGGGTGCCGGCCGGCAGCTCGTCCCGGTCCACGCTGTCGGCCGGCACGGGCAGCAGCTGCAGTGGCCGTTGCCCGCCCAGCAGCTTCAGGTACGCCGCGCCCAGCCCCCGGGCCTCGCCCTGTTCGTTGGACGACAAAGGTGCGCGGTCTGACGGCCAGGCGATGCGCAGCGGTGTCCTGCAGCCCGTGGCGGAGGCCGTGGCAGGCAGCAGCAGGCTGGCCATGACAGCAATGGCTGCCGGGAAGCCGGCGACATTCACGGTAGGCATCCTCATCTCGCGGGCGGAAGGAACGGCCGCGCTGCGGTACCGCTGCCTGCCACGCTATCTACGTGCGGACCGACGGCAATGAAGAAAGTTGTAAAAGCATCCAGATAGGGGAATGCCGACATACACTGCCGCCTTCACCCGTAACTGCGGAGCGTTCGATGCGCATCGGCCTGGCTGCCAACCGTCTTCATCACCACGACGCGCGCGCCGCGCTGTTCCGTTGGCTGCGCAGCAGCGAGGCCGGCCTGCGCGAGCTGGGCGTGTCGCTGCATGCGGTCGGTCGCACCCATGACGCGATCGAACGACAGGGCTTCCTGGCCGGGTACGCGGGCCTGCACCGTTATCCCTACGGTCGCGAGGGTGGACTGATGAAGCTGGTCGCCGAAGTCGTTGGCATGGGTCCGGATCGGACACTGGATGGTGCGATCTATCTGATTGATCCGGTCGATCCGTCCTCGGTATTTCCGGAAGCCACGGCGCTGAAGCGCCAGTGCGTGATTCACGGCAAGCCGTTCATTTCGACCGTGGCCACCGCCCGCGACTGGGTCGAGGTGGAGCGCGTCCACGCCGGGCTGGCGGCAGACGGCGGCGCCGACGACCTGCATGCGTTCGAAGGCCAGACGCTGGCACTGATCGCGCACGATGCGATGAAGCCGGCGATGCTGGCCTTCGCCGATGAGCACTTCGATGTGCTGGCCCGGTTCGGTGAGCGGGTGGCGACCGGAACCACCGGCCAGCGTTTGAACGAGCTGGCCTGGAGCCGGGGCTGGCCACGTGATACGCCGTGGGTGACGCGCTACCAGAGCGGCCCGATGGGCGGTGATGCGCAGATTGCCGACCGGGTGCTGGAGGGGCGTTGCCAGCGTGCGATTTTCTTCGAGGATCCGCATGTGGCGCGCCAACATGAGGCGGATATCCAGCTGCTGGAGCGCGCGGTGACGACGGTGACGGATCAGGCGGTGTGCATTACGGCGCCGCGGGTGGCGGCGCGGTGGGCGGCGGCGGCGGCGCTGCGGGCGGGGTGAGGGTTTCGGCCAACGGCTGAGCCCCTCGTGGTGGGGCGTATCCGAAGGCAATGCCGTGCTTGGCCGGACGGGGTGGATTGCGCAGGGGTCGCTGCAAGTACGTCCCTGTAAGCTCGGTCGCCGCATCCATGCGGCTCACGCCCCTGCGCAACCCACCCCGCCCGGCCACGGACAGTTTCCGATGTGCCCACCACGGAAGAGAAAAAGAAGAGCAGGAGCGGGTCGCGCGCTGCGCGCGCTTTTGTAGAGCCGAGCCATGCTCGGCTGCTCTTCAACGTGATGACTGGAACCCCGCGCTGCGCGCGTCAGCCGAGCGTGGGCTCGGCTCTACAGGGTGCGGGGCGCGGTCACAGCAGCTGGCGCAGCATCGCTTTGAGGCGTCGCCCTTCCAGCTGGAAGTAGTCGCGCTGTTCGCGCCAGGCGGGGAAGCGTTGTTCCACTTCGTGCCAGAACGCGGGCGAGTGGTTGGGCTGGATCAGGTGGCAGAGTTCATGCACCAGCACGTATTCGAACGCTTCCGAGCGGCCCAGCACCAAGGCCAGGTCCAGTGCCATGCTGCCGTCGGGGGCCAGCGAGCCCCATTGCGAGGACATCACCTTCAGCCGCAGGCGGCTGGGTGCGCGCGGCAGGGTGGGCAGGTACTTCGGCAGCCAGCGACCGACGTCGGCGCGGGTCTGGGCTTCGTAGAACTCGCGCAGCAGACGGCGCAGGGTGGCGTCACCACCACGGGTGGGCCACTGCACGCAGGCGCCGTGCGCGTCGATCTCCAGGCGCGCATAGCGGCCTTCCTGCCAGCGCAGTGGCAGCAGTTCGCCGCGCAGGGGCAGCACGCCGTCTTCGCCGGGCTGCAGCGGCGCCGGCAGGCCCTGGCCCTGGTACTGGCGCAACTGCAGTGCAAGCCAGTCGCGGTGCTGTTCCAGGAAGCGTTCGCCCATCACCAGGCTTGCGCGCGGCGGCAGGGTCAGGCGAGCGCCGCGTTCGTCCACGCTCAGCTTGATGCGGCGCGCACGCGGATCGCGCACGCGCAGTACCTCGATCTCGGCATCCTCCAGGCGCAGGCGAACGGTGTCGCGCTGTACGGTGGCGGGCGGGGTCGGGCTGATCAGGCGGCGCAGCAGACGGCTCATGCACCCAGCATAGCGCTGCTTCGGGCCGCCGGATGACCGGCGGCCGTCGGGCTGCCTGTTCAGTCAGCCTTGCTGAGCTTGAAGGCTTCTTCCAGCAACAGGAACAGGCGGCGGATCTCGGCGCTCTGCAGGGCGAAGCGGGCGTCGAACTCGGCGCGGCGGCCATCTTCGTCGGCATGCTCCAGCTGGTCCAGGGCACCGTCGAGGAACTTCAGCTTGCGCACGATCAGGTCGTCGCCGATCACGAAGGACAGGTTGTCCTCGAAGATCAGCGCCAGCTTGGTCACCTGCTTGCCGGCGTCCAGGTGCTTGTCGATCTCGTCGCAGCGCAGCTCCTGATGCTGGCACTTGACCACCGCGCCACCTTCCACCGGGTCCTTCATCTCGCACTCTTCGCCCAGGCTCAGCCCGGTCGGCAGCGGCTCGCCGGCGATCCAGCCGGTCAGGATCGAGCGCGGCGCGACTTCGGCGTTCAGCGGCATCGCCGGGAAGCTGCCGAGCAGGCCACGGATGTCGGACATGAAGTACTCGCCGGTCTTGCGGCTGGAGGTATCCACCGCCACGTAGCCGTGCTGCAGGTCGATGAAGGCGTCGTTGCGCGAGGACTTCACGAAGGCGCGCGGCAGTAGTTCATGCAGCAGGTCGTCCTTCATGCGCTTGCGCTCGCGGCCACCCGGGCGGCGGCCTTCCTTCTCCTCGATCTCCTCCAGCTTGCGCTCGAGCAGGTCGTTGACCACCGCCGCCGGCAGGATCTTGTCCTCCCCGCCCACGGTCAGCCACAGGTGCTCGGCGATGCGGTGGGAGAGCAGCTCCTTCTCCTCGCGGCCGAACGGCGAGATGAAGCCGCGCGAGTTCATTTCCAGCGCGCCGACCGGCTTCAGCAGGGCGTGCGGCAGCAGGGTGTCGACTTCGGAAAAATCGGTGGTGGTCGGGAAACGGAAGAACGTCAGGTTGCGAAAGAACATGGAATTCCGGATGGCAAAGAGGAAGGGCGGCCGACCTTAAACGGCGGGCGTCTCGGGATCTGCGTCGGCGTCGGCCGGGGAACCGGCCAGCCAGGCATGGGCGTCGGGCAGCGGCGCGTCGTCGCGACGGCCCAGCGCCATGAAATCGAACAGGGTGGTGTCAGCCAGCTGCGAGGGCCGGACTTCGCCCATGGCACGCGCGATCTGCTCGATGCGGCCCGGGTGGTCCTTTTCCCATTGCTTCAGCATCAGGCCGACCTGGCGGCGCTGCAGGTTCTCCTGGCTGCCGCACAGGTTGCAGGGAATGATCGGGAACTGGCGCGCCTGCGCGTACTCGACGATGTCACTCTCGCGCACGTAGGCCAGCGGCCGGATCACCACATGCTTGCCATCATCGCTGCGCAGCTTCGGCGGCATGCCTGACAGCTTGGCGTGGTGGAACAGGTTCATGAAGAACGTGGCCACCATGTCGTCGCGGTGGTGGCCCAGCGCGATCTTGGTGAAGCCATGGATTTCGGCGTAGTTGTACAGCGCACCACGACGCAGCCGCGAGCACAGCGAGCACATCGTCTTGCCTTCCGGAATGACCCGGCTGACCACCGAATAGGTGTCCTGCTCGATGATGTGGTACGGCACGCCCAGCCCTGCCAGGTACTCCGGCAGCACGTGCTCGGGGAAGTCCGGCTGCTTCTGGTCCAGGTTCACCGCCACCAGCTCGAACGGCACCGGCGCCTTCTTCTGCAGCTGCAGCAGCACGTCCAGCAGGGTGTAGCTGTCCTTGCCGCCGGACAGGCAGACCATGACCTTGTCGCCGGCCTCGATCATGCCGAAGTCGGCAATCGCCTCACCGACCTGGCGGCGCAGGCGCTTGGCCAGCTTGTGCTGCTCGCGCTCGGCCACGCGCGGATCGCGGGCGGCGCGCGGCTGGGAACGCGGCAGGGGATCGGGAAGGGAAATCACGGCACTCATGGGTTCCATTCTAACGGCTCGGAGCGGCCACGGCCGGGGGTCGGGATTCCCCTCTCCCGGCAGTCATCAACGCTGTGTATGCTCGGACGCTGTGGACACCTACAGCCCCGCCGAGATCGTCGAGCACCTCGCCGCCCTGCGCGCCGAGCATCGCCTGCTGGATGAGCAGATCACCCGCATGGCCGCCAATGGCGAGGACGAGCTGGAAGCCAAGCGCCTGAAGCGGCGCAAGCTGCAGTTGAAAGACTGCATCGCCAGGCTGGAAAGCCTGCAGATTCCCGACGAACCGGCCTGAGCCGGGTTCAGGTGGGTGCCAACCTTGGTTGGCCTCCTGCTCTGGTGGGCGCCCACCTTGGTTGGCCTCTGCCCTGGTAGGTGGCAACCTTGGTTGGCACGACGGGAAGGTGTGTGGACCAAGGTCCACACCCACCGCAGGATTCAGTTCAATCCTGCGGCGCCGGCTCGTCCGGGCGTGCCGCTTCCGGGCTGACCCGTTCGATGGTGTGGCGCAGCTCGCGGCCGAGGATGAACTTGGCGTCCTTGGCCCAGGCATCCAGGCGCTCGTCGAACAGCAGCTTGCTGTTCTCGTCCGGCCACACCAGGCGCAGCTCGCGCAGCTTCTGGATGAAGCCACGGAACAGGGTGCGGTCGAAGAACTCCGGCGCGGCCGGTGCATAGAGCAGGCTCAGACGCTGCGCCGCCTGCTGGCACAGGCTTTCCAGCTCGGCCGCACCCAGCACGCCCGGGCCGTTCTTCACCAGCACCGAGATGGCGATGTAGTAGCGCTCGAACGCCTGCTGCAGTGAATGGCCAATCGCACGCAGGCGGAATACTTCGTCGGTCTGCCCGGTGTTGCGCGCCAGGATGCCGCCGTCGTCGTCGTTGACGTTCTGCAGCAGGCCCTCGCGCACGAACACGTCGATGGTCTGGTCGATGCGCTGGGCGAACTCGTCCTCGCTCCACGGCAGGAACAGCTCGGCCTGCAGGAACGGGTACACCGTGCGGCCCAGCTGGACCAGGCCGGTGCGGCTCATGCGGCGGTTGTTCTGGAAGCAGCAGGCCACCCACGACGAGGCGGTGAACAGGTGCAGCACGTTGTTGCGGAAGTAGCTCAGCAGCACCGCGGTATCGCCGCTGACGCTGAGCACGTCGCCCAGCGGATGCTTGATACGGGTGAGGACGTTGATTTCCTCGGCGTGGGCGATGATCCGCTCCGGCGAATGCGGGGTCACCGTCACCCGGTCCGAATACGGCATCTCGACCAGCAGCGTCTTGCACAGCTCGATCTGCGCGATCAGGTCGGCCTCGCCCATCGCGTGCTTCGGCGTGGACAGCAGGGCCAGCGCCAGCAGGTTGATCGGGTTGACGTCGGCGGCGCCGTTGATGCGCACCTGGATGCGCTCGGCCAGCGTATCCACCGTGGTCGACAGCCAGGCCGGCTTCTCGTCTTCGGAAACCGCCTCGCCCTTCCACTCCGGCGCCTTCTCGGCCAGCACGTCGTTCAGTGCGATCGGTTCGCCGAAGTTCACCACCACCTGGCCGTAGTTCTGCTTCAGCACCTTGGGGATGCCCCACAGCAGCGACCAGATCGATTCCTTTTCCTTCGGCCGGCCGGACAGTTCGTCCAGGTAGCTGCCGCCCTCCATCAGCTTCTCGTAGCCGATGTAGATGGGCTGGAACAGCACCGGCTTGCGCGGCTGGCGCAGGAACGCACGCAGCGTCATCGAGATCATGCCGCCCTTGGGCTGCAGCAGGCGGCCGGTACGCGAGCGGCCGCCTTCGACGAAGTACTCCAGCGAGTAGCCACCGGCCACCAGCTGCGCGACGTACTCACTGAGCACGGCCGAGTACAGCGCGTTGCCACGGATCGAGCGGCGGATGAAGAACGCACCGCCCTTGCGCAGCAGGGTGCCGACCACCGGCAGGTTCAGGTTGATGCCGGCCACGATGTGCGGCGGCACGATGCCACGGTCGTACAGCAGGTAGGACAGCAGCAGGTAGTCCATGTGGCTGCGGTGGCTGGGCACGTAGACCACTTCGTGGCCCGGTGCGGCGGCCTTGAACTTGTCCAGGTGGTGCACCAGCACGCCCGCATAGATGCGGTTCCACACGTGGCTGAGCATGAAGCTGGCCGAACGCACCACCGGGCTGGAGTAGTCCGCGGCGATTTCCCAGGCGTAGGCGTGCGCCTTCTTCCAGGCGTCGGCCGGCTTCGAGTTGTCGCGCTTGGCCTGCGAGGCGATCGCTTCGCGCACCGGTTCGGCCGCCAGCACCTGGTCCACCAGCAGGCGCCGGGTCGACAGGTCAGGACCGATCACCGATTCACGGATGCGGCGGAAGTGCGTACGCAGCACGCGCTGCAACTTGCGTACCGTGCGCTCCGGCTCCAGGCCTTCGTCCACGGTGCTGCGCAGCGAGATCGGCGGGGCGAAGCGGACGATGGTACTGCGGCCGTTGAGCAGTACCGCCAGCAGGCGGCGGAAGCGGCCGACCAGCGCCCAGTTTTCCGAGAACAGCACAGCGAACCAGCCGCTCTGCTTGTCCGGCGCGCGGCCGACGAAGATCGACACCGGCACCAGGTGCACGTCCAGGTCGTCGCGCACGCGATGCGCCTGCAGGACCTTGGCCAGCGAATCGGAATGGGTCTTGGCACCCCGCTGTTCGGGGATCAGCGAGTTGCTGGAGCTGCGCCGCGACAGCGCCAGGTAGGCGCGCTTGCGGCCGGTCGGGTCACCGGCCAGCGGCACCAGCGGCGACGGCAGGCCGGCCTGACGGCAGGCCTTGTCCAGGATCAGCGCGTTGGACAGGCCGTAGTCTTCCAGCACGTACATGACCGGGCGGCCATCGTTGTACTGGCCCGGGTCTTCCGGCTCGATCTTCAGCGACAGCCACGGCTCGACCAGGCGGCCCAGCAGGCGAGCCCACAACGGGCGGCGGCCGGCTGGACGCGCGTGCGCGGGCGGCGGTACCGGGTTCGGGCCGGTACCGGTCGAGGGGGACGCCGGCACCGTATCGGCGGGCGTCGACTGGGATTCTTCGCCGGGGAACGGCAGCGGGTTCTGTTTCGACATCGGCGCCATTATGGCTTAGGCGGCGGCGTTGCCGCTTCCCCACCCTCGGCGGGGGCTTCAGCCGGTGACGGCGACGCAGCGGCGCGGGCCGCATCGGCCTTGCGCAGCAGCGCGTCGGTGTCGGCCAGGGTGCGGGTCAGGTACCAGTGGCCCTCGCGGCGGCTCAGCGGCAGTTGCAGGGTCATTTCGCGGCCAGCCAGGTCGTAGTGCAGGCGTACCAGCGCATTGTCGCCCTCCACCGACAGCAGCTCGCCGCGCACGCTGCGCAGCGCGTCGTCCACGCCCAGCCCGTAGCTGCCGAGCACCGCCTTGAGGGTGTGGATGAACGGCGCCAGCTGCTGCAGGCTGCCTTCCATGCCCGCGGCCTGCATGCTGGCTTCATCGTCGAAGCCGACCTTGCCGGCCGCGCCGACCAGCACGGCGATGGTGCTGCGCGCGCGGGCGCGGTCACTGATCGGTGCCCCCTGCGCCCAGCTGGCGAGGGTTTCGACGAGTGCGATGTAATGCGCCTGCTGGCCCGGTGTGTAGCCCTTCTGATGGCGCAGGTACTGCACACCGAAGTTGCCCATCGACTGCGCGGCCTGGCGCACGGCACCGGCCTGGCCGGCCAGCTGGCGGTCGAAGCTGCGTTGCAGTTCGGCGCTGGCATTGGGCGTGCGCAGTGCGGCCAGCATCGGCAGCAGCTGGTCACCCAGCGGCAGCTCGGTCAGCGGCCACTGGCTGTGGCCTTCGGCCCAGGCCTGCTGCAGGCGCTGGTACTGGCTCGGCGGTACCGACAGCTTCGCATAGCCGACCAGATCGTCTTCGGCCAGGCGCAGGGCCATCGCCTGCACCGCCGCAACCGGTTCGGCCGCCGGCCTGGCCGGATCGTTGGCCGGTTCACGGCACGCCGCCACTGCCAGCAGCAGCATGGCTGCCAGCCCCCATCCACGCGCAGACCTTCCTCGCACTGCCACGCTCATGCACTCGGACTCCCCGGACCGGTCCGCATCTTGCGGCCTGCGACGTGACAGCGGCAAGCCGGGACGTCACGGTTTCCGCTGTTGCTTGTGCAAGTCACTGACCGGAATAAAAAAAGAGCCGGGATCACGGGGATCACAGGCTCTTCAAGCCGGCGCGGGGCCGGTGGACAGTGTTGTGGCACATGTCCGGTCCGAGGACCGGATGGCGGCGATCCTACGCTGCCGCTCAAGTTAAGGCAACACTTCACGTAGTTACGTATAAATCATTGATTTTATTGATCAACCCGACGCTTCGCATGGAGGCCATGAAATCTACGGCAGGTTTTGCGGCGATTCGGGCACAACCGCTGGTGGACGGATGCAAAAACGCCATCCCGCGCGGGTCGGGATGGCGTTCGGGCCTGCAGCGTGCGCAGCGGAATCTCAGCGCGCAGCCAGCGCCGACGTGATTTCCTGCTGGATGGCCCGGGCCGCGGCCTGCGGATCGGCCGCCAGGCGGATCGGGCGACCGACCACGATGGCATCGGCGCCATCGGCAAAGGCCTGGGCCACGCCAACGGTACGCTTCTGGTCATCGCCGACCGGGCCACCGGGGCGGATGCCCGGGCAGACGATCGAGAACCCGGCGCCGGTAGCGGCACGGATCGGGCCGGCTTCCTGGCCCGAGGCGATCACGCCATCGATGCCGGCCGCCTGCGCGGCCAGCGCGCGCTCGACCACCACGTCCACCGGCTCACGGTCGATGCCCATCTGGGCCAGGTCCGGACGGCCCATCGAGGTCAGCACGGTCACCGCCAGCAGGCGCATGTCGCTGCTGTTGGCGGCGGCGCAGGCTTCCATCATCGCCGGGTGCCAGCCATGGATGGTGGCGTAGCTGACCGGCCACTGCGACAGGCGCTTGATCACCGCCGCGGCGGTGGCCGGGATGTCGAAGAACTTCAGGTCGACGAACACGCGCTTGTCGCGGCGGGCCAGCTCGTCCAGCACCTGGAAGTACTCGCCGGAGGCGAGCAGTTCCATGCCGATCTTGTAGAACACCACGCTGTCGCCAAGGCGGTCGACCCACTCAAGCGCCTGCACGCGGTCAGGCACGTCCAGCGCGAAGATCAGGCGCTCGTCGTCGCGCAGCGGCAGCGGCGCGCGGCTCACGGTGCGTAGTCCAGGGCAGCGCGCTTGGCGTCGTGGCGGGCCTGGCGCGACTGGCTGTAGTCGTTGTTGAACTGCGCCGGCTCGAAGCCGCCGTAGGTCGGGTTCGGCAGCATCCACCAGCGCTCGCCGAACCAGTCGTGGTACTGCTGCAGCAGCGCGTCACGGCCGTCGTTGGTGTTGGCGGTCACTTCGACGAAATCGCCCAGCTGGTCGCCGAACTGCATCAGCACGCGGTATTTCTGCCCGGCCAGGCGGCGGCGGCAGTTCTTCTCGCTGCCAGCCTGCTCGCAGCCTTCGACCACGGTGCCCAGGCCGAGGAACACGCTGTCATCGGCCACCGGCAGGCCCTGCTCGCGCAGGTTGGCCAGGGTCGCGTCCTTCAGGTGCACGGCGCGGTTGGAGATGTACAGCAGGGTCACGCCCTTGGCGTTGGCGGCCTTGGCGAAATCGACCACGCCCGGAATGGCCTTGGCCTTCTTCTCGGCCACCCACTGGTCCCAGCTCAGCTCGTCGTACTCCTTGCCATCGCGCACCAGGCGCGCCTGGTAGGGCGAGTTGTCCAGCACGGTCTCGTCCACGTCCAGCACCACGGCCGGCTTCAGGCCCTTGGCCTCGTTGCCGCGTTCTTCCGGCACCAGCGCATCCCAGTGGGCTTCCTTCAGCGCGGCGTCCAGGTGGTCGGCGGCGGCGCGGTAGGTCTGCTCGGTGATCGCCTTGTACTCCTGCGCGCGCTGCATCCACAGCACTGCATTGAGGTTGTCATTGGCAGCGGCATCGAGCGCGCCGTCGGCCTTGGCAGCGGCGGCCGGGGCCTCCGGCGCAGCGGCTTCAGCGGCAGGCGCATCCACGCGCTTGCAGGCGGACAGGCCCAGCGCCGCAGTGGCGAGCAGGGTCAGGGACAGGGAAACGGGACGACGCATGGATTCACCGGCAATCAGATATACCCGCGCATTTTACCGGCAAAGGCGGTCCCGGGACGGCTATGCTTGGCGGTTGACCCGTTGCCCTTCCGGAGGCCGCCATGACCGATTCCACCCAGACCCCCGACGTCCCCCTGCTCGACGCCGTGCAGGCCCGCCTGCTGGGCTGCCTGGTGGAGAAGGAGGCGACCACCCCGGACACCTATCCGCTGACCGTCAATGCCGCCCAATCGGCCGCCAACCAGAAGACCGCCCGCGAGCCGGTGATGAACGTCGATGCCGGCAGCGTGCAACATGCGCTGCGCCAGCTGGAGGCGCTGGGCCTGGCCCGCCAGCACTTCTCCTCGCGCGCGGACCGCTATGAGCACCGCCTGCAGGCCGCGCTGGACCTGACCCGGCAGCAGACCGTGTTGCTGGCGCTGCTGCTGCTGCGTGGGCCGCAGACGCTGGGCGAGCTGGTCACGCGCAGCGAACGCCTGCACCGCTTCGCCGACACCGACGAGGCCCGCCACGCCATCGATCGCCTGCAGCAGCGCGCGCTGCTGGTGGTGCTGCCGCGCGCCAGCGGCCAGCGCGAAGACCGCTACATGCACCTGCTGTGCGGCGAAGTGGACGGCGCAGCGCTGGCGGCGAAGTACGCCAGCAGCGGCGGTGGCAGCAGCGATGCGGCCGACCCGGGCCTGGCCGAGCGCGTGGCCCAGCTGGAAGCGGCGGTGGCCGAACTGCAGGCACAGTTGGCCGAACTGCGCGGTTGAGGGGGTGGGTGCCGACCGTTGGTCGGCACTGCATCTGAATAGTGCCGACCAACGGTCAGCACCTACCATCAGCCGCTACTGTGCCGGCCAGCGGCCGGCACCTACCAACATGAGGGGTCAGACCTGCGCCGCACCGGGCGTTGCATACAACCGGCTCGGGCTGTCCACGCCCGGCAACTGGATCACCCCACGCACCTGCATGCCCAGCCCCAGCAGGATCTTCCCGGACACGACGTTGTCCAGATCGGTGATGCCATACAGATCGTGCAGGCCCAGCGCTCCGCGCGCATGCGCGAACACCGCCCGCGCCGCCTCACCGGCATAGCCCTGCCCGGCGAATTCCGACAGCACCGCATAGCCGATGTCCGGCCCCGGCAGGCCATCCCGCCGCACCAGCCCGGCGTTGCCCAGCCAGGCACCATCAGACAACCGCTCGATGGCATACATGCCGAAGCCATTCAACGCATAGCTGTGCAGCACCCGCAGCGCGATGTACTCGCGTGCCTGTTCTTCGTCGCGCACGTTGCGGTCACCGATGAAGCGCACGAAGCCTGGATCATTGAGCAATGCCAGCATCGGCGCAGCATCCCGGTCTGGTTCCAGGCGGCGCAGCCGCAGGCGTTCGCTTTCGATGGGATGCATGGGTGGGCTCCGGAAGGAATACCTCGATTTTGCAACGCCAGCGCCCGCCGTGCAGCACGCTCAGGCCAAGTGGGCCACTACGATGCCCAGCCTAGCCACATGCCCCGTCACGCTGGCCGAACAGGATCGGCCAGTAGCGCACGCACAGGCGATGGACGCATGCGGCGATCAGGCAGAACCCCATGCCCATCAGCGCCAACAGCAGCGGTGCGCCCCAGCGCAATCCCGGGTGCTGGATACGAGCCTTGGAAGGCATGCCGCCGGGATATAGCACCTGTACCTGTTCACCGACCACGTACAGTGGTGCCCCGGTAGCAAAGGACGCGGTGAACTGAATCATCTGCCCCTGTGCGGTCTGGAACCTCACCACCGGGCGATGCAGGGTGATGTCACGTGCGGGCATCCCCTCCATTTCCGACCGGGCATCCTCTGCCTGGACGGCCACCACCGTTCCGGTTACGGAAACGGCCTTGCTCGCGAAACGCTGGACGTCCACGAACAGCCAGGCGGCGGCCAGAAGGATCAGCAGGCCCACGGCAAAGAAAAACAGCAAAAAACATCTTAGGAGGGTGGGCATGGTGCTGGCCGGGTTGATCGATCAGCGTGCAGGTGCTGGCGCTGATCGAATGAAGGAGATATCGACATGGTAGTAGCGCGGATTGCCCGGCATGACATGGACATCCAGTTCACGCCCACTCACCTGTGCACGGGGATCGGCCCAGAGATACGCACTGTGGAAGACATGCCATCGAGTGGTTTCAGGATCGCGCCAGGCGCAGACGATGACGAACGGATGCCTTCCCCCCGAAAATACTCCGCGATCGCGCTTGATCGCCCGGACCTTGGCTTGCACCCGTGTCCCGTGGCGAAGGAGCTGCCTGCGCCGCCATGCCCTCGCCGCCTGCGGCAGGCGCAGAAGTCCCGCCGCCAGCAGGAATGGGCCGCTGTTCAATCCCAGTATGACGCTCAGGCTCCAGGGTGATGAGAGCGAACGCACCAGGGCCTTGTCCGGGCGGTCCGGCAGGTACAGCACATCTACATGATCGCCCGTCATGTAGGCACGATGGCGGGTACGACCTGCGATGAACCGCATCACTTGCCCGCTGCTGGTAGTGAAGTCCACCGAGTACACGAACTTCACCACTGAAGTGCGCGAACCACGGCGATCAACACGGATGGCACCCACATGGGTGATCCTGCCATCGGCAATGACCGCCCCATCGAGGAAGCGCCTGGCACCAACGTAGGCCAGAAGCGCTGAAACAAGCAGGACCAGGCCCAGCCCGAGGAAGGTATGAGTGAGAACAGCAGGGATGTCGTTGGACACGATGAAGGACACGGCGCGCACTTCGGGTGCGCTCACACTAGGCCTTAACCCGATGCAGGCTCAAGGCCAGAAGCGTCAATCGGACGGATTGGAATACCACTTTAGTAGCTTTTCGATCCTCAATCGAACAGCGCCTCAATCGCCGCCAACCCCGCGCTCGCCCGTTCCTTCTTGCGCGCCGCATCGGCCACCGGATCGGCACCATCGCGCTGGATCTCCTCGGCCGGAATCTCCTCGAAGAACCGGCTTGGCTTCAACCGCACATGCTCGCCGAACTTGCGGGTGAGCTTGCTGTAACTCATCCACAGCTGGATCTTCGCTCGGGTGATGCCCACGTACAGCAGGCGCCGCTCTTCCTGCAGGTTGCCCTCGTCCAGGCTGACCTGGTGCGGCAGCACGCCGTCCTCGCAGCCGACGATGAAGACATAGGGGAATTCCAGGCCCTTGGACGCATGCAGGGTCATCATGCGTACCTGGTTGCCGCCCTCGTCCTTGTCGCTGCGCGAGAGCAGCGCCAGCTGGCCGGCCAGGTCGGCGGCGGTGGCACCGCGCGGGCCGCCCTCGAACCACTGCGCCAGTTCCTCGATGTTGTTCGCCCGGCGCTGGTAGCTGGCCTCTTCCTTGGCCTGCTGGCGCAGCTCGCTCAGCAACCCCGATTCCTTGGCCACCTTGCGGATCATGTCGCCGGACGTCACCTGGCGCATCTGCGCCCGCAGGTCGCGCAGGATGTCGGTGAAGCGCGCCAGGCTGTTGGCCGCGCGCGGCGGCAACTGCTGCAGGGCGCCGATGGTCTCGGCCACATGCGCCATCGGCATGTCCTTTTCCTGCGCCAGCTCGGCCAGCCTGGCCAGCGTACCGGCACCCACATCGCGCTTGGGCGACTGCACCGCCCGCATGAACGCGGTGTCGTCGTCCGGGTTCACCAGCAGGCGCAGCCAGGCCAGCGTGTCCTTCACTTCCTGGCGTTCCAGGAACATGGTGCCGCCGGTCAGGTGGTAGGGAATGCGCAGCAGCTGCATCGCCTTTTCCAGCGGGCGCGACTGGAAGTTGCCACGGAACAGGATGCAGAAATCACTCCACGGCACGTTGCGCGACTGCGCCACGAAGGCGATTTCGGCGGCGACCTTTTCCGCTTCGTGTTCGCTGTTGCGGCATTCCCACACGCGGATGCGTTCGCCGTCGGCCTGGTCGCTCCACAGCTTCTTCAGGTGCTCATGCGGATTGTTGGCGATCAGCGCGTTGGCGGCGCGCAGCACGCGGTTGGAGCAGCGGTAGTTCTGCTCCAGCTTGATGATTTCCAGCGCGGGGTAGTCACGCCCCATCTGCTGCAGGTTTTCCGGGTTGGCACCACGCCAGGCGTAGATCGACTGATCGTCATCGCCCACGCAGGTGAAGTTGCCCTTCTCACCGGCCAGCTGCTTGAGCAGGCGGTACTGCGCGTCGTTGGTGTCCTGGCATTCGTCCACCAGCAGGTAGCCGATGCGCTCACGCCAGGCCAGCGCGATCTCCGGATTTTCCTCCAGGATCTGCACCGGCAAACGGATCAGGTCATCGAAGTCGACCGCGTTGAACGCCGTCAGGCGCAGCTGGTAACGCTCGTAGACACTGGCCGCTTCTTTCTCGCGGTTGCTGCGCGCGGCGGCCATCGCCTGTTCGGGCGACAGGCCGGCGTTCTTGGCGCGCGACACCAGGTTCTTCATGTCCTCGATGTCGTCGGGCTTGGCCCCATACATCAGGTCCTTGATCTGCGCAGCGGCATCGTCGGCATCGAAGATCGAGAATCCACGCTTCAGGCCCACGGCGGCGTGCTCGATCTGCAGGAACTTCAGGCCCAGGGCGTGGAAGGTGCAGATGGTCACCTCGTCGGCATCCTGCTCGCGCAGGCGCTTGGCGACGCGCTCGCGCATTTCCTTGGCCGACTTGTTGGTGAAGGTGATCGCCGCAATGCGGCGCGCGGGATAGCGCCCGCAGCCGATAAGGTGAGCGATCTTCTCGACGATCACGCGCGTCTTGCCACTGCCTGCACCGGCGAGCACCAGCAACGGGCCTTCGATGTGCAGGACGGCGGCGGCTTGGGGGGGATTGAGACCGTGCATGGGATGGGGATTGTAGCGGGGCCGGGTGACGACCACAGCGGGCCGCCGGTGGGGTTGCTGAACGGCTTCGGCGAAGCGGGGCTGCGGCGTACAATCCGTCGATGGCCAAGCTCTACTTCTACTATTCGGCGATGAACGCCGGCAAGACCACCACCCTGCTGCAGAGCGCTCACAACTACCGCGAGCGCGGCATGCGGGTGGCGATCCTGACCCCGCGCCTGGACGATCGTGCCGGCGCCGGCGTGGTCGCCTCGCGGATCGGCCTGCGCGCCGAGGGCATGGCCTTCGACCGTGACACCGACCTGCAACGCTGGGTCGAGCAGGACCTGGCCACGAACGGGCCGATGGGCTGCGTGCTGGTGGACGAGGCGCAGTTCCTGACCCGCGCCCAGGTCTGGCAGCTCAGCGAGGTGGTCGACCAGCTGCGCATTCCGGTGCTGTGCTACGGCTTGCGCACCGACTTCCGCGGCGAGCTGTTCGAAGGCAGCCAGTACCTGCTGGCCTGGGCCGACGAGATGCAGGAGATCAAGACCATCTGCCACAGCGGCAAGAAGGCAACGATGACGGTGCGCGTGGACGAGCATGGCCATGCGGTGCAGGACGGCCCGCAGGTGGAGATCGGCGGCAACGACCGCTACGTGTCGGTCAGCCGCGCCGAGTTCAAGAAGATCACCCGCGGTGAAGGGCGTATCGATCCTGCGCAGGCCCCGCTGCCGTTGTAGCAGGCGCGCCGGTGCGCCATGACCTCCAGCGGTTTACAAGCAAGCGCTGCCGCGCCTAGGCTGCGGCACTCCTGCTGCCGAACTGGAAGTCCGACATGCGTTCCGCCCTGCTGCTGCTGCCGCTGCTGCTCTTGCTGCCCCCGCTGGCCATCGCAGCCGAACGCCCGTCCGGTGAAGACGATGCGGCGGTGATCGGCGCCGGTTTCATGGACAGCCACCCGGACATGATGTACCGGCAATGGGGCATCAACGCGCTGCGTCGCAACGATGTCAACGGCGCGATGGACAACTTCCGGCTGGCCGCGCGGTACGCGGACAAGCCTGCCCAGGGCTACCTCGGCGAGATGTACTGGTACGGGGTAGAGCAGCCGCGCAATCCGGTCATGGCCTATGCCTGGATGGAGGTGGCCGCCGAACGTGGCTATCCGTTGTTCGTCGAGCTGCGCAACGAGTACTGGGCCACGCTGCCGCTGGAGCAGCATGATGCAGCGCGTGCACAGGCAAGCGCGCTGCGCGCCGAGTATGGCGACGAGGTCGCGCGCCCACGCATGGCCGAAGTGCTCAGAAAGGGGCGCCGCGAGATGACTGGCAGCCGCGTCGGCTCGATGTCCAACAACGTCGACATCGTGTACATGGACGGTGGAATCTCCCGCACCATCAAGGCCGACCGTCTGTACGACCCCAAGTACTGGGATCCGAAGCAGTACGAGCGCTGGCAGGACGAAACCTGGATGAAGATCCGCCGGGGCACGGTGGAAGTGGGTGTGCCGACCCAGTCGCACGCCACCGACAGCAAGCCTTGAAGCAACGGTACCGGCGTGTGGCCGGCACCGAGCCGCATCCATTCAGTACAGCGTGCGCTCCGGCGCACCGGCCGGCGGCGGGGTGTACTGGTACAGCCAGGTCTCGGTGAGGGTCTTGCCGCCACTGCGCAGGAACAGGCGGATGTCGATCTGCTCGGTGCTGCCTTCCGGCGGCACCAGGTCGAACATCGCGCGGTAGCCGTTGATCTCGCGCAGCGGGCGCGCCGACACGATCTCGACCCGGCCACGGCTGGCTTCCACCACCGCCTCGACCTCGCCCTTGTCGATCAGCCTGGCCAGTTCGCCGCCTTCGAAGTCCACCGCAAAGCGCCAGCTGAAGTACTCGCGCTTCTTGCCGACCACGCCGCCCAGGCCGGTGCGGCTGGCCACGCAGTGCGCCAGCGGCGGCCGTGCCGGCGGTTCGGCACCCCAGTACAGGCGATAGCCGACCAGCAGCTCCTGGCCCGGCTGCGGCTTTTCCTTCGGGTTCCAGAAAGCCACGATGTTGTCGAAGGTCTCGTCCACGGTGGGAATCTCCACCAACTGCACCGAGCCTTCGCCCCACTCGCCCTTCGGCTCCACCCACAGGCACGGGCGCTTCTCGTAGAACACGCCGTCGTCCTGGTAGTGGTCGAAGTTGCGGTCGCGCTGCAGCAGGCCGAAACCGCGCGGGTTGCGGTCCACGAACATGTTGAAACGCAGGTTGCGCGGGTTCAGCAGCGGCCGCCAGATCCACTCGCCGGCACCTGTCCACAGCGACAGGCCGTCGGTATCGTGGATCTCCGGGCGCCAGTCCCATGCCATGCGACGGTCGTTCTCACCCACCTGGTACATGCTGGTGCACGGGGCGATGCCCAACCGCTCGATCGCCTTGCGCGGGTACAGCGCACTGTCGATGTCCATCAGCAGCACGTCGCCATTGGTGATCGCGAAGCGGTAGGCGCCGGCCACGCTGGGCGAATCCAGCAGGCCGTAGACCACGATCGTCTCCGAATCGGCCGACGGCTGCTCCAGGTAGTAGGCGATGAAGTCCGGGAATTCCTCCGGCTTGCCCATGCCGGTGTCGATCGCCAGGCCACGCGCGGACTGGCCGTACTGGCCTTCCTTGCCGACGGCGCGGAAGTAGCTGGCGCCAAGGAACGCGGCGAAGTCGCGGTCGGTGTCCTTGCGGGTGTTGAGGCGAAACCCGGCGAAGCCCAGATCGGCCGGCAGCTCGCCGTCCTTGATGCCGCTCTTGCCGTAGTTGAACGCCGCGCCGTCATAGGCCAGCTCCTGCGCCTTGCCGTCGACCACGTCGAACATGCGCACCGGCGAGTGGAAGTACAGGCCCAGATGGAAGAACTTGGCCTGGAACTTGCCCGGCTGGTCGGCCCACAGCGCATGGTCCTGGCGGTAACCGATCGACTGGTACTGGTCCCAGTCCAGGCCTTCCAGGCGGCCCGGCAGCACCCGCTTGTGGCTCTTGTAGGGCGCCTGTGCCAGCGCGCGCGCCTGGCCCTTGAGGGTGGCGAAGTCGAACGGCTGCGGCTGGCCGAGGCGGCGCAGGCCCATCTGGCCGCTCTTGCTGGCCGCGCACGCGGGCAGGGACGGCAGGCCGAATGCAGCCAGGGCGAGGGAGGCATTGCGGATGAAGTCGCGTCGTTGCATGCAGGCGCGTCAGGCACAGAGGGAAGGTCGGCCATCATAGGCAGACAAACGTTAACGGGCAGCGGAGACGCCCCCTGCCCGTTCAGCTGCCGCTGGCCGCCCGGCTCAGCGCTGGCAGTGGCTGCACCAGACGCTGGCGCGCTGGCCGATGGTGGCGTGCTTCAGCGCGCGGCCACAGTTCGGGCAGGGCAGCCCGTCACGGCCATACACCAGCAGTTCCTGCTCGAAGTAGCCCGGCGCACCGTCCGGGCTTATGAAGTCACGCAGGGTGGTGCCACCACGGGTGATGGCATAGCCCAGGATCTCCTTCACCGCGTCGGCCAGCCTCTGGTAGCGCTCGCGCGAGATCTTCCCGGCCTCGCGCAGCGGGCTGATGCCGGCCTTGAACAGGCTTTCGGCGGCGTAGATGTTGCCCACGCCCACCACCACCGCCTGGTCCATCAGGAAGGTCTTCACCGGCGCACTGCGGCCCCGGCTGCGGGCAAACAGGTAGTCGCCGTCGAAGGCATCATCCAGTGGCTCCGGGCCCAGCCCCTGCAGCAGCGGGTGGACTTCGCCGGCCGGCTGCCAGAGCAGGCTGCCGAAGCGGCGCGGGTCGTTGAAGCGCAGCAGGCGGCCGTTGTCCAGGCTGATGTCGACGTGGTCGTGGGCACGCAGCGGGGTATCGCCAGGCAGCACGCGGAGGCTGCCGGACATGCCCAGGTGCAGCACCGCGCTGCCGATGGCGGTATCCAGCAGCAGGTACTTGGCGCGGCGACGGATCTCCTCGATGCGCTGCCCCGGCAGCAGCTCGGCCACTTCCGGCGGAATCGGCCAGCGCAGATCGGCGCGGCGCAGGATCACGCCGTGTACGCGGCGACCCTGCAGGTGCGGCGCCAGGCCGCGGCGGGTGGTTTCTACTTCGGGCAGTTCAGGCATGAACCGATTCTACGCCCGCTCAGCGTGGCGGCGCCGCCAGTTCACGGGCATCCAGGACGCCATCACCGTTGGCATCCTGCGTGTGGAAGCGCTGCACGATCACCTGCCGCTGCCGCTCGCGGCTGATCGCCCTGCCCTTGCCACCGGGCAGCTCCTCGGCCGTCAGCACGCCATCACCATTGCGGTCCATGCGGTCGAAGGCATACAGCATCCACTGCACGTACTCGGATTCACTCACCCGGCCGTCGCCATCGCTGTCCATCCGCTGCAGATAGCTGGCGGTATCGGTGACCTGGGCCAGCGCCGTGCCCGGCAACAGCACCGCCAGCAGAAGCCCGTACCCTGCCCTCACGCGCCCACCAGGCTGTAGCCCTTCAACCGGGAGACGTAGGCCTGCAACGCCGCGATACCGCTTTCCTCGGCCTCGCGGCACCATGCCTGCAACTGATGCAGGCGCTCGGCAGCGTCGTGGCCACGGGCTTCCAGCAACGCAGCCAATCGCCCGCGGTACTCGACCAGCGTGCGGATGCGCGGCCGTTGTTCCACCCATGCGCTGAGCTGGGCGCGGCTGTCCGGCTTCAACCAGCGGCCATCATTGACCAGGCCACGGCGCAGACGACGCGGCAACAGACGGCGCAGCTTGGCACCGGCGTGAGCGGCTTCCTCGCGCAGGGCCGGCATGAACACGTTGCGCTGGTAATCGGTCATCGCCTGGAAGCGGTGCGACAGCAGCGCCTTCAGGGTTTCGGCATCGGGCACGGCGATGTTCGGGCGCACGTCCATGGCCGGCGCCACCCGCAGCACCTTGGCCAGGCGCAGCGCCTGCAGCAGGCGGATCGCGCTCCAGCCGATGTCGAACTCCCAGCGCCGCATCGCGAAGCGCGCCGAGCTGGGGAAGGCATGGTGATTGTTGTGCAGCTCCTCGCCACCGATCCAGAACCCCCACGGCGTCAGGTTCGTGGAGGTATCGGCCGATTCGTAGTTGCGGTACCCCCACCAGTGGCCCAGGCCATTGACCACGCCGGCCGCCCAGAACGGGATCCACGCCATCTGGATCGCCCACAGAGCCACGCCGGGCAGGCCAAACAACACGGTATTGATCGCGAACAACAGCACCGGCCCCAGCGTGGCATGCGGGGTATACAGGCGGCGCTCGATCACATCATCCGGGGTGCCGCGCCCGTACTGTTCGATGTCCGCGCGCATGCCGCGCGCTTCGCGGTACAGCTCCACGCCATGCCAGAACACCTTGCCGATGCCGCGGGTGACCGGGCTGTGCGGGTCGTCCTCGGTCTCCACCTTGGCGTGGTGCTTGCGGTGGATGGCCACCCACTCGCGGGTGATCATCGAGGTGGTCAGCCACAGCCAGAAGCGGAACACATGGGCCAGCGCCGGGTGGAAGTCGACCCCGCGATGGGCCTGGCTGCGATGCAGGTACAGGGTCACCGAGAAGATGGTGATCTGGGTGAAGACCAGCAGCACCGCCAGCATGGCCCACCAGCCCAGGCCCAGCACACCACCGGTCAACAGGGACATCAGGGCATCGGGCATGGCGGCTCTCCGTATCGACGCGGGGATGGCAGACATCATGGGCGCTTGCGTTGCAAACTGCATCCCTGCGGCGGTGCTTCGCATCGCCATCCGTGGCACCGTTCACAGTTGGGGACCTGAGTTGTCGAGCCTTGATCCACGCGCCTGCACCATGACTGCGGCCCCGCCCATCGCGGAGCTGCCCCCCTTGATCGAACTGGACCGCGCCACCGTGGTGCGCGGCCAGGTGAAGGTGCTGCACGGGCTCAGCCTGCGCATTGCACAGGGCCAGCACACCGCCCTGCTCGGCCCCAACGGCTGCGGCAAGTCGACCTTCATCAAACTGATCACCCGCGAGCTGTACCCGCTGGCGCAGGGCGACGGCTCGGTGGCAGTGAAGGTACTGGGCCAGAACCGCTGGCAGGTGGACCGGCTGCGCTCGCAGCTGGGCATCGTCACCGGCGACCTCAGCAGCAACCTGGCCGACATGCCGGGGCTGACCGTGGAGCAGGCCGTGCTGTCCGGCTTCTTTGCCAGCTACGTGGTGCCCGCCTTCCGCGAGGTGACCGCCGACATGCGTGCACGCGTCGGCGAGACACTGGCGATGACCGGCGCGCTGTCCCTGCGCGAGCGTGCCTACGCCGAGCTGTCGGCCGGCGAGACCCGCCGCGTGCTGATCGCCCGCGCGCTGGTCAACCGGCCGCAGGCGCTGCTGCTGGACGAACCCTCCACCGGGCTGGACCTGGTCGCCCGCGAACAGCTGGTGGCGACCATGCGGGTGCTGGCCCAGCAGGGCATCACCCTGGTGCTGGTGACCCACCACATCGAAGAGATCATTCCCGAGATCGAGCGGGTGGTGCTGCTGCGCGATGGCCGTGTGCTGGCCGATGGCACCCGCGCCGAGCTGCTGCGCAACGAACCGCTGTCGGCGGTGTTCGGCGGCGCGATCACCGTATGCGAGCAGGAAGGCCGGCTGACCGCGTACGCGGGGTAATCGACGTGCCTCTGTAGAGCCGAGCCTATGCTCGGCTGCTCCTGGCCGCGGGGAACGGCAGCCGAGCATAGGCTCGGCTCTACAGAAACCGGTGCAGCGGGCCGGAACCCGGCCCGCTGCACGCAACCTCAGAACTTCAACGCCAGCGCGCGCGACTCGATCGGTGCCATCCGGCTCTGGTCCTGCAGCTGCAGGTCGCGCAGCTCGTACGGCGCACCAAAACCAGCGGGCAATGCGGCCTGGTCGAACGGCAGCACCAGCTGGCCTGCGCCCGGGCCATCGAACCACGCCGCCGCGTGCGCCTGTGCAACCGGCTTCAGCTGGCCATCGCGGGCAGTGGCATACAGCGTGCCACGCGCCTCGTAGCGGCCAGCGGCAGCCACCTGCAGCGGCAGCGCCACCTGGCGGCTGGCCGGGTCCGATACCGCCTGGCCATTGAAGCGCGCGGTCGGCCGTGCCACCGCGAAGGCCACCTTGCCATCGCGCAGCACGCCATCGGCCTGGGCGAACACCTGCAGTTCCCACAGCCCCTGCACGGTGCCGACGTCTGCGGGGATCCGCACCTGCGCGCGCAGCGCGCCGTCGGTGGTACGCAGCAGTCGCTGCGGCCAGCTGCGGCCATCGGGTGCGACCAGCAGGGCTTCACCGCCCAGGCTGCCGCGGCGCGAGGCCATCTGCGCGGTGGTGGCACCGTCTTCCAGCAAGCGTGCCTGCAGCTGCACGTTGCCACCGGCCAGCACCTGCGCCTGGTTGGCCTGCACTTCCAGCCGCAGCGGGCTGTTCGGCTCCAGCACCTGCACCACGTAGCGGCCCTGCGCCTGCGCGCTCTGCAGGGTGTAAGCACCGGCCGCACTGGTCGCGCCGGTGCGCAGCATGCTGCTGCCATCACCCACCGGCATGCCGGCATCCTGCAGCGCGCGCGCATCGACACTGCGCGCCACGCTGCTGCGGCCGGCCGGGTCGCGCAGCTGCAGGGTGTTGGCCGGCACTGCACGCGCGCCTTCGGCCGGGCTCAGTTGGATCACCGCGTCGGCAGCCGTCAGCGGTAGATCGACGCCACGTTGCAGCTGCGCGCCATCGACCTGCTGCCAGTAGCTGCGGCTGACCGAGGCATACGGCGTGGCCGCCTGCAGCCGTTGTGCCGGGTCCAACGCCCAGGCAAAGGACAGCGGCGCGTGTTCGCTTTCATCGGCGGGCAGCGGCGCGGCCACCAGGGCGGCAGGCACCTGGTCGCCTGCACGGGCGGCCTGCAGCGGCTGCGCGGCCTGCGCTGCGGAAAGGGACAGCACTGCCAGGACGGCGCCGGCCAGCAGGGTGGATTGAATCGTCATGGTCGTCTCCCTCACTGGGTCAGGTCGTTGCGCAGCAGGGTGCCGAGGCCGAAGCACTCGCGGCGGCTCTGGTTGTGGCTGAGCGGTTCCGCGCCCTGGGTACGCGCCTTGTCGGTGAACCAGGTGGTGCCGGCGGCCTTCTGGCTGCTGCACTCCAGGAAGCCGTCGGAGCAGGACGACAGCCAGTTCTGGGTGAACTCCAGGCCGACATTGGCGGCGTAGCCGCCGCAATAGCTGTTGCTGTCCCACACCGCCGATTCCACATCACTGCCGACCACCGCGCGGAACGGCTTGGGCAGGGCGGGACGGCCTGCGGTGCCGTACAGGTTCTGCGCGTTGTAGGTAGCCATGCTCGCCACCTGCTGCTGGCGCACCGCGTCGTTCTTGTAGCCCAGCAGCCAGCCCAGCGAGGTTTCGAAGGTGTTGCCGTTGAGCACCGCATCGGCCAGCGGCGTGCCCGCCGAGGACGGTGCCAGCGCGGTGACCTTGCGCACCGTGCGGATGATCTTCGGGTAGCGGCTGTCGTAGGTTGGGTTGGACAGGATCCAGCGCACCACGTTGCCGCCGTTGGAATGGGTAATCACCACCAGCTGGGTGATGCCGCGGCTGTCGATGAAGCTGGTCAGCTGGTTGGCCAGGCAGCCGGCGGCCTCCGGCTTCCACATGTACTGGGTGAAGTCGCAGTTGATGACCACATAGTTGCTGCTGTTCGGCAGGCCCTGGCGCACGGTGTCGATGATGGCCGGCTGCCAGTAGTCCTGGGTGGCGTTGGTCTGCGCGCCGGTGCCATGCACGAAGGCCACGCCGACCACGTCGGCGGCCTGCGCCGGCGTTGCTGCAAGCCCGAGGAGCAGGGCCAGGACGGTACTTCCTGTTGCGGTGCTGCGCATCGCTTCTCTCCCTCTGTCTGCGGATCCCCCCGACCCGGCTGGAACTGGACGGCCCTGGCGCTTGCCGTTTTGCCGATGCTCACGGTGCAGCGGCGTGAAAGTCCGTGCGCTGCGCCCGGATTCAGGAGACTGACGTCACTCCATGACGCTTTTCGTATTCTTCCGATGACCATGCCGGGTCTGGCCGTATGACCGATGGCCACTGCGGTGTCGTATTCGGGCTGCGATCATGGCGCGTTGTTTTCTCTTCCGGAGCCTGTCCATGTCGCTGATTTCCCACCCTGCCCGCCCGCTGCTCGGCCTTGCCGTCATCGCGGCCCTGGCCGGTTGTGCCGCCACCGCCGCCAAGCCGACCGCCGTCGAAGCCAACATCACCACCAAGGCGGTGGGCTATCTGGACAAGAGCGCGGTACCGGCCAGCCTCGACCTGGTGCCGGCACCGCCGGTGGCCGGTTCGGCCGCCCTCGCCCTGGACGAACAGGTCAGCCGTGAAGCCCGCGCGCTGCGTGGCAGCCCGCGCTTCGCCCAGGCCGGTGTCGATGCGGAACTCGGCTTCCCTGAAGGCGCCAACCACTTCTCCTGCGCCGCCGACATCGACGTCGATGCGGTGAAGACTCCGGCGCTGTACCGACTGCTGGAGCGCAGCCGGATCGACGCCAGCGCGGCGACCAAGGCCGCCAAGAATCACTACCAGCGCCCGCGCCCGTTCATGGTCAATGGTGAGCCGACCTGCTCGCCGAAGGACGAGGACGGCCTGCGCAAGAACGGCTCCTACCCCTCCGGCCACACCTCGATCGGCTGGGCCTGGGCCCTGATCCTGTCGGAGATCGCACCGGATCGCGCCGATGCCATCCAGGCGCGCGGCCGCAACTACGGCGAGAGCCGCCTGGTGTGCAACGTGCACTGGCAGAGCGACATCCTCGAAGGCCGCTTCATGGGCGCCGCCGCCGTGGCCCGCCTGCACGACAACGCCGCGTTCAACAAGGACCTGCTGGCCGCACGCAAGGAGATCGAAGCGGCGCGCAAGGCCGGCCTGCACTCCAGCCGCGACTGCGCCACCGAGAACGCGGTGCTGAAGGTGCGCCCGCAGAGCGCGCTGTAAGTGATGCTCCGGGGTCGAATCCCTTTCCGCAGGAAAGGGCTCTGACCCCATACAGCAGAAGGGCCGGCATTGCGCCGGCCCTTCTTCATTGCATTACCGCAGTCACCGCATCAGAACTTCGCGGTGAACTCCACGCCCCAGGTACGCGGCTCGTTGAGGAAGCCAGTCAGGTTGTTGAAGTCGATCGCACCGACCACGCGGGTCTGGTTGGTCAGGTTGCGGCCGAACACAGCCACGTCGTACTGGCCGTAATCCCAGTTGTAGCCCAGGCGCAGGCCGCCTTCCAGCGAACTACGGCCGCGGAACTCCGGCGACTCGTAGATGAAGAAGTTCACAGCGCTGCGGTAGGCCCAGTCGGTGTAGGCATACAGCTCGCTGCCATCGCTGAGCGGGAAGCCCACGCGCAGGGTCGCGTTGTGGATCCACTTCGGCGCCTGCGGCAGCGGGTTGCCGTTGACCAGCGCGTAGGTGCCACCGTTGATGACGGTGGTCGGGTCATTGATGGTGCAGCCACCGCCGCAGATCGCCACCGCCAGATCCTTGTCCTTGATCTCGGTGTCGTTGTAGCTGCTGCCGAAGGTCAGCAGGACGTTGTCGGCCAGGTAGGCCTCCAGGTCCAGCTCGACGCCCTGGCCGATGGTCTTGTCGGCGTTGAGCAGGGTGGCGGTGTTGTTGGTGCCGCCCACGGCGATCAGCTGCTGGCCGTCAACGTTGTAGCGGAACACGCTCAGGCCCAGGCGCGCGCGCCGCTCGAACAGGTCGGCCTTGATACCGGCTTCATACGAGATCACCTTCTCCGAATCGGCCTGCGACAGGCCGGGCGCGAAGGCCAGGCGGCCCTGGATCGACGGCGCGCGGAAGCCCTTGGCCACGCGGGCGTAGGCATTCACGTTGTCGGTCAGCTTGTAGACGCCGCTGACATCCCAGCTGACGTCGTTGACGTCGGTGTTGGCCACATACGGGCCACTGACCGGGGTACCGAACGGCACGGCCTGCAGCACGCTGGCGTTGAAGTCCTTCTTGTCCTGGGTGTAGCGCACACCGGCACGCAGCTTGAAGCGGTCGGTGACATCGAAGTCACCCGAGGCAAACACCGCCCATGCCTTGTTGCGCTGGTTCTGCACCACATGGCCGGTCTGCGGGTTGCCCGGCTTCAGCGAGTTGTAGTTGAAGTTGTTGATGGTCACGTCTTCGTCGAAATAGAAGACGCCGGCCTGCCAGTCGAAGCGGCCCCATTCGTTGGATTCGACGCGGAATTCCTGCGTCCACTGGCGGTGGTGCGGCAGGCCGTCGGCCGACTCGGACGAGAACGGGATGAAGCCCGGCCCATAGTTGCCAGCGCCCAGCGATGCCTCGCCGTAGCCACCGTCGATGTCACCGCGGTTGAGCGATTCAGCGGTTTCATATCCGGTGATCGAGTGCAGGGTCACCGAGCCGAGGTTCCACTGCAGGCGCGCGCTGCCGCCCCAGGTTTCCAGATCGGAGAAGTTGACGCCGTCGTTGGCCACCTTGTCGCGGTCGAAGTTCTCGACCAGGCCGTTGCCACCCTTCTGGATGATGTTGGCGCGGAACAGGCGGGCGGTACCGTTGAGCTTGCGCTTGTGCAGGTTGAACAGCGCCTCGAAGTCATCGCCTTCGTACAGGAACTGCACGCGGCCGGCGGCTTCGTCATAGCCTTCGAAACCGCTGTTGGGCGCACCGGCGCGGGTGTTGTCGACCCAGTCATCGCGGCGCTGGTAGATGGCCGAGACGCGTGCCGACCAGCGATCGGTCAGCGGCCCACCGTAGGCACCCTGCACGTTCCAGCTGTTGTAGCTGCCATAGCCCACGCGCACGTAACCGTCGGCATCCTGCGACGGGCGCGCCGAGTCGAACTTGACCACGCCGGCCGGGGTATTGCGGCCGAACAGCGTGCCCTGCGGACCGCGCAGCACTTCCACGTTGGCCAGGTCGAACAGCGGGAAGCCCTTCAGCAGCGGGCTTTCCTGCACCACGTCGTCGTACACCAGCGACACCGGCTGCGACGCATTGAGGTCGAAATCGGTATTGCCCAGGCCGCGGATGTAGAAGCGCGGGAAGGCACGGCCGTAGGACGACTCGATGTTGAGGCTGGGCACGCGCGCGGCCAGGAAGCGGATGTCATCGCCCGCCGAACCCAGCACATCGAGCTTCTCGCCCTGGATCGCGCTGATCGCGACCGGCACGTCCTTGGCGTTCTCAACGCGCCGCTGCGCGGTCACCTGCAGGGCATCGAGGGCAACCGGATCCTTGGCAGCGGGAGTTTCCTGGGCGGCTGCTACCAGCGGCAACAGGGCGGAAAGAGCGGCAACGAGGGGGCGCGCGACCGGAAGGCGGCCACGGGAAGTGCGGGTCGGGGACATGGCGGTAGGCTGTGTTTGGAGGGGTGGTAAAACGGCGCTACCAGATAATTGTTGCAATACAGCACCTGCCCCGCAAATGCCTGCCGTTCATGGCCCCGTCGCCCCGGCCCCCGCGTGCTCGCTAGACTCGGGGTTTTCCAGCCCTGCGGAGCCGCCGCGATGACCCAGTGGTACTTCCATGCCTCCGCCCAGGCCGAGCGTATCGGCCCGCTTGATGACGAGGCCGCGCGCCGTTATGCGCAGGCCAATCCGCGCGCCCTGGCCTGGTGCCAGGGCATGAGCGGGTGGACCTCGATCGCCGAGGTGCCCGAACTGCAGTCCGCGGCCCCAGGCATGCCGAACACCCCGCCGCCGGTCCCCGCCGCTGCCAGCAGCCGCGCCGACGACATCGAGTTCCGCATCGTCGGCCATGAAATGCAGTTCGTGGAAATCGAGCTCGACCCCGGTGAGAGCGCCATTGCCGAGGCTGGCGCATTGATGTTCAAGGACGCCACCGTGCAGATGGATACGGTGTTCGGCGCCGCCAACGGCGACCAGGGCGGCGGCTTCATGGGCAAGGTGATGGCCGCCGGCAAGCGCGTGCTGACCGGCGAGAGCCTGTTTGCCACCGTCTACACCCAGAGCGGCCACGGCAAGGGCAAGGTCGCCTTCGCCGCGCCCTACCCCGGCACCGTACTGGCAATGAAGCTGGACCAGCATGGCGGCCGCCTGATCTGCCAGAAGGACAGCTTCCTGGCCGGCGCGCGCGGCGTGCAGATCGGCGTGCAGTTCCAGCGCAAGATCATGACCGGCCTGTTCGGCGGCGAAGGTTTCATCATGCAGAAGCTGGAGGGCGACGGCTGGGTGTTCATCCACGCCGGCGGCTGCGTGGTGGAACGCGAACTGGCCGCGGGTGAGCGGCTGGATGTGGATACCGGCTGCGTGGTGGCCTACCACCCCACCGTGGACATGGACGTGCGCCGGGTGGCCGGCGTCAAGAGCATGCTGTTCGGCGGCGAAGGCGTGTTCCTGGCCACGCTGACCGGTCCGGGCAAGGTCTGGCTGCAGTCGCTGCCGTTCTCGCGCCTGGCCGGCCGCATGTGGATGGCCGCGCCGCAGGGCGGTGGCCAGAACCGCGGCGAAGGCTCGGTACTGGGCGGCCTGGGCCGGATGCTGGACGGCGACAACCGGTTCTGACCCACTCGTTTGGTAGCTGCCGACCTTGGTCGGCACTGGAGTCTGCGTGTGCCGACCAAGGTCGGCACCTACCGCGCCCGTTTTCCTGAATAGGGAACTTCCCCACCCTGCCCGCCCCGCCACGGCTTCGGTATGCTGGCGCCCTTTCCTGAATCCGGCGCCGCGAGCGCACTGCCGATGAGCCTGTTCCGCCCCCGCATGCTGCTGTCCGTCGCCCTGATCGGCCTGCTGGCCGGCTGCGGTGGCGACCCGGTCCGCCCCACGCCGCCGCCTGCACCGACCGTGGTGCCGCAGGCCAAGCCGGTGAAGATCGGTATCGCCCTCGGCGGTGGTGCAGCCAAGGGCTTCGCCCACATCGGCGTGATCAAGATGCTGGAGGCCAATGGCTTCGAACCGGCCGTGGTGTCCGGCACCAGTGCCGGCAGCGTGGTCGGCGCGCTGTATGCCAGCGGCATGGATGCGTTCCAGATGCAGAGCAAGGCGGTCGCGCTGGACGAAGCCAGCATCCGCGACGTGCGCCTGTTCTCCGGTGGCCTGGTGCAGGGCCAGAAGCTGCAGGACTACGTCAACGAACAAGTGGCCAACCGCCCCGCCGAACGCCTGAAGAAGCCGTTCGCCGCCGTGGCCACCCAGCTGGAAACCGGTGAGCGCGCGATCTTCGTGCGCGGCAACGTCGGCCAGGCGGTGCGCGCGTCGAGCAGCATTCCCGGCGTGTTCGAGCCGGTGAAGATCGGTGGCCGCAACTACATCGATGGCGGCGTGGTCAGCCCGGTGCCGGTCGATGCCGCGCGCCAGCTCGGCGCCGACTTCGTGATCGCCGTGGACATCTCCAGCAAGGCCAGCGGCAAGGCGCCGACCGACATGCTGGGCATCGTCAACCAGTCCATCTCGATCATGGGCCAGCGCCTGGGCGAGCAGGAACTGGCACGCGCCGACATCGTCATCCGCCCGAAGGTGCTGGACATCGGCGCCGCCGATTTCAGCCAGCGTGGCACCGCGATCCTGGAGGGCGAAAAGGCCGCAATGGCCGCGATGCCGCAGATCCGCGCGAAGATCCAGCAGCTGCAGCGCGCACGCGCCGCGGCCGCCGCACCGGCACCCGTGGCCGCGCCGAAGTGCGAGGAAGCCTCGCGCCTGGGCAAGCTGATGGGCCGCAAGGACAAGTGCTGACCTGAGCCAGCGTGTCGCTGCCAGACAGCGACGCGCGTTCTAGCGCGCAGGCCGGTAACCGCTGGCCTGCTGCCGCTCGCGCCTGCGCGCCTGACGGGCCTGCTCCTGCAGTGTCGCCGTGTGCTGCAGCTGTTCCATGCCATCGGCCGGCACATGCAGCTGGCGTCGCGCACGGGTGAGTGCCAGATAGACCGCGCGCACCGGGTTGTGCCAGATGCGTCCGCCCTGCCCCGCACGGAAGCAACCGGGTGACAGCGAGACCACGTCGAACTGCAGGTTCTTCGCGTGTTCGGCCAGGCACAGCGCCACCCGCCCTTCAGCAGGCGTGTCCTGGTCGTCGAGCGCCTGCAGCAGTGACTGCACCCGATCGGCAGACGCAAACAGTTCGACCAGCGCGCCCTGCCCTTCGTCGGCCTGCGTGGCGAGGACGTGCTCCCATGCCGGGTCCGAGGCGCTGTCGTGGCGCCGGCGCCACGCATCCAGCGGCCGCTGCAGCACGCTGCGCAGCGCGCGCAGCGATGCCGGATGCAGGTAGGGCCGCAGCCCGAGCGCGTGCAGCTGTGCCGCATCCAGGGCCAGATCGGCGACGCTGCCATGGATGCGCAGGCCCTCGCTCGGCACCTGCGCCCAGTGGCGGTAATGCAGCACAGCGGTGGCACGGTCGGCGGCACCGACGAACGGCCCACTTTCCTGGCCCAGTCCATCCAGCGCCAGGGTCTGGTTGACGAGATCCTCGACCTGGTTGCCCTGGCGCACCGACTGGTGCATTTCCAGCACCTTCGACGCGGCCCAGCGCGGCACCGTGCCGGACAGGCACTGGTGCGGATCCCCCAGGCTGACCACGCCAGGCGCATGGCCGGCCAGCAACTGCTTCCACGACGGGCTCAGGTCATGCGCCTCGTCCACCAGCAGCATGCCCATGTCCAGCGGCGGGGTGACGCCGCGCAGCGCCAGCCACTTGCCGATGTGCGCCGGGCTGAGGCTGAGCAGCGTGCCCCGCTGCAGTTCGGCGTCGAACATGCAGCGCCAGACGTGCTCGGCGGCCGCCATGTACGGCGACACGTCGAGCATCGCGGCGGGCACCGAACGGTCGAAATGCTGGAACGCCAAGCCCGGTGCCGACGACGCGCACCAACGGTTGATGGCCTCGAACGCAGTCAGCAGCACCTGCTCCGGGCTGCGCCCACCGATGCCCTGGAGGCCGATGCGGCCGGCAATCTCGCGCGGCGTGCGGGTGCTGCGCCGGTAGCTGGCAACGAAGCCCCCGGTGTGGCCGCTGCGCGCGGCATGCTGCGCCACGCGGTTGGCGAACTCGATCTGGGTCAGCAGGCGCACCGCGGTGCTGGCCGGCACGCGGCTGCGGAAGGCTTCCACCTGCCCACGCGAGGGCGCCACGTAGGTGTAGCGGCCCGGCCGCGCATCCATCAGCGCCAGCACCAGGTGGCCCTTGCCGGTGCCGGCATAGCCATCGAGGTCGATCAGTTCATCGGGGTTGGCGGCGATGGCGCGCAGCACGCGGGCCTGCTCGGAGGTGTACAGGCCATGGTGTTCGATCGCACGCGCATCGCTGGCAACGGCTTCGTCCTGGACGTCGTCCTCATCGTCGCTGGCGAACGCGGCCGGGAAGCGGATCTCGTGTTCGGCAAGGGTTTCCTGGCAGGCCTGCTGCAGGTCGAGGCCGGGGTACTCGCTGGGCGACTGGACGATGAAGTCCTGCAGGATCTCCGCCGGCGCCAGCAGCACGCCGTGGGCGGCCAATGCGATCAACCAGGCATCCAGCTCCGGCTGGCCACCGCCACCGGGGCCAGCCAGCTGAGCGGCCGCGCCTTCGTTGCCGGCAAACAGTGCGCAGGCATCATGCAGCAGGCGCTCGATCTCGGCGGCTGGATGCAGGCGCGTCCGGCACAGCTGCGCAGCCATCAGCCCAGCCTGCTCCACTGCGGTCTGCGGTGGCGTGCCATGGGCGATGTAGCGCGCCAGCGACTTGCGCTGCAGCGGCAGGAAGGTGGTGGTGGGCACCGGGTGCTGGAGTTCGGACATGCGTGGAACCGGAAAGGAACGCTGCGGCGAGCGCAGGGCGGTGATGCTCAGCTACCCGCCCGGCTGCGTCAAATCGCGGCGGCGCGCTTATTCCAGCTGTGAAAGCGGCAATGCCTGGAATCCCTTCACCGTGCGCAGCACGAAGCTGGAATTGGCATCGGCCACGCCACCGGCGTTGAGCAGCCGGTCCAGCAGGAAGTGCGAGAAGTGCTCCAGGTCGCGCACGTAGACGTGCAGCAGATAGTCCATGTCGCCGGTCAGTGCATGGCAGGCCACCACTTCATCCCAGCCCTGCACGCTGTCCACGAAGTGGCCGATGGCGGCCTGGTCGTGCTTTTCCAGCTGCACGCGCACGAAGGCCTGCAGGCCCAGCCGCAGCTGCCGTGGCTCCAGCCGCGCGCCATAGCCGACGATCACGCCCTCGCTTTCCAGCCGCTGCAGGCGGCGCAGGCAGGCCGAGGGCGAGAGGTTCACCCGTGTTGCGAGCTCGGCGTTGGTGGCGCGCCCATCCCGCTGGATTTCAGCCAGCAGACGTATATCCGTGCGATCGAACTGGACTTCTCCGGCCATTGTTGCCCCGCAACATGGTGAGTACGCAAGGATATTGCGCCAACAAGGCCAATCGGCGCAACTTTTGCAACCCTGTTGCGCGCACCCTGCCCTAGCATCGTGGGTATCCCATCCAGGAGTGCCCCATGGACCTCGCCCAGCCCCGCCGCGTCGAACACCAGCAGACCGACAAGGGCTACGTGCCGGTGTATACCACCGCGCTCGTCGAGCAGCCGTGGGACACCTACAGCGCCGACGACCACGCCACCTGGAGCACGCTGTACCAGCGCCAGCGCGAACTGCTGGTTGGCCGCGCCTGCCAGGAATTCCTGGATGCACAGGACGAGATGGGCATGAACGCGCACATGATTCCGCGCTTCGACCAACTCAACGAAGTACTGGGCGCGGCCACCGGCTGGACCCTGGTCGGCGTCGAAGGCCTGCTGCCGGAACTGGATTTCTTCGACCACCTGGCCAACCGCCGTTTCCCGGTGACCTGGTGGATCCGTCGCCCGGACCAGATCGACTACATCGCCGAACCGGACCTGTTCCACGATCTGTTCGGCCACGTGCCGCTGCTGATGAACCCAGTGTTCGCCGACTACATGGAGGCGTACGGCCGTGGCGGCGTCAAAGCCCACGCGATCGGCCCGGACGCGCTGCAGAACCTGACCCGCCTGTACTGGTACACGGTGGAGTTCGGCCTGATCGACACGCCCGAGGGCCTGCGCATCTACGGTGCCGGCATCGTGTCGTCGAAGGGCGAGTCGCTGTACTCGCTGGAATCGGCCGCGCCCAACCGCATCGGTTTCGACCTGCAGCGGATCATGCGCACGAAGTACCGCATCGACACCTTCCAGAAGACCTACTTCGTCATCGACAGCTTCGAGCAGCTGATGCAGGCGACGTCGCCGGACTTCACCCCCATCTACGCGGCGCTGGCCAACCAAGCGCATCTGCCGGCGGGCGATGTGCAGGGCGATGACCGCGTGTTCCAGGCCGGCACGGGCGAAGGCTGGGCCGACGGCGGCGACGTGTAAGCACACAACGCGCACGGCTTTGCACTGAAACGGCGCACATGGGTGCGCCGTTTTCGTTGTTGCCTGCCTGCGCCATTGCAGCGGCGCAGGCGAGGGCAGGGCAGTCAGGCGTCCACGGCCCGGCAGGAACCGCGCACCATCAATTGCGGATGCACGCTGGTTGCGGTCGGCGCATCCGGCACGTCGGCCTGCACCAGCATCGCCGCAGCCACGCGGCCGATATCGGACACATGGCGACGCACCGAGGTCAGCGGCGGCCACAGCCGCGACGCCAGCGGGCTGTCGTCGTAGCTGACGATCGACAACTGCTGCGGCACCGCGATGCCCGCACGCAATGCCACCTGGTACACGCCGGCAGCCATTTCATCGTTGCCGGCAAAGATCGCACTGGGGCGTTGTCCGCCCATCAGCAGTCGCTCTGCGGCATGCACGCCGGACTCGAAGGTGTCGCCCGCTTCCAGCACCCGCTCACCCGGCAGGGTCAGGCCCACCTGGGCCAACCGGTCGAGGAAGCCATGGGTGCGCTCGCGTGCGGTACGGCGGTCGCCCGGACCGGCAATCACCGCGATGTCGCGGTGGCCGAGCGAGAGCAGGTAGCCCGCTGCCGCGGCTGCACCGTCGCGATCGTGGGTGACCACGGCCTGTGCCTCGTCATCCGACACATGCGCGTTGATGCGGACGTAGCGGCATTCGATGCCGTCGAGCATCTCCGTCAACGCTGTCGACTCGGAGGCACGCGGGCCCAGGATCACGCCATGCAGCTTCTGCTGCTGCACGAAGCGGCGCACGCCGTGCGCGCAGTCCGGAGACTGGCTGTCGCAGGGATGCACGACCAGCTCATAACCGGTGCCGCGCAGCGCTTCCAGCGCGCCGTGCTGCAGGTCGACGATGCATTGGGCGCCCGGGTCGTCATACACCAGGCCGATCAGGAAGGAGCGGCGGAACGCGAGACCGCGTGCCAGGGGGTCGGGCACGTAACCGACCTCGCGCATCAACGCCTCGACCTTGTCGCGGGTGTCTTTGCGCACCAGCGGCGAGTTGTTGATGATTCTTGAAACCGTTTTCTTGGAAACTCCCGACAGTCGTGCGATGTCGTTGATCGTGGCAGCCTTGCCCTTCGATGCCAGCAACGCGGCATCGCTAATAATTCGCACTGACATGTATAGAACCAGGTAAGTCGGAGAATTCTAGCCTTGCGCCCGTGGGGCGCGAAGTTGCGGAATGTCGCAGAGGATCTGAATCGTGTCGTGTTCGACACGTTCTGCTGCGCGAGGTTCCATTGTGATCGCTCTACTGCCTATGCATCTGAACCGTTCTTCCGCGCGTGTTCACCTTGAATGCGGGCGCGACGCGCGCGAACGCCAACATTCCCTTAACCAGGCTCCGCTACAGTCGGGGCATGGACCTGCAGACCTCTCCGTTTCCGGCGTTCCGTGGCCGCGATCGGTTGATCGCCGCAGTCGACGCGGCGATGACCTCCGGTGATGCCGAGCGCATCACCGCCGACCTGCAGCTTGCGCTGCAGGAAGCCATCGCGGACAGCCGCATCGAGTTGCCCGAGTGCGTGCACCGTCCGGTCAGTGATCATTACGCGCGACGCCCGCTGTACCACAGCCGCGAACACGGCTACAGCGTGATTGCCATGAGCTGGGGCCCAGGGCAGGGCACGCCGCTGCACGACCACGATGCCATGTGGTGTGTGGAGGGAGTGTGGTCAGGCGAGCTGGAGATCACCCGGTATGAACTGCTGGAGTGTGCCGGCGAGCGCTGGCGCTTCCGTCGCCATGCCGTGCTGCGCGGGGGCTGCGGCAGTGCCGGCAGCCTGATTCCGCCGCACGAGTACCACACCCTGCGCAACGCCAGCGATGACGCACTGGCGATCTCGGTACACGTGTACGAGGCGCAGATGGAGCGCTCGGCGGTGTTCGATCCGCTCGGTGGTGACTGGTACCAGCGCCGCATCCAGGCATTGCAGGCCGACCCGGCCTGAACCGGGGGCAGGGCGGTGCGCCGCCAGCACCTTCGTGAGCCACGTGGCATCATGCGCCGCTGCGCTGCCGGACCCGGCGGCGATCCGCGATGCCCCGTCGGGCAAGGAGCAAGGCCATGTCCAGCGCTGATCCGCGCCTGCGCGCGCTGTTGAAGCTTGCACCGGTGATTCCGGTGTACACCCCCGAAGATGTGAATGAAGCGGTCGAAGTGGCCCAGGCGCTGTTCCGCGGCGGCCTGCCGGTGATCGAAGTGACGCTGCGCACGCCGCAGGCACTGGATGCGATCAAGGCCATGGTCGAGGCCGTGCCCGATGCGGTGATCGGCGCCGGCACCGTGCTCAACGCCGCACAGATGCAGGCGGCGAAGCAGGCCGGTGCGCGCTTTGCCGTTTCCCCGGGCGCCACGCCGGCGCTGTATGCGGCCGCGCGCGATGCCGACCTGCCATACCTGCCCGGTGCCGCCACCGCCTCGGACCTGATCCTGGGCCTGGAGCACGGCCACGACACCTTCAAGTTCTTCCCGGCGGTGCAGGCCGGTGGCGCCGCACTGCTGGCGGCCTGGTACGGCCCGTTCGCCGATGTGCGCTTCTGCCCGACCGGCGGCATCAGCGCGCAGACTGCGCCGCAGTTCCTGCACCTGCCCAACGTGCTGTGCGTGGGCGGCTCGTGGCTGACCACGCCGGCACTGCTGCAGACCCGTGACTGGGACGCCATCGAGCGCCTCGCCCGCGAGGCGTCGGTGCTGGCCAGCTGAACCCGCTGCACGAATCGTCAAAGGTTTGATCGTGATCAAAGCGCCGGCCTCGAGCCGGCGTCATTCTGTGGGCAAGCGCACTACGGAGATCCGAACATGAATTCGACCATGAAGGCCGCTGTCGTGCGTGAGTTCGGCAAGCCACTGGTGATCGAGGAAGTCCAGGTACCGCGCCCGGGGGCGGGCGAAGTACTGGTCAAGATCGAGGCCTGTGGCGTCTGCCACACCGACCTGCACGCCGCCGAGGGCGACTGGCCGGTGAAACCGAACCCGCCGTTCATCCCCGGTCACGAGGGCGTGGGGCACATCGTGGCCGTGGGAGGCGGGGTAGGGCACGTCAAGGAAGGCGACAGGGTCGGCATCCCCTGGTTGTACTCGGCGTGTGGCCATTGCGAACACTGCCTGGGCGGCTGGGAAACGCTGTGCGAGACGCAGCGCAACACCGGCTACTCGGTCAACGGCGGCTTCGCCGAGTACGCACTGGCCGATGCCAACTATGTCGGCCTGCTTCCGAAGGAAGTGGGCTTTGTCGAAATCGCGCCGGTGCTGTGCGCCGGCGTGACCGTCTACAAGGGCCTGAAGGTGACCGACACCAAGCCAGGGGACTGGGTGGTGATTTCCGGCATCGGCGGCCTGGGCCACATGGCCGTGCAGTACGCCCGCGCAATGGGCCTGAACGTGGCGGCGGTGGACGTGGACGACAACAAGCTGGCGTTGGCCCGGCAGCTCGGCGCGCAGATCACCGTCAACGCGCGCACCACCGACCCCGCTGCCTTCCTGAAGAAGGAAATCGGCGGCGCGCACGGCGCCCTGGTCACGGCGGTGTCGCCGAAGGCGTTCGAGCAGGCACTGGGCATGGTCCGCCGTGGCGGTACCGTTTCGCTCAACGGTCTGCCGCCGGGCAACTTCCCGCTGGACATCTTCGGCATGGTGCTCAACGGCATCACCGTGCGGGGCTCGATCGTCGGCACCCGGCTGGACCTGCAGGAGTCGTTGCAGTTCGCCGCCGAGGGCAAGGTCGCCGCCACAGTCAGTACCGACCGCTTGGAAAACATCAACGAGGTGTTCGCGCGCATGCACGCGGGCACCATCGAAGGCCGCGTGGTGCTCGACTTCGCCGCCTGACCGCCTGTGCATGGCCGCCGTCGCTCCGTCCCCCTCTCCCACGGACGCGGCGGCCATGCCGATCCATCGGTAGTACCGGCCGCAGGCCGGCAAACCCCAGGCACGCCGCACAGCCGTACAATGCGCGCATGCCCGGCCTGCTCAAGACCCTGTTCCTGTCCTTCGTCGCCCTGATCGGCGGCGTGCTGTCGCTTGCGCTGGTCAGCAGCGTCGCCAGCTGGCTGCCGCCGCTGGTGGGCATGTCGCCGGACAACAACAGCGTGCAGCTGGGGTGGGATCTGGCCTTCAGCGTGCTCGGTGGCATCGCCGGCATTTCCTTCGCCACCTACTACGCGCCCTGCTGGCCGCGCTCGCATGGTTTTTCGATCTGGTCGTTGATCGCACTGGGCTGCGGCTACGCGGTGTGGACCGCAGGCGCGGATTTCCCGCTCTGGTTCGTCATTTCGCTGCTGGCGTCGCTGCCGTTGCAGCTGCTGATCGGCTGGTGGTTCGGCCGCCGCGCGTCGCGCGACGCAAGGTAACGCCGCCCCTGTAGAGCCGAGCCCATGCTCGGCGGCCTGTGTCTATGTGCATGAAAGCCGAGCATGGGCTCGGCTCTACAGGTCCATGCGCGGCAACGTCTGCTTCAAGCGCTCGATGCCGTGCCACGGGTTTCCCTTCAGCCGCTTCGCCCGCGCCAGCGCCTTGGCCATCGGAAACGCGTCGGCCGCACTGACGCGTGCAAGCTCTTCCCAGCGCAGCGGCACCGCCACGCCGGCAGCATCGCGCGCGCGCAGCGACCACGAGCACACGCTGGTGGCGCCGCGGGTGTTGCGCAGCCAGTCGATGAAGATCACCCCGCCGCGCTTGGCCTTGCTCATCGTCGCCACGTAGCGATCAGGCTGCTCCAGCGCCATTGCCTGCGCGAACGCCTCGCAGAACGCCTTCGCCTCGTCCCAGCCTGCCTTGGGCTGCAGCGGCACCACCACGTGCAGGCCCTTGCCACCGGACAGGCGTACGAAGCTCATCAGGCCCACCTGCTGCAGGCGGTCACGCACATCGCGTGCACCGGCTTTCACCTGTGCCCAGCTGACGCCTTCGCCGGGGTCGAGATCGAACACCAGGCGATCCGGATGTTCGGGATCGGCCACGGTCGCGCCCCAGGGATGCAGCTCCAGAGTGTTCATCTGCACCAGCTGCAGCAGGCCGCGCGTGTCGTCGATGTAGACGTAATCCTCGCGGCCGCTCTTCTGCTGCAGGGGCACCGCATGTACCGCATCGCCCAGGCCGGGACCATGGTGCTTCTGGAAGAAACAAGCCTTGCCCACGCCGTCCGGGCAGCGCAGCAGTGACAGTGGACGTCCGGCGATTTCGGGCAGGATCCAGCGCGCCATGCGCTGGTAGTAGTCGGCCACGTCGCCCTTGCGCAGTTTCTGCTTTGGAAACACCACCCGCTCCGGATGAGTGATCTGGACCTCACCTCCGGCTTCGGCATCTGCGGTGCTCATTCCCAGGTCCTCCTTCTGCTTGTCGCTGCGCAGCCGCTTGAAACTGGCCTGGCGCAGCAGGCCTTCCTTGCCCCAGCCACGGAAGGCGACCTCGGCGACTGCCACCGGCTTCACCCAGCTTACGCTGGCAGCGCGGAACGGCACATGCACCGGCAGCTGCAGCACGGGCGTCTTCACTGCCAACGGCCGCAGTGCCTTGAGCAGCGCGCGCAGGCTTTCATCGTCGAAGCCGGTGCCAACGCGGCCGACATAGCGCAGGCCAGCCTTGTCCGGCGTGGCCAGAAGCAGCGAACCGAATCCCACCCGGGAACCCTTGGGTGCCGTGTAGCCGACAATCACGAACTCGTCGGTGTCTTCGTGCTTCACCTTCACCCAGCTGCGCGCGCGGGTATTCACGTACGGCGCATCCACCTGCTTGCTGACGATGCCTTCAAAGCCGGCCTCGCCGCTGGCATCGAATACCTGCGGCCCATGGTCGATCACGTGTTCGCTGAAGGCCAGGGTGCCGGGCGCTGGCCCGATGAGGTCCTTCAGCAGCGCCTTGCGCTCCACCAGCGGTGCACGACTGATGTCCACGCCGGCCACACCCGGAAGATCGAACACGATGTAGCGCAGTGGTTGTTTCGAACTGCCGTCGATCACGCGCTGCAACGCGGCGAAGTCACTGCGTCCTTCCTTGTCCAGCACCACCAGCTCACCGTCCAGTCGCGCATCACGCACCGGCAGCGCCCGCACGGCCTGCACGACCTCGGGAAAATCGGCCGTCCAGTCCAGGCCGTTGCGCGAGCGGAGTTTCACCTCGCCATCGTGCAGGTCGGCCATCAGCCGATAGCCATCCCATTTGATCTCATGCAGCCAGCGCTCGCCGTCCGGGGCACTGTCGCGATGATCGGTCAACTGCGGTTTGAACCCGCGGGGATAGGGCGTATCACGTGCGCCGTGCAGCTGCAGTGCGCATGCATGCCAGCGCGCATCGGCCTTGCGTGTGGTCGTCCGTGCGGCGGGGACCGAGCGCACCGCCTTCCCTGCGGAACCCTTCTTCGCCGCAGGTGCTCGTTTCGGCATCGGTGCCGTCAGCAGGTCATCCGCCTCGGCGTCGCGCGCTTCACCATCGTCGCGCTTGATCAGCAGCCATTGCACCTGGCGTCCTTTCATCGCGGTGCGCACCAGCTTCCAGCCACCGGCCAGGCGTTGCCCATGCAGCACGAAGTCGATCTTTCCTGCCGCTAGCGCCTGCAGCGGATCACCTTCGCAGGCCCAGGTTCCCTGATCAAACACCTCGACGTGGCCCGCGCCGTAGTGACCTTCGGGAATGTCTCCCTCGAAAGTGGCGTAGGACAGCGGGTGATCTTCCACTTCCACGGCCAGCCGCTTCTCACCGACGCGAAGCGAAGGACCTTTCGGCACCGCCCAGCTCTTCAGCACGCCGTCCATCTCAAGGCGGAAGTCGTAGTGGCGCGAGCTGGCATGGTGCAGCTGGATGACGAAGGTCGGCCGCCGCTTCGGATCACCGCGGACGCGCGTGTCGTCAGGCTCCGGTGTCTGCCCGGCGCCACCGCCAAGTCGGCGTTTGCGCCGGTACTGGTGCAGCGACATGGTTCAACCTACCTTGCGCCGGGTGGTTTTCTTCACGGCCTTTTTGGCGGTCTTCTTCGCAGCCTTCTTCGCCGGTGCCTTGCGCGTCGCTGTCTTCTTCGCCGGCGTGCGCGTGTTCGCGTCCAGGCTCTTCTGCAGCAGTGCCATGAAATCGACCACGTTGGTACTGGCGTCCTCGCGCGGTGCCGGCTCATCGTCCACCCGCGTGGTGCCGCCCTTGGACTTGATGCGCTTGTTCAGCACCTGCTGCAGGCGCTCGCGGAATTCATCGTGGTACTGCGACGGATCCCAGTCGCCGGCCATCGACTCGATCAACTGTTCGGCCATCGCCGTTTCCTTGCTGGTGATGCGGTAGTCGGCCAGCTTCCCGGTGGGCAGCTTGTAATCCTCGGGATCCACCAGTTCCTGCGGATAGCGCAGGATCATCAGCACCAGCGCGTCCTGCTGTGGCATCACCGCACACAGGTATTCCCGTGTGCGCACCACTACCCGTGCGATGCCCACCTTGCCGGTACTGCGCAATGTCTCGCGCAGCAGCACGTAGCCCTTTTCGGCCTTCTTGCCGGGTACCAGCAGATAGGGTTTCTCGTAGTAGCGCGGGTCGATCTGCGCCGCATCCACGAACGATTCCACCTCCACCGCTTCGTGGCTTTCCGGCGCGGCCGACCGGATATCACCTTCCTCCAGCACGACGTAGCTGCCCTTGTCGTACTCATAGGCTTTGACGATGTCCTTCCAGGGCACTTCCTCGCCGGTGTCGGCGTTGACCCGTTCGAAACGGATCGGCTTGCGATCGCGGGAGTCGAGCATGCGGAACTGCAGATCGACCTTGCGTTCGCCGGACATCAGTGACACCGGCACATTGAGCAGGCCAAACGACAGCGTGCCGGTCCAGATCGGGCGGGCCATGGGCGCACCTTTGGCGGGGCAGGGTGCCCAGCGTGGGCCGGAGGGTGTAAACCAGCCGTGTCCGTGCCGTGCACGTCAGGTAGCGCGGCCACTTGGCTGTAGAGCCGAGCCCACGCTCGGCTGCTTCAAGTGCCCGCCACTACTGCAGCAACGGCCTCACCGCCGCCGCCGGAATATGGTCCAGTGCGCGCCAGGCGTCCTCCACCACCGGCCGCGCCTGCGACCAGCTCAACCGCGACTGCCCGCGCATCTGCTCCCAGTGCTCGGCCAATTCCTCGCAGGTATCGGCGGCATCACCACGTGGCCAATCCGCGGCATGGGTGGTCAGCGCGAAGGCATACACCGGGCACAGATCACGCCAGTTGCGGTGGCTCTGGCCACGCCTCTCCTCGTAGTCGCAGAGCATGTACTGCAGGTAATCCTGTGCCACCGCCTGCGGATCTTCCTGGCGGCGCGTGCGGCGCTGCGCGGTGCGCTGGCCAAGCGGATCGAGCAGGGCGTTGAACACGGACGGTGCGGGTCGTTCAAGACGGGGCATGGCCGGCTCCTGCAGCGGGGGCGGGTGGGCAGGAATACGCGCGGTGCCGTTACCGGGGGGTGAGCGAGATGTTCATGACGCCAGGTTCGCAGCGGCTTTACCTGCAGGGCGGTGTAGTGGGAGCCCCCGAGTGCAGGTACCAGACCATGAGCCGAGAGACCTCACGAGACCCGCTGCGGGAAAACCACCCGCCCCTTCCCGGCGAGCAGCGCGGCAAGCGCGATGCCGACAACGCCGACTACCGCGGCACCGGTGCGCCGTTCTTCGACGCCGAGCACGGTGACGACCATCTGCCGGTGAGACATGTGGCTGAACAGGCCGCCCAGGACCGCAAGGATGGCGGTGACCGCCATCGCGGTGGCCAGGAGAGCCCGCTCAAGCGCCGCGAGCGCAAGCAGCGCGCCAGCGACAACCAGGACGAGGCGCTGGAGGAGACCTTCCCGGCCAGCGACCCGACCTCGCCATTCGTCCCGGCCAAGGCCCCCGATTGACGGTAGCGCAGCGGTCCCGCACTAGCGCCACGACCACTGCACACCCACGCTGGCCCGCCGTCCCGGCCCGGGCTCGTAGTAGCGGCCATTGCCATCGTTGACGATCACCGAGCCGATGTAGGCCTGGTCCAGCACGTTCTCCAGCCGCGCGAAAGCACGCAGTTCACCGCCGGGCAGGGTCCAGCGGCGTCCGCCCTCCACGTGCAACAGGGCAAAGCCCGGCGCCCGTTCGGTGGCCACGTCGTTGACCACGGTATCGCTGCTGGCCGTGGCCTCCAGCGCCCACTGCCAATCGGCAGGGCTCCACTGCAGGCGTGCGAATGCCTGTTGGCGAGGCACGCCCGGCAGGCGGCTGCCTGCGGCGACCGTGTTGTTCGAGGTCAGGTAGGGCGAGCGCACCTGAGCCTGCAGCCAGGTCCAGGCCAGCTGCAGTTCCAGCTGCTCGGCCAGTGGCTGGCGGTATTGCAGTTCCACGCCCTGGCGGCGGGTGCGCCCGATGTTGCGATAGGTGCTGCGCCCTCCGGTGTTGCTGGCAACGGCCAGCTCATCGTCGGTATCTGCGCGGAACAGGCTGATATCGAGCTGGGTTCCGCCTTGCGCATGCCACTTGCTGCCAATCTCCAGATTGCGGCTGCGGGCGGCCGCCAGATCCAGTGCCAATCCCGCCTGGCCGTCAGCGCGATAACCCAGTTCGTTGAAGGTGGGGGTCTCGAAACCACGCCCCACGGCCGCGTGCAGCCGCCACTGCGGGCTGGCCTCGAAGCTGACGCCTGCCACTGGCGTGGTGGCCTGGTAGCGCCGGTGGCCGCTGTCATCCGGGTTGCGGCCGATGATGTAGCGGTCGTCGGATTCGAAGCGCACGGCGCTGTGACGCAGGCCAGCCAGCAATGACCAGCGTGTACTCCACTGCCACCACGCCTGCGCGAACTGATCGACGTTCTGCACGGTGTCGATCTGGTCTCTGCGCAGCCGCCCGCGTACGCCCAGCGTGCTGCCGATGAAGTTCTCGTAGCCGGTGCGATGCTGGCGCTGGCGGTCGGCGCTGAGCCCGGCCACCAGGTCCAGCGGTCGCCCGGCCAGATCGCCGTGCCACCCCCAGCGCGCGTCCAGTCCGCCGTAGCCGCCCTCCAGATCGATCACCCCGCCGGCATGCAGCGGATTGGCCTGCGCAGTCGGCGGAATCGGCAGGTACTGGCGTACCGCGCGCTGCCCGGCATAGCCCATCAACTGCCAGCGCTGCACTCCCGTTTCACGGGTCCAGCGCAGACCAGCCTGCTGCTGGCGCACCGATTTGCGGGTGTTGTACTGGTGCGCAACTGCCGTGGCCTGGCGCGGATCAGCCGCCACCTGGGCACGGGTCAGGCCCAGCGGATCCTGTGCATCGGGGGCATCGAGCGCATTGAGCAACAGCTCCAGCCGCCCACCGCCCAGCGCACCACCGATGCGTGCGTTGAGCGATTCACGGCGCGCACGGCTATGGTCCCGCCAGCCATCGGTGCGGAAGTGATTGGCGGCGATGTTGTAGTCCAGCACTTGGCCGGCACCTTTCAGCTGCGCACCGACACTGAGCGTGTTGTCGGCGCCGGCATTCACGCGCGACCGCCACGGGTCGCCGGCCTGGCCCTGCGCGCTCCAGACCTGCAGCACGCCGCCGGAGGAATTGCCGTACAGCGCCGAGAACGGCCCGCGCAGCACCTCGATGCGTTCGGCGCCCAACAGGCTGGCATGCGACAGCTGGCCCTGGCCATCGGGCATGGTCGCGGGCACCCCGTCGATCAACACCCGCACCCCGCGCACCCCGAAGGTCGAGCGCGCGCCGAAGCCACGGATCGACAGCTGTGTGTCCTGGGCGAAGTTCTGCCGGTCGCGCGCCAGCAGCCCTGGTACCCCGGCCAGCGCCTCGGACAGCTGCGCGCCGGTGCCAGCGCGGCTGGCATCGATCCAGACCGTGTCCTGGCTGGCCGGCAGCGCGAACGGGTCGATGCCCGGCACGCGTGCAGCCTGTACCTGCACGGCGGGCAGGGCGGTGGGCGCGGGTTCGGCCAGGGCCGCCCAGGGCGACAGCAGCAGGGCAGACAGCGGCAGGCAATGGCGTCGTGCAGCAGGATTCATGATTCAGGTTGATGGATCGGGCGGCAACGCACGCCATGGTACGGGGCCGCGGATGACGATGGCGGCGGCCAGCCCCGGCAGGCTTTGTTACGATGGGCTGTTTCCGGCCGAAAAGCCGCGAACCGCGTGGCGCAATTCCTCCCCCTTTCCGTCTACCGAACGAGTACCGCCGTGTCCTTCTTTGCAAACGTGGAACTGGTCCCAGGCGACCCGATCCTGGGCCTGACCGAGGCGTACAACGCCGACAGCCGCCCGACCAAGGTCAACCTGGGTGTGGGCATCTACTACGACGAGAGCGGCCGCATTCCGCTGCTGCGCGCCGTCAAGCAGATAGAGCAGCAGCTCGCCGCTGAAGCCAAACCGCGCGGCTATCTGCCGATCGATGGCCTGCCGGCGTACACGCAGGCCACGCGTGAGCTGGTGTTCGGCAAGGACTCGCCGCTGCTGGCCGCCGGCCGTGTCACCACCGCACAGACCGTCGGTGGCAGCGGTGCGCTGCGCGTCGGCGCCGACGTGCTGAAGAAGCTGCTGCCACACGCCACCGTTGCGCTGAGCAACCCGAGCTGGGAAAACCACCGCGCCGTGTTCAGCGCGGCCGGTTTCGAGGTGCTGGACTACACCTACTTCGACCCGACCACCCATGGGGTTGATTTCGACGGCATGCTGGCCGACCTGGGCAAGCTGGAAGCCGGCACCGTGGTGCTGCTGCATGCCTGCTGCCACAACCCCACCGGTGCCGACCTCACGGTCACCCAGTGGAAGCAGGTCGCCCAGCTGCTGAAGGACCGCCAGCTGTTCCCCTTCATCGACATGGCCTACCAGGGCTTCGACAAGGGCATCGAACAGGACGGCGCCGCCGTGCGCATCATCGCCGAAGCCGGCATCGACAGCTTCATCGTCGCCAACTCGTACTCCAAGTCGTTCTCGCTGTATGGCGAACGCGTGGGTGCGCTGTCGATGGTGGCGCCGACCGCCGCTGACGCCAAGGCCGTGCAGTCGCAGGTCAAGCGCGTGATCCGCACCATCTACTCCAGCCCGTCCACTCACGGTGCTGCGCTGGTGGCCGGCGTACTGACCAACCCGGAACTGCGCGCGATGTGGGAGCAGGAGCTGACCGAGATGCGCGAGCGCATCCACGCCCTGCGCCACGGCCTGGTCGAGAAGCTGGCCGCTGCCGGTGCCCCGCAGTTCGGTTTCATCAACGAGCAGGCCGGCATGTTCTCCTACTCCGGCCTGAGCCGTGAGCAGGTCGAACGCCTGCGCGACGAGTTCGGCATCTACGCCGTCGGCACCGGCCGCATCTGCGTGGCCGCGCTGAACCAGAACAACCTGGAATACGTCGCCAAGGCCGTGGCCACCGTCGCCAAGGGCTGAAACAACGCTCCAGTGATTTGAAGACAAAGGCGCCGAAAGGCGCCTTTGTTTTTTGCTCCTGCTTTGCCTTTGCCACACCCTCCGCGCTCGCGGCGAACCCTGAAGCGCAGGGCGAGGCACACCGTGGCCAGGACACGCCGTAAACCCATCCATGGGGGCTCGGTCGGCGCATCCATGCGCCTCACGGTCCTGGCCACGGTGTGCCTCGCCCTGCGCCTCCATGAAGGAAGGCGCCGACAGCGCAACGCATCTGGAAACGATTACGCCTTCCCGCGCTCACGCACGGCCCCGCCATACGGGCGACAATAGGCGTTTTCCCGCTGCCGAGACCTGCCCGACCATGTCCCGTACTTCGTTGACCCGCTTCCTGATCCAGGAACAGCACGCCGGCCGCATCAATGCCGACCTGCGCCAGCTGATCGCCGTGGTCGCCCGCGCCTGCACCAGCATCTCCATCGCCGTCAGCAAGGGCGCCCTCGGTGGCGTGCTCGGCGACGCCGGTACCGGCAACGTGCAGGGCGAAGCGCAGAAGAAGCTGGATGTGATCAGCAACGAGATCCTGCTTGAAGCCAACGCTTGGGGTGGCCACCTCGCCGCGTGCGCCTCCGAAGAAATGGACCACAGCCAGCCGGTGCCGGACATCTACCCGCGCGGCGATTTCCTGCTGCTGTTCGATCCCCTCGATGGCAGCTCCAACATCGACGTCAACGTCTCCGTCGGCACCATCTTCTCCGTGCTGCGCTGCCCGACCAACGTCGAACTGCCGGGCGACGACGCCTTCCTGCAGCCGGGCAGCAAGCAGATCGCCGCCGGCTACTGCATCTACGGGCCCAGCACCCAGCTGGTGCTGACCGTCGGCCACGGTACCCACGCCTTCACCCTCGATCGCGAGAAGGGCGAGTTCGTGCTGACCACCGAGAACATGCAGATTCCGGCGGCCACCCAGGAATTCGCCATCAACATGTCCAACCAGCGTCACTGGGAAGCGCCGATGCAGGCCTACGTGGGCGACCTGCTGGCGGGCAAGGAAGGCGCGCGCGGCAAGAACTTCAACATGCGCTGGATCGCCAGCATGGTGGCCGACGTGCATCGCATCCTGACCCGCGGCGGCATCTTCATCTATCCGTGGGACAAGAAGGACCCGTCCAAGGCCGGCAAGCTGCGCCTGATGTACGAAGCCAACCCGATGGGCCTGCTGGTCGAACAGGCCGGCGGCGCCGCCTGGACCGGCCGCGAGCGCATCCTCGACATCCAGCCCGACCAGCTGCACCAGCGCGTACCGGTGTTCCTGGGCTCGCGCGAGGAAGTGGCTGAAGCCGTGCGCTACCACAACGCGCACGACGACGCACAGGGCTGAGGGCCTATCGCCTGACAGCGGTCATGGCAGTTCGATGACATGACCGTGGGGTGACACCGAGGGCGGCAAACGGCACCATCAAGCCGTTGCCGCCTAAGGAATGCACGCATGCACGAGCAGGGCCCGGTCGATTTCATCGAAGTCATCCACAACGCCGTCCCCAGCGAGGTCTGCGCGGCCATCGTTGAACGCCTGCGCGCCACGCGTGGCCTGCAGCCCGGTGCCGTGGGCAGTGGCGTGTTCCCGGAACTCAAGCACAGCAAGGATCTGCGCATCAGTGGCCTGGACGGCTGGCAGGATGTCGACCAGCAGCTGCAGATCGCGGTGTTCAACGGCCTGCTGACTTATCTACGCCGTTATCCACAGGCGTTGATTGCGCCGCTGATGTTGCAGATCCAGGACAGCAACGGCCAACCGCGACGCCTGTCTGCCGAGGACTTCCCTGACATGCCGCAGCAGCAGCTGGCCGATCTGGCCCGCACCTGCCTGCGCCCGGGTGCGATCAACCTGCAGTGGTATGCGGCGGGCGAGGGCGGATACCCGTACTGGCACTGCGAGCTGTACCCGAAGGATGCGCAGGCCGAGACCCTGCACCGGCACGTGCTGTGGACGCTGTACCTCAACGACGACTTTGACGAAGGCGAGACCGAGTTCCTGTTCCAAGGGCGCAAGATCGCGCCTCGTACCGGCAGCCTGCTGATTGCGCCGACGGCGTTCACTCATACCCATCGTGGCAATCGCCCGGAGGGTGGGGACAAGTTCATCGCGACGAGTTGGATCCTGTTCCAGAGTGCGCAGAAGTTGTTTGGGGGATAACGCCGAGCCTGCCCGACGATATCGCCTGCTCGGTAGAGTCGAGCTTGCTCGACTGAACCTGGAGCGAAGTCGAACAAGCTCGACGCTACCGTGGGCGGCGGCGATAGAGAATCCCGCCTGCCGCGGCACCGAACACCGCTACACCGAAACCAACGAGCTCTTCTTCTCCCAGCGCGTCGCCTGACATCAGCTTACCGGCCGTCAGCAGTAGAACGTTCAACGGAAGCATCCACAGGAACGCAATGCCCAGCCAGTAGATGATCTTCATGTCATGTGCTCACGGGTCCGGATACATCGACTTGAAGTTGCTGTGTACAGATTGATGCCGCTTGGTCATCTCGTGGGCCCAAAGGTTCGCCAGAGATTTCCGTCGCCGCCTTGCCAGGCACTGAGCTTCTCGACGGGGATTTCCTTGAATTGACAGGTGAACTGGAGATAGAAGGAACGGTCTTCCTTTCGATAACTGTTCCAACCGACAGCCGTCACTTTGACTTCCATCCGACCATCGCGCTCGTGCGGCTGATCTAGTTCGACGTTCACGGAATCGGCCAACCAATAGTCTCCCTTGTGCGCAAAGCCCGCACCGCCACTGGCCAAGCGCGCATCCACTACCTCCGGCATTCCTTCGGACGAAGGCGAGTATCGCTTCAGGCTGCCGGTGATCTTGGTGAACTGCTGGGAATCGATCACGCCCGGCGACTCCGAGAAGAGCCGCAGCAGAAGCAGTGTGTCCGTGCCCTTGCTCACCCACTGACCGGTATTTGCCGTCCAGAGATGTTGCTCGAACTCGTCCAGGTCGGCTGGCATATCAGTGGCAATCGACGCCTGCGGAACGACGATGCATTCGTGGATGGCGCGGGCCTGAACCTGCAGGGTCGCAAGGGAGAAAAGGAGAGCGATGGCCGGAAGAAAACGCAGGCGTTTCATCATGCAGACACCGTTGATTCGACTTCAATCACGTGGGCGATTGGCAGGATGTGCCTGATCGAAAGGGGATGCGTCGGGATCAAATGCTCCCGTCCATGCATTGAGGTCGTGCATCTGCAGGGGCGAGGCTTTCAGGCGCTCTGATAGCTCGGTCGGTGCGTCACATTCACCGCGCCATTGCAGTGGGCTTGCAGAGCGAAACGTTGCATCGACCTGGACCTCGATGCCGGAGTCTCCTGCGGAAACCACGGTAATCTGCCCTGCGACCGGCACTGCGTAGCAGCCCGTCTTTCCGGCAAACGCGCTGGACCCACTGCTATGGAACATCCGTACTCGATCATTTGGGACAGAGAACCGGTCGCCTGCTTTCGCATCAGCGGGGAGCTGGATCGTGAGCTTGCTGAAGGTGGAACGGTCGGTCCTCCACGACGAGCGGAATCGTCTCAGCCCGATCACTTGGCTGTCCCCGGCAACGATCTGGTGACAAGCGAAGAGCCGCTGGCGCGGCTCGACCGTAAGGCAGGTGGGGTCGCGCATGGCAGCGTCTTCAACCACAAACGCACGGGCAGCCTCTGCATCGGTACCACAGAAAAGCAGAAACGCACCACAGCTGAAGGCATGTGAGCGCTTCATGTGCGAACCGATTCGTCGTCAAGCGAACGGCATCGCACTGTCACGGATCCTGGGTCATCCATCTGCATCCCTCCCTGGCTCGCCGGCCATCCGTCCAAGCGCAGATTGTTGCCGGTAAGCCGGGCAGCGGTCCAGCTTTCTAGAACAGACTTCCCTGCGGCGAATCCTTCTTCTGCGGCAGCGGCTTCACGAACCGGCTGCAGTCCAGCTTCGGCCAATGGCTGTTCTGCGCATTGAAACCCAGCCGCTTGCGGGCCAGCTTGAAGCGGTTGTTCAACAGATCGGCATACACGCCCTGGCCGCGCATGCGCGTACCGAACTGGCTGTCGTAGTCCTTGCCGCCGCGCAGCTGCTGGATGGTGCTCATCACATGCGCGGCACGATCGGGATGATGGGTGTCCAGCCAGTCGCGGAACAACGGCGCCACTTCAAGCGGCAGGCGCAGCAGCACGTAACCAGCGGTACTGGCGCCAGCGTCGTGCGCAGCCTCCAGCACGGCCTCCAGCTCGCTGTCGTTGATCCATGGGATCACCGGCGCCACCATCACACCGACCGGAATGCCCGCTTCATGCAGACGCTTCATCGCGCGCAGCCGTGCATGCGGCGCCGATGCGCGCGGTTCCAGCTTTGCGGAAAGATGCGGGTCCAGCGAGGTCACCGAGAAGTGCACGCTGACCAGGTTCTCCGCCGCCAGCGGTGCAAGCAGATCAATATCGCGCTCGACCAGTGCGTTCTTGGTGATCAACGAGAACGGATGCTTGGTTTCCAGCATCACTTCGATCAGCTGGCGGGTCAGCTTGAACTTGCGCTCGATCGGCTGGTACGCATCGGTGTTGATGCCCAGCGCGATCGGCTGCGGCACGTAACCCGGCTTCGACAGCTCCTTGCGCAGCAGTTGCGGTGCATTGGTCTTGGCGAACAGCTTGGTCTCGAAGTCCAGGCCTGGTGACAGGTTCAGATAGGCGTGCGAGGGGCGCGCGAAGCAGTAGGAACATCCATGCTCGCAGCCGCGGTAGGGATTTACCGACTGGCTGAAGCCGACGTCCGGCGAGATGTTGCGGGTGATGATGCTACGCGCGGTCTCGGCACGCACCTCGGTGCGCAGGCGCGGGGCAAGGAACTCCTCGCTCTCGTCCACCGCCCAGCCGTCGTCCACCGCCTCGCTGACGGTGCTTTCAAAGCGCCCGGCATGGTGGGACGTGGAACCTCGGCCCTTGATCGCAATACCCATTGCGGCAGCGTACGTCGCGGCCGTCTCAATGGCTGCGACGGCCGTCTGAAGGGTTCAGGGCAAGTCTGAGCCGAGCGTGGGCTCGGCTCTACAGTGGATACGGGTACTTTGTAGAGCCGAGCCTATGCTCGGCTGCATCCATCGGTCAGAGCAGCGCCAGGTAGCCGCGCACCGTAGCGTCCAGCCCGTCATACAGCGCCTCGCCGATCAGCGCGTGGCCGATCGACACCTCCAGCACGTCCGGCACGTGGGCCAGGAAATCGCGCAGGTTGTCCTGCGACAGGTCATGGCCGGCATTCACGCCCAGGCCAACGGCCTGCGCGCGGCGGGCGGCAGTGGCGAACAGCGCCAGCATCGCGTCGGCATCGCCAGCCGCGTGCGCCTCTGCGTAAGGGCCGGTATACAGCTCGATACGGTCCGCTCCCACCTCGGCTGCCTGCTCCAACAATGGGTTGCCCGCGTCGACAAACAGGCTGACCCGGCAACCCATTGCCTTCAGCGCAGCCACCAGCGGACGCAGGCGCTCGGCATCGCGTTCGAAGTCGAAACCGTGGTCGGAGGTGATCTGGCCATCACCATCGGGGACCAGGGTGGCCTGCGCCGGACGGGTCTGTTCGCACAGGGGCAGCAGCCCCGGATAGCCCTCGCGCGGCGGCGCGAACGGGTTGCCTTCGATGTTGAACTCCACGCCACGTGCGCGGGTCAGCGTGGACAGGGCCAGCACGTCCTCGGCGGTGATATGGCGGCGGTCCGGTCGCGGGTGCACGGTGATGCCATGCGCGCCGGCATCCAGGCAGGCCTGGGCGGCACGCACCACGTCCGGTTCGGCACCGCCGCGCGAATTGCGCAGGACGGCGATCTTGTTGACGTTGACGCTGAGCTGGGTCATGGAACGGAACTACTTGGAAAGAGGGGATGGATCGTGATCGTTGTGGTCGTCACCAGGGCGGGCCTGGGCCTGCTCGCGCAGGCGGCGCAGTTCGTCGGCATCGACCAGTGTGGACGGATCGCGCTGCAGATCGCCGAAGCGGGCCACGTAGCGGCCTCGTACCCAGGCCAGCAGGAAGGCGAGGGCGGCCAGCAGGCACAGGGTCATCAGCCCGGCGCTGGGGGTCTTCAGCGCGAAGGCGAAACAGCCCAGCGCCAGCAGCAGGTACAACCAGTACATAGTGGGGCTCCCCGGGTGATCGCCGCAGTGTAGCGCTGCGTCAGAGCAGCGGCGAGGCCAGCCGGGCGAAGGCCTCGGGCAGGCGGTGCAGCCACAACGAGCGGCCGGCCTGGTCGCGCACCCGCGTGGAACGGTCGAATTCGCCCTGCAGCAATTCGGCCAGGGCAGCCACCCGGTCACGGTCACTGATCATCATCGACAGCTCGAAGTTCAGCCGGAAGCTGCGGTGGTCGAAGTTGGCACTGCCAACGATGCAGACGTCGTCATCGGCGATGAAGGCCTTGGTATGCAGCATGCGTGGGCCGTACTCATAGATCTTCACGCCGGCATGCAGCAGCTCGTCGAAGTAGGAACGGGCGGCCTGGGTGACGAACCAGGAATCGCTCATCTTCGGCACCAGCAGGCGGACGTCCAGCCCGCCCAGCGCGGCCGAGGTCAGTGCCATCCGCGCCGCTTCGCCCGGCACGAAGTAGGGCGTGACCAGCCAGACACGCTCGTGCGCTTCCTGGATCGCCGCCACATGCAGGCGATGGATGGTTTCCCAGCCGGAATCCGGGCCGGAGACCAGCACCTGGGCGTTGATCGCACCATCGCCGCGCAGCGGCATGTCCGCCGGCCACAGACGGGCGATGTCCATGCGCGAGGGATCCTGCCCACTGGCGTAGAGCCAGTCCTCGGCAAACACCAGCTGCAGGCTGCGCACCACGTGACCGCGGATGCGCATGTGCAGGTCGCGGTAGGCATCCGCCCTGCGGCTCTCATCCTCGTCGTCGGTGATGTTGATGCCACCGGTGAAGGCGAGGCGGCCATCGACGATCACCAGCTTGCGGTGGGTACGCAGGTTCAACCACGGGCGCTTGAACGGCTTCAGCAGCTGCCGTGGGTGGAACCAGATCGCTTCGCCACCGGCGTCGAGCAGCGGCTGCAGGAAGCGGCGGGGCAGGGCCGACGAACCCACCGCGTCGAGCAGCAGGCGCACCTGCACACCCGCGCGGGCGCGTTCGACCAGGGCATTGCGCAGCGCGGTGCCGGCGTGGTCCGGGTTGAAGATGTAGTACTCCAGATGGACGTGGTCGCGGGCCTGCGCGATGGCGTCCAGCAGGGCCGCGTAGGTTGCCGCGCCATCCACCAGCCAGGTGACTTCGGTGGCGCTGCTCGGCGCGAGCCCGGTGGTGGCCTGGGCGATCTTGGCCAGCTCGATGCAGTCGGCATCGGGCGGGCAGACGTCGCTGTAGTGCTCCATGCCCGACCGCGCGCGTCCACGGCGCAGGCGCTGCCGCTTCACCTTCTGCGGGCCCAGCAGGTAATAGATGAAGAGACCCAGGTAGGGCAGCAGCGCCAGTGACAGGATCCAGCTCAGTGTGGCCACCGGCTCGCGCTTCTGCAGCATGATCCAGCCCGCCAGCGCGAACAGGTACAGCAGGTAGGCTACCGCCAGGATCGTGCCGAGGTGGGCGATGCCGTCGAGCCAGTGGCGCAGGGAGTCGAAGAGGGCGAGCATCCGCCGATCATAACGGTCCAGGCCGTCAGGCATAAAAAAGACGCCCCTGTTTCCAGGGGCGTCTGCAGTCGCGTCATGACTGTTGTATTGCGGTGTAGCAGTTACTGCTGCACAAAACCGATCTTCTTCATCTGAGCGTTCTTCGCGGCGGCCAGAACCTTGGCCATCACGTCGTACTCGGAATCCGGGCTGGCGTCGATGCGCAGTTCCGGCTGGTTGGTCGGGTCCTTCTGGACCTCGTTCTCCATCCGCTGCTGCAGCTCGCTCGCATTGATCGGGCTGTTGTTCCACGAGACCTGGTTGCTGGCGTCGATCTTGAGTTCGATCGGCGGCGGCGGTTCGACCAGCTGCGGCGGTGGGTTGAGCACGCGCTGCGGCAGGTCCACGGCGATCGGGTACGTCATGATCGGCGCGGTCACGATGAAGATGATCAGCAGAACCAGCATCACGTCCACGAGGGGCGTGACGTTGATGTCTGCCATGGGGCCTTTGCCACCACCACTACTGAATGCCATGGCTTACTGCCCCTTCTCTTTGGTCGCGACGAAGCCGACGTCCAGCATGCCCTGTTCCTGCGCGATCTTGGTCATCTCGTTGATGACACGCATCTTGGTGGTGCGGTCACCACGCAGGTTCAACGGCGGCTGCGGGGTCTGCTGGGCGGCGGTCGCCAAGCGCGACTCGAGAGTCTGCTTGTTGATTTCTTCGTCGTTCCAGTAGATCGAGCCATCTTCCTTGACTGCCAGGGTGATGGGGCCCTTGCGGTCGTTGGTGTCGTCCGGCTTCTGGACCAGGTTGGCCTCCGGCAGATCCACCTTGACCTTGTGGGACATCAGGGGCGCCGTGATGATGAAGATGATCAGCAGCACCAGCATCACGTCCACGAGGGGCGTAACGTTGATGTCGGCCATGGGGCCGCCGCTGTTACCACTACTGAAAGCCATAACGGGCTCCGTCTAGATCGTGTTGACTACGTTCTCGCTGGGTACAGCGCGTCGCAATTAGCGGACGCGCGAACCGGTGGCGAAGAAGTCGTGCAGGTCGTGCGCGAAGGTATCGAACTTGCTGATGGTCGCGCTGTTGATCTTGCTGAAGAAGTTGAAGGCGAACACGGCCGGGATCGCGACGAACAGACCGATCGCGGTCATGATCAGCGCTTCACCCACCGGGCCTGCAACGGCGTCGATCGAAGCGGAGCCGGTGGCACCGATCTTGATCAGCGCGCCGTAGATGCCCCACACGGTACCCAGCAGACCGACGAACGGAGCGGTCGCGCCGACGGTGGCCAGCAGGGTCATGCCCGACTGCAGCTTGTTGCTTTCGCGGGTCACGGCCTGACGCAGGGCGCGGTCGACGAACTCCGAACGGCTCAGGTTCTCACCCACGCCGCCGGTGGCGCCGCCTTCAGCGCGCTGGTGGTGGGCAGCAGCCTGGGCAGCGTCCAGGGCGATCTTGGAGAACGGCTCGGAAGCCGGCTGTTCTTCCATCGCACGGATGGCGTCCTGCGCGTTCGGGGTATCCCAGAACAGGCTGACGACGCGATCAGCGGCGCTCTTCAGGCGGGTGGCGCGGAAGATGTTGATGACGGTCCAGTACCAGGACATGGCCGACATGACGACCAGGGTCAGCAGCACGACCCAGGAAACCGCGAAATCACCCGGCTTGGTGGTCATTTCGTGGATCAGGTGCTCGAAGCCCATCTGCGACAGGGCGTTGGACGGATTGCCCCCGGCAGCAGCGGCGATGAAAATTTCCTGCAGCATGACGCTTACCTTTGTTGTGTGTGGTGATAAAGGGTGTAGCTAAGCTAAACAATCGAACTGGGAGCGGGGGTGGCCAGGCGGCCACCCGGTCGCATCAGTTCAGCGCAAAGTTGACCGGGACGCGAACGCGACCTGCCGCCTTCTTACCGCCAGATTCAGCGGCGTTGAAGCGCCACTTGCGAGCTGCTTCCATCGCAGCACGGTCCAGGTCGCGGTTACGGCTGGACTTTTCCACCGTGACATTGGTGACGTTGCCGCTGGCATCGACATCAATGATCAGGATCACTTCGCCCTGGATACCAGCGCGGAAGGCTGCCGGCGGGTAGCGCGGCGGATTCATGGCCTTCGACGAGATGTCCACGCTGGCCTCGATCGAGGTCGGCGGAGCCGGCGGCGACGGAGGCGACGGCGGGGTGACGATATCGCTCGGGCGCGGTTCCGGCACATCCACGACCGGCGCCTGCGGCGGCGGCGGGACCGGCGACGGCTTCGGCGGCGACAGATTCTTCACCGGCGGCGGCGGAGTATCGGTCGGCGGCGGCGGCGGCGGCGGCGGGGGCGGCGGCGGCGGGGCGTCGACGATGGTCACCATGACGTTGCGCTCCTTCTCAGCCACGGCCTTGGGAGCCACGGCGGGGATCAGGAGCATCATGAACGCGGCCAGATGCAGGGCAATTACAAACGCGATGCCGACGATGCGAGGCCAGCTCAGCCCCTTGTCATCGGGTTGTTCGTACCGGTGAACGACTAGTTGTTCCGTCATGCGCCAAGAGCTCAATAGTGGGGCCGGGATGCCGGGGGCGGAATCCCTGATCAGCGGTGCATGACACCGCAGGAACCTCCAAGCTTATACCAATCCTGAGCGCCTGCGCATCAACTGTGCAGGCATTCAGGCGTTATTCCTACTTACTTCAGGTTGATGATTTTTTTGGCATCAGCCTGGTTCTTCACACCCTTCGCCAGCGCCTGCTGGGCGGCCTGCTTGGCCTCCGGGATGCGACCTTCGGCATGCAGGACGCGTGCCAGGTTCAGGTAGGTCTCACCGTCCTTGGACAGCGGGGCAGCCTTCTGCCACGCATCGATCGCCTGCGGCACCTGGTCGGAGTAGTAGTAGGACTGGGCCAGCGCCAGGTAGACCTGGTAATCCGGCTTAAGGATGCCCTTCTGCAACCCTTCGTTGATGACCGCGATGACGTCCTTTTCCTTGTGTTCGGTGTTGGCATAGATCGAGTACAGCTGCTTGTACTCGCGCTCTTCGGTGAGCTGGCCGCTGCTGCGCAGCTTGTCCATCACCGCGGCAGCCTTCTCCATCTGATCGGCCTGCATGTACATGCTGGCCAGGTTCAGCTGGGCCTTCTTGTCGTTCGGGTTCTTGGCGGCCAGTGCCTCGGCTTCCTTCACCGCTTCACCGGACTGGCCGGCTTCGGAGAGGGCCGCCATCAGCAGCTGGTTCCAGTTGTCCTTCGGTTCGGTGGCGCCGGCGATGGCCTGCTTCAGCACCGGGATCGCTTCCTGGTAGCGCTCCAGCTGGTACAGCGCCTGTCCCTTGGCGATCAGTTCTTCCGGCTTGGTCGACTTGCTCTCGGCGAAGTACTTGTCCAGGGTCGCCAGGCCTTCGGCGGTCTGGTCTTCCTGCAGCTGCAGCTGGCCCAGCATCAGCATCGACTGGAAGTGGCCGTTGTTGTCCAGGCCGTTGAACTGCAGGACCTGCTTCAGGTAGGCAACGGCAGCCGGGGTGTCGTCGGTCTGGTAGGCGGCCTGCGAGGCCAGCTGCGCGGCCAGCGACTTGTCGTACTCGTTCGCGGCGCTGTCAGCCAGGATCGCGTCGGCCTGCGTGCGCGTCTCCGGGAACTTTTCCTTGTTGTAGCTGTCGATCATCTTCTGCAGCTTGCTGCCCAGCTTGGCCGAAGCCTTGACGGTCGGCTCCTCGCGGGTCGCGTTCGGGTACAGCGCTTCGGCCTTGGCCTGCTTGCCGCCGCGGTTGCCACGCTCGGAGGAACGCGAGGACTGCGCGAAGGCATCGGTGACCACGGCGCCGGTCAGGGCGGTCGCGACGAGGACGGAAAGCACAGCTTTGTGGTTACGGAAAATCATCGTTCACCTCGATCGAACCGCCGGTTAGCGGCAAAGTCGGACTGTCAGAAAAATCTGAGCCGCCAAACGTATCAGAAACAGATGGCGTGAGAAATCGTTTTATGTGCTGCAATACAGCATAGAAATGCGCACTCATCCGCACTTTGGCCGCAGCCCGGCCGCCTGCGCCTGCTGATAGACCGGTGTCAGAGCCGGTGCATCGCGTCGCAGTTCCTGGATCCGGTTGGCTGGGTCAGGGTGGGTGGACAGCCATTGTGGGCTGCGACCGCCACTGGCGGCCATCATGTTCTGCCACAGGTCGACCGCCTGTGCCGGATTGAAACCGGCCTGGGCCATCAGTCGCTGGCCGATCACGTCGGCCTCGCTTTCCTGGGTGCGTGAACCGGGCAGCAGGAAGGCGGTCTGCGCGCCCATGCCACCGAGCTGGTTGACGGTGCTGGCAGCGCCTTCGCCGTACGCCGCGCCGGCCAGCGCACCGAGCACGGCCAGCCCGGTCTGCGCGCCTATCTGCCGGGTGATGCGCTCCTCGTGGTGGCGGGCGATGACGTGGCCGATTTCATGGCCGATTACGGCAGCCAGCTGATCCTGGTTCTTGGCGACGGTGAAGATGCCGGTGTTCACGCCGACCTTGCCGCCGGGCAGGGCGAAGGCGTTGGGCTCCTTGTCGACGAACACCGCCGTCTCCCACCGTACGCCACGGTATTGAGGCGGCAACTGCGCGACCAGGGCATTGACCACGCACTGCACGTAACCGTTCTGGCGGCCGTCGGTGCTGATCTTTTCCTTCTGCTTGGTTTCGGCGAACGCCTGTGCGCCGAGCTGATCCAGCTGCGCCTGCGACACCCCGCCCACCATCTGCCGGCGGCCGGTAGGGGAGGTCGTGGTCGCGCAGGCGCTGACCAGGGTGGTGATGACAAGGGCCAGCAGCAGTTGTTTCATGGATCCACCCCCGTGTTCATATGCGCAGTGTGTAGCGTAGCGGCTTAATCTTTCGTCAAGCGGACACGGCGTTACGTTGCCCCGAAGAACACAAGTGCGGCAAGCGCCACGCCGTTGTTCAGCGCGTGCGCGGCGATCGCGGCCCAGAGCGTACCGGTGCGCTGGTACAACCAGCAGAACGCAGCACCCATGCCGCCATAGACCAGCCACAGCTGCGCGATCTCGGCCGGGCCGTTGGCGCTGGTGCCAGGGATTTCATGGATGAGGGCGAAAGCAAGGCTGCTCAGTACCACGCCCAGCCACGGGCGCCCGGCCTTCCACAGGCGGCCAAACAGCACGCGGCGGAACAGCAGCTCCTCGTAGGCCGGTGCCAGCACCACCGCGAACAGCACCAGGAACAAGGGGAAGCGTGCGATCGCGCTCTGCATCAGCGCCAGGTTGGTGGGGACCGGCTCGATGCCGAACTGCTTGGCCAGGAAGGCGATGCCATTGCTGCCGAGCACGATCAGGGTCGCCACCAGCAGGGTCCAGCCCCAGGTTGAGGGACGGCGCAGCGCCTGGCGCGACGCGTGGCGCTCGGCGGCGTTGGCCGGCCGTCGCCAGAAGTACAGCAGCAACGCGGCACCGCCGGTGGCAAACAGCGCCATGAGAATCTGTGCAAGCGCGCCGGGCTGGCCCAGTGACGCCGCTAACGAACTGGCGTCGGGTGCACCAGCGCCGGCCTGCGCGTTCGCGTAACCGACCATCACGCCACGGTACAGGCCCCACAGCAGGCCGCTGATCAGGCTCAGGCCGAACAGGGTGACAGCCGCGATACCCAGGTCGATGAAGAACCCCGCCAACGGCGAAACGGCACGCGGCGCGGCAGAAGCCGGCGGAACCGGGGGCGGAGCGGAAACCGGGGCGGATGCGGACATCAGGTACCTGTGTTCAAGAGTCGAAGGCCGGCGCGCCTCCCCGCGCACCGGCCGTGTCCCGATTGTGTCAGATATCCAGGTTTGCGACCTTCAGCGCGTTGTCTTCGATGAAGTCGCGACGCGGTTCGACGACATCGCCCATCAGCGTGCTGAAGATCTGGTCAGCAGCGACAGCGTCTTCGATGCGCACCTGCAGCAGTCGACGGGTTTCCGGATTCACCGTGGTGTCCCACAGCTGCTCCGGATTCATTTCACCCAGGCCCTTGAATCGCTGGATCTGGCGGCCGCGCTTGGCCTCCTCGAGCAGCCAGTTCTGTGCCTTGGCAAAGCTGTCGACTTCGATCGACTTGGCACCGCGGGAAATGGTCGCGCCTTCGCGGACCAGACCGTGCAGCAGCTTCGATGCCTGGTGGATCGCGCGCAGCTCGCCGCTTTCGAAGGCCGACATCGGCAGCACCTGGATGTGCTGTTCGCCCATGTGGCGACGGGTCACCAGCACAGCGGCCGGGCGCTCGTCGTTGGCTTCCTGCAGTTCCAGCGTGAAGCGCGGGCTGCCCAGGCTGCCCTGGTTGAGGCGCTTGGCCAGTGCGTCCAGTCCTTCACCTTCGCCGGCAGCGCGCAGGCTTTCCAGGTCCATCGGTACGAAGTCGACCAGCGCTTCAAGCAGGTTGCGGTCGTAGCGATGTGCGTTGCGCTCGATCGAATCCAGCGCGGCCGCGTAGGTCAGCAGCAGCTTCTCCAGCGCAAGGCCCTCGATGCCGGGCTCGCCGGTGGCCGGCACCAGTGCAGCGTTTTCCACTGCGCTGCTGGCCAGGTAGCTGTCCAGCGCCGGATCATCCTTCAGGTACAGCTCCTGCTTGCCCTGCTTGATCTTGTACAGCGGCGGCAGGCCGATGTAGACGTAACCGCGCTCGATCAGCTCCGGCATCTGACGGTAGAAGAACGTCAGCAGCAGGGTGCGGATGTGGGCACCGTCGACGTCGGCGTCGGTCATGATGATGATCTTGTGGTAACGCAGCTTGTCCGGGTTGTACTCGTCACGGCCGATGCCGGTGCCCAGCGCGGTGATCAGCGTACCGACCTGGTCGGAGGACAGCATGCGGTCGAAACGCGCGCGTTCCACGTTGAGGATCTTGCCGCGCAGCGGCAGCACCGCCTGGTTCTTGCGGTTGCGGCCCTGCTTGGCCGAGCCACCTGCCGAGTCACCCTCGACGATGAACAGTTCGGACAGTGCCGGATCCTTTTCCTGGCAGTCGGCCAGCTTGCCCGGCAGGCCGGCGATATCCAGCGCGCCCTTGCGGCGGGTCAGGTCGCGGGCCTTGCGCGCCGCTTCACGTGCACGGGCGGCATCGACGATCTTGCCGGCGATCGCCTTGGCTTCGTTCGGGTTTTCCTGCAGGAACTCTTCCAGGCGCGCACCGAAGGCATTTTCCACCGCCGGACGCACGTCGGAGCTGACCAGCTTTTCCTTGGTCTGGCTGGAGAAGCTCGGGTCCGGCACCTTCACCGACAGCACCGCGATCATGCCTTCGCGCATGTCGTCGCCGGTCAGGTTGATCTTGGCCTGCTTGGCGATGCCGTTCTGCTCGATGTAGTTGTTGAGCACACGGGTCAACGCACCGCGGAAACCGGCCAGGTGAGTGCCGCCGTCCTTCTGCGGAATGTTGTTGGTGAAGCAGTACATCGTCTCCTGATAGGAGTCGGTCCACTGCAGCGCCACGTCCACGACGATGCCGTTGTGCTCGCCGGTGACCGAGATGACGTTCGGGTGCAGCGGGGTCTTCAGCTGGGCCAGATGCTCCACGAAGCTGCGGATGCCGCCTTCGTAGTGGAAATCATCGCGACGGCCATCACCACGCTCGTCGGCAAGGACGATCTTGACGCCGGAGTTCAGGAACGACAGCTCGCGCAGGCGGCGGGCCAGGATGTCGTAGTGGAATTCCACGTTGTCGTGGAAGGCGACGGTGGACGGCCAGAAACGCACGGTGGTGCCACGCTTGGTGGTGGCTTCCAGCTTGGCCAGCGCGGTCACGGCTGCGCCGTTGCTGAATTCCTGCTGGTAGTGGGAACCGTTCTGGAACACGTCCACCAGCAGCTTCTGCGACAACGCGTTGACCACGCTGACGCCGACGCCGTGCAGGCCGCCCGAAACCTTGTAGCTGTTGTCGTCGAACTTGCCGCCCGCGTGCAGGACGGTCATGACCACTTCGGCCGCAGACACTTCGCGGCCGAGCTTGGCGCTCATCTGCTCGTGCTTGCCGGTCGGAATGCCGCGGCCGTTGTCGGACACCGAGACCGAGCCGTCGGCGTGGATCGTCACCGCAACGTGGTCGGCGTGGCCGGCCAGCGCTTCGTCGATCGAGTTGTCGACGACCTCGAACACCATGTGGTGCAGACCGGTACCGTCATGCACGTCGCCGATGTACATGCCTGGACGCTTGCGGACAGCCTCCAGGCCTTCCAGGGCGGTAATGCTGTTGGCGTCGTAATTGCCGTTGTTTGCCGGGGTGTTCTGTTCGTCGCTCATTGCGCTTGCCGTAGGCTCCGCAGGTCGGCCACCGCTTGGGGCGATGCGCCGAGAATAAAAGGATTCCAACCCGAATTATACCAGCCGGGGTCGAACGGCCCTGGTGTGTCCACTATGGCACAGCCACGATCTGTGCATGTTCCACGTGGAACCGGGCGATGTGGGTCAATTCCTGCAGCGCCGCCGGGGTTTCGGTGGCGGTGATGAATATCTGTGCCGGTCCAGTGAGCAGGCGCTCCAGTACCCGCGCCTGGTGGGTGCGATCCAGCTCCGAGGCTAGATCATCCAGCGCGATCACCGGCCATTCGCCGCGCTGTTCCGCATAGTCCTCGGCCTGTGCCAGCAGGCACGCCAATGCCGTCAGCTTGGCCTGGCCGCGGGACAGTGCATCACGCCCCGGAATGCTGTGGAAATCCACACTCCAGTCCGCCCGGTGCGGGCCGACCGAGGTATACCCGGCCTGCCGGTCGCGTTCCCGGGCCAGAAGCAGGGCATCGGCCAAGGGAAGCTCATGCCGCCGCCATCCAGGACTCAAGTCCAGTCCCTGGATGCCCAGTTGCGGCGCCAGGCTGGCGGCCAAGTCCACCGTGCGCTGCTGCAGACGCTCCAGGTAGTGCTGGCGGCGGCTGGTCAGCGGTTCTCCGGCCTCGGCCAGCTCGTGATCCCAGGTATCAAGCATCCGCGACGGCCCGCCCTGCTTGAGCAGAGCATTGCGCTGCTTCAGCGCCCGGGAGTAGCGGCGCCACAAGGACAGAAAATCCGGTTCCACGTGGAACAAGCCCCAATCGAGGAAGCGGCGGCGGGGTTCGCCACCACCACTGACCAGTGCATGGCTCCCGGGCTCGAACGTCACCACGGCCAGTGCTGCGCAGAGATTACCCAGCTGCGCGACATCTTCGCCGTCCAATCGCCCCTTCCAGTCCTGGCCACTGTGGCGCAACCCGGCCTTTCTGCGGTGGGGCGGGTGATTGGCACGCTGTTCGTCCCATTCAACGAAGATTTCCAGCGCTTCCTGGCCCTGGCTTACCAGACCATCGCGCACTCGACCACGGAAGCTGCGCCCATAGGCCATCAGGTGCAGGGCTTCGAGCACGCTGGTCTTGCCGGCACCGTTGTCGCCGGTCAGCAGGTTCAATCCCGGCTGGGGCGACAGGTCCACCGCACTGAAGCGACGCAGTTGATGCAAGGCGAGGCGGCGGATCTGCATGGGGCGCGAAAGACCATCCGCACGGGGCGGTAGAGGGGCAGGGAATCCATCAGCTTACTGCATCGGTCAAGCCGGGCGCAGGGGCAGGCCGGTCGAGCCGAAGGTGCAGCTTCTGCACCCATCGATGGACGCGTTCCACGTGGAATGCGGGTGACGCTCCCGCGCGTACCGGGCTGGAACGGCCCGAAATTTCTTCAAATCTGCGCGGGGTTCCAGGGTTCAGGCCCTCAGATTTCGCCGATTTCACGAGCACTGAAGGGCCATTGCGGGACACCTCGCGGGTGGTTCCGACGGATAACCCCGCCGATTCCTTCAAATCTGCGATCCGATGCCCTGGAGGGTTCCACAGATTTCAAGAAATTCAGGACGCTCGTTCCACGCTGTCCACAGGAGGTATGTATGACTTATACACAAGCTATGGGCAATCTGTGGATAAAAAAGCCCTTTTGATACGCGGTGAAAACTATCCACAGGTTCCCCCCCAGCCCGAGGGCCCTCTATACAGGGGGTTTCAGGCTCATAAATCTATTTAAAAACAAATAGATAGTGCATTTTTCCACGAAATCTGGCTCTACCATCACCACCATGCTTTAGATTTATACCCAGATTTAGAAGCTAGGATTGCCCAAAATTGCCTCCGCGCCGGCCTGTGGACAGTGCCGTTCGCAGAAGCGGAGGACCTCCTCCCGTGGAAGATGATCTGCTGCTTCCAGCATTGAAGATCAGGACAGCGAAGTGCGACATGCGAAGCGCTCGCTGCCAGATCCCCAATCGCATGGAGCCCGACGAGCACTGCAAGGCGAATTCCCAGCGTCCTGGATCCCGAGTTGCTTAGAGCAAGCGAGATCGGATTGGTCTGGGGCCGAGCAGGGCACGTCCGGGATTTCTCCGATCCGTTTCGACAATGCTCCACGTGGAACATAAAAAAACGCCCGGGAGGTCCCGGGCGCTTCTGGGTTCCACGTGAAACAGCGTTTCCGTCAGAGACGCAGCGGCATCACCACGTGGCGCGACTTCTCGCTGCTGGATTCACGCACCAGCGCCGAGGAGTTGGAGTCGCGCAGCTGGATGATCACTTCCTCGTCGCGCAGGGCAGACAGGGCATCCAGCAGGTAGTTCACGTTGAAGCCGATGGCCAGATCGCTGACCGTTGTGTCGGCTTCGATCTCTTCCTGGGCTTCTTCCTGTTCCGGATTGTGCGCGCTGATCTTCAGGTTGCCCGGCGAGACTTCCACGCGAATGCCGCGGTACTTCTCGTTGGACAGGATCGCGGCGCGCTGCAGCGAGGCACGCAGTGCTTCACGATCAACCTTCACTTCGCGGTCGGCACCGATCGGGATCACCGCTTCGTAATCCGGGAAGCGGCCGTCGATCAGCTTCGAGGTGAAGGTGACATCGTCGCGCTTGACGCGGACGTGGCTGCGGCCGACTTCCAGCTCGATCTCGCGATCGCCGCTTTCCAGCAGGCGCTGCAGCTCGGTCACGCCCTTGCGCGGCACGATGATCTGGCGCTTCGAACCGCTGGGCTTGGCCAGGTCTGTTTCGCAAAGGGCCAGGCGGTGGCCGTCGGTGGCAACGGTGCGCAGCGCATCGCCACGTAGGTCGAACAGCAGACCGTTGAGGTAGTAACGCACGTCCTGCTGGGCCATCGCGAAAGCGGTGCGCTCGATCAGTTCCTTCAGGGTTGCTTCGCCGATGGCCACGCGCTCGGTGGCTTCCACTTCGTCCACCGACGGGAAGTCGTTGGAGGGCAGGGTCGCCAGCGTGAAGCGGCTGCGACCAGCCTGCACGGTGATCTTGTCACCGGTCTGCGAGACGGTGATCCGGCTGCCATCGGGCAGGGCGCGGATGATCTCGAACAGCTTGCGGGCGGGAATGGTGGTTTCGCCGTCCTGAGCATCTTCAACCGCGATCCGCGACACCATCTCCACTTCCAGGTCGGTACCGGTCAGCGACAGCTGGCCGTTCTGCACCTGGACCAGGAAATTGGCCAGAACCGGAAGGGTCTGGCGGCGTTCGACCACGTTGACGACCTGTGCCAACGGCTTGAGAAAGGCTTCGCGCTGCAGTGTGAAACGCATGTGGTTCCGTGCCCCTATGCTTTAAAAAATGTGGAATAAATCAAAAGCTTGGTGGTGCTGGTAGAGACAGAATCGCTGGAAAACAACGCTAAGTCTTTGTAAATAAAAGAATTTCAGACATCGAAACCCTCTGTATTACCGACCCCCAGGGGGTGGGGAAAGCTGTGGATAAATCCGGCGGGATTTCAAACGCCATTTTTATCCACAACGTGTCCCGCGCTTGCTACCGGATTCTGCACCGTTTTGTGCGATGACGCCTCATCGGCATCCGTGCATCATTCGCTCAGCTTCCGGATCAGCTTGTCCCAGTCCTCGCGGAGCTTGCCGTCGGTTTCCATCAGGGTCCGGATCTGGCGGCAGGCATGCAGCACCGTGGTGTGATCGCGACCGGCAAAGGCATCGCCGATCTCGGGCAGGCTGTGCTCGGTCAGTTCCTTGGTCAGGGCCATGGCGACCTGGCGCGGACGTGCCAGCGAACGGGTCCGACGCTTCGACAGCAGATCCTTGATCTGCAGGCCGTAGTAGTCGGCAACGGTTTTCTGGATGTTGGGAATGCTGATCGCCTGCTGCTGGGCGCGCAGCAGGTCGCGCAGGGTTTCCTGGGCGAATTCGGTGGTGATCGCGCGGCCGGTGAAATTGGCGCGGGCGGTCAGGGTATTCAGCGCACCTTCGAGGTCGCGCACGTTGGAGCGCATCTTCTTGGCGATCAGGAACGCAACATCATCGGGAATCTCGGCACCGCGTTCGCGTGCCTTGGCCAGCACGATCGCGGCGCGGGTCTCGAAGTCCGGCGGTTCGATCGCGACCGACAGGCCCCAGGCAAGCCGCGACTTCAGGCGCGCTTCCAGGCCTTCGACCTCGCGCGGATAGCGGTCGCAGGTCAGGATGATCTGCTGCTTGCCATCGAACAACGCGTTGAAGGTGTGGAAGAACTCTTCCTGGGTGCGGTCCTTGCCCGCGAAGAACTGGATGTCATCGATCAGCAGCGCGTCCACCTGCTGGAACTGGCGCTTGAACTGATCCATGGTCTTTTCCTGCAGGGCCCGGATCATCGCGCTGAAGAACTGTTCCGAACGCAGGTACAGCACCTTCGCGCCCGGATTGGCCTGGCGCATGGCGTTGCCGGCGGCGAACATCAGGTGGGTCTTGCCCAGGCCGGTGCCTCCGTACAGCAGCAGTGGGTTGTGCGCGCGGTCGCCCGGCTTCTGCGCTGCCTGGAAGGCGGCGGCCAGGCCCAGCTGGTTGCTGCGGCCTTCGACGAAGTTGGCGAACGTGTAGTGATTGTCCAGGTTGCCGGCGAACGGTACCTGCGGTTCACTGGACACATGCGCCGAGGGCGTGGAAACCGGCGCGTTCTGCGCCTCCACGGGACGCGGGCGCGAGCCGATTTCAAGAAAAACGTCGCTGAAACCGGCGAAATGCGCCAGCAGTTCGCGGATTCGGGCCAGGTACAGCTCGCGGACCTGGTCGACGATGAAGGCATTCGGTGCATACAGCACCAGGCTGTCCACGCGCAGATCGGCCTGCAGTGGCTTCAACCAGGTATGAACGTCTTCCGGCGGGAACTCCGCTTCGAGGCGCTCGAGACTACGGGACCAAGCATCCAT